>CAZEEN010000107.1:0-8948 GCA_964511115.1 uncultured Paludibacter sp. | reverse complement strand
ATTTCTTTCAGAATTTACTAAAATTAGATGCCACCTATTATATTAATCGTACATCAAATCAGATTATTGCACAACGCATTCCGTCGCCATCGGGTTATACCACCAAGTTAATGAACGCAGGATTAGTTCAAAATCAAGGTATTGAGTTGCAACTGACGGCTAGTATTTTTAATAAAAAAGACTTACGCTGGGATGTTTTTGTGAATTTCTCGCGCAACCGCGATAAAATTATCGAATTGCTCGACCCCAATAAAAACGACCGCCGCATTATTGCTTCGGCGGGAACAATGTCAATCCATGCGAAAGCGGGTGGTCGCTATGGTGAGATTTACGGAACAAAATACCTCCGCAACGATAAAGGCGAACGTATAATTGGTTCGAATGGTTTACCTATGCTTGCCGAAGATGCCATCGGCTCGCGTACCGATAATTATTTGGGAAATATCCAAAATGACTTTTTGGGAGGTTTAGGAACAAATTTGAGCATTAAGAACTTTAATTTCAGCGCATTGGTAGATGTTCGTATGGGAGGAAAGCTCTATTCGTTTACCGAAAAAATTACGACCGAATATGGAAATGCACCATGGACAACAACCGGACGTGAAGAATGGGCTGCTTCGGAAATTGCCCGTGTTGCAGCCGGGAAATCACCTGTAGAATGGTTGACTTCGCGCAATCAGCGTGGTTATTTACCACAAGGCGTTGTTCTGTTGCCAGATGGAAGTTATACACCAAACCGCAATTTGTATGTTTCGCCCCAATCGTATTGGATAAATGCAGCGGGAGTCGACGAAGAATTTTTGCATGATGCCTCCTTTGTGAAATTTAAAGAAGTTCGCTTGGGATATAATCTGCCTAAAAAATGGTTGAAGCCATTTACAATTAATAATTTAGAAATTGCAGCCGTTGGTCGAAATTTGTTTTATATTTACAAAGCAGCTCCCAAAGGATTAGACCCTGAAGCTTCGTTCAATGGAATGGGTTTTGAATACAGCTCAATACCTTCAACCCGCGAATGGGGTGCAAGTGTAACTGTAAGTTTTTAAATAACAACGAATTAAATTGATGAAAAATATGAAAAATATAATATTTATCCTTCTTGTTACGGTTGCATTTTCGGCCTGTACCGACCGTTTTGCCGAAATAAACACAAACCCGAATGCATCCACAACCATTGACCCTGCGTACCTATTTACCACTTCGCAACGACGTGGTGCTATGGACGACCGTGTGTATTATTACACCCGAGGCATGGCTTGTTTCCATACACAAATGTACACCAATACGAATTACACTAAAGAGCATTGTACCGATAGATACCAATTTAATGCTGCTTGGAATGGTACCTTGTGGGGCGCAGCTTATGCAGGGGATGCTTCGAAAACCTATTTGTCGTTTGTGGCTGAAGCTGAGAGAATAGCGAAAGAAAAAGGTTGGGAAAATAAAGAGGCGATTTGCAATATCTGGAAATCGTATTTATTTCTTCAGTTAACCGATTTGTTTGGCGATATTCCTTATAGCGAAGCGTTTAACGACTTGATTGATTATCCGAGATATGATAATCAAGAAGACATTTACAATGGCATTTACAATTCGCTGAAAACAAATGTACAAAAAATTGATGCTACTAAAGGCAATGGAATGGGTAATGCCGACTTGTTTTATAACGGTGATTATACATCGTGGAAGCGATTTGGTAATTCTGTAAGATTGCGTATGGCCATGCGAATTTCGAACGTTAATCCAACGCTTGCCAAAACATGGTTCGACGAAACGCTGACTGATGCCGGAGGATTAATGAATAACAATTTACAATCGTGCCGTTTGAAAACCGACCCCGCCGGCCCACAGGGAATTCATAGCGACAACCCGATTAAAGTAATGGCAAATGCTTTTGATTGGTATCGTATAAGCGAATTTATGGTAACAACGCTCAATGATTTGAACGACCCGCGCATGTTTAATTTTGCTGAACCAACTAAAAAATATTTGGATGCCATGAAGCAAATTTGCAAAGATATTGAACTTAATTCGGCAATTTACAATTCGTTATCGTACACCGAGCAAGCTAAAGTAACTTATGCCGCCGCCGAAGGTGGTTCATTTATCAATGTTTTTGCACAAGGTCGTACTTTTACCGACGATATTGAAGCAATCGTTGCACGCGTTATGCCTTCTAGAAGTTCTGAAATTAGTAAAAACATTAAATACAGAGGCTTGCGTAATGGTCAAAGCATTGAATCGCTTACCACATTGCAAAGTAAATTGGGTGAATACTCAGACTTGAGTCAATACCTACGTCAGAATAATTATCCAACAAACATTTTTGTTTACCCCGAAATTTGTTTTTTATTGGCCGAAGGAAACCTGAATGGATGGACAACTCCTAAAACTGCCGAAGAACACTACAACGATGGTGTAAGAGCAGCAATGCAGCTTTACGAAATTCCTGATAATGAAATAAACAGCTATTTGGCTGGTGCGGCAAAATTTAAAGCAACTGGTACGAAAGCGCAAAAATTGGAACAAATTATTTTACAAAAATACTTAGGAAATTACACCGATGGTTTCGAAGCGTATGCCGATTTACGTCGGACAGGTTTCCCGAAGATTTTAGCAATTGAGTATACATCTTCTGTTCCCGACGAAATGGGACTACCTCGCCGTTGGAAATATCCGAGCGATGAACACTTGCTAAACAAAGCCAATGTAACAGAAGCGGCAACGCGTATTGGCGGCGATTATCAGTTAAGCAGAATGTGGTGGGACAAAAAATAATTCATAATTCATAATTCATAATTCACAATTCATAATTCACAATTCCATAATCAATAAAAATTTTATAACAATGAAAACAACCCGATTTTTTTACAAAACAGCCCTTGTGCTATTTGTTGCAATTTCAATTGTATCGTGTAAACAAGACCCCGAAGTAGTACTTAAAACCGATTCGGCCATTACTTCTTTTGCACTGAATCTTAGTTCGTTGGATGCTTTAGCCGACCAAACCATCAAAGCTGGTGTATCAGTAGAAATTGTAGGCGAAGAAATTCAGATTAACATCCCTTTTGGTTTAAAAGCGGATACAATTTCTAGATTATTAACTGCCAATGCAGCCACTTTAGTGGTTTCGGAAGGCGCTACCGTAAGTCCTGCTTCTGGAACTCCTGTAAAATTTAACTCAGCAACTCCTGTTTACTACACCGTTACTGCCGAAGATGGTGTTTCGAAAACAGCTTACAAAGTTCGCTTCTTCGAAACAGCTCAAAAAGGATATGGTGTGGTTTCGGAATACTGGCGTAAAAAAGGTTTAGCCTTTACCGACAAATTTACCAGCAACAACGAAAAAACATTCGCCCTAACTCCTACACATATTATTCAACAAATTGGTGGATTGTACGGAGGCAATTTGAAATTGGTAAAATTATCAATGCTTGATGGCTCTGAAACCGGATATGCAAAATTAGTTGTTGCTCCCGGCGATACCATCAAACAAGTTCGTGCTATGGCTGGTGACCGCAAAGGTGGTTTTATCGGTTGTAACTTAGCTGCTCCTGGAGCCGATTTCAAAGTGTGGTGTTGGGACAATGCAGATGCTGCTCCTCGTCAGTTGATAAAATGGAATGTGTCGGATTTAACTCCTGTACGTACGCCTCCAAGCTGGGCCGGAAATCATGTTGGTCGTCGTATTTCGGTGGTTGGTGATTTAAAAACAGAAGCTTATATTTATTCGTATGCCAATTACACCTTGGATATTCTTCGTTGGAAAGTAACAAATGGAGTTGCTGCAACAAGCCCCGAAATTATTAAATATACGCCTGGTGGTTCTATGTCTCGCTTCGAATTGTGGACTTCGATAGTTCCAATGGGTGCAACAGCAACCAGCGACATTTTGGTAAACGCTGCCTGTGCAGGGTCAGAAGTTGGTGTAATTAATGGTGCAACAAAAGCAAATTATATGTTTGCAACTGCTGTGGCAACTCCTAAAGGCATGTCTCAATTTATTGAATATAATGGCATTAAATATCATGTGGTTTTAAATGTTGAAGCTTATGCAACTCCGCATAGTGTAAATGCCCGTTTGTACGATTACACAACTACAAATAACAGCACATTGATGGGCGACAACTGGTGGTTGACTCCTGTTCCTGAAAAAATTGAAGCCGATGGTGCTTTAGGAAACGGTGATGCAACTGGCTGTGTTGATGCCATTTTAGATGCTGATGGACAAGGATTTAAAGTAGTGGCTATGGGTACCGGTTGTGGTATTGTGGTTACAAAATTCAGCAAAAAGAAAGAAATGACTTTTAAGTAATTATTTCGCATCGAACAATAAATAAAAAGAACGCAAATTACGCAAAAAACCGCAAATCAGAATTACTTCTGTATCAACAAACAGGCATTTACTAAACTGTTTAATTTGTGAAAATTTGCGTAATTTGCGTTCTAAATCTCTTAAAACTCGCAATTTCAATATTCTATCAATGAAAAATCTCTTTTTAATCCTCTCTTGTATTACTCTACTTTCGTGTAAACCAGCATTGGAAGGTGGAAACGAAATTATCAGCTTCAAATTTCAGGAAATTGAGCAAGCCGACGAGGCGAGTATTTCCAACGATACGGTATCCATCATGGTACCCACAACTACCGATTTAACTACTCTTACTCCGCTCATTGAGGTTTCGCCCAAAGCAACCATCAATCCCGCCTCCGGAGTGAAACAGGATTTCTCAAAGCCGGTTTTTTATACCGTAACATCCGAAGCCGGAACAAAAAAAAGTTACACTGTATTGGCTTACAATCAACCTACTTTCAGGGTTAATAATATTCAACTGCCCGACAATTTTATAACCGGAATTATCAATGGTGATAATATCACATTTACAGTACCTTTTGGAACAAATGTTTCTGCACTGAAAATTAATTATACCTTAGCCGAAACTGGTATCACTTCCAATATTGTTTCGGATGGAACAGTCGATTTATCTCAACCTTTTTCGTGGAATCTTACTAAAGGGAAAACTTCGAAAACATATACAATTACTGCCAATGTTCAACCGCAGGAAACTGGTATACGCTCGGTTTGGGTTACCAATGTGGCAAGTACCGTCTTGATGAGTGAAGCCAATCTCACCGCCATGGTTGATAAATTGGCTGAACTTAATTTTAATACTATTTGTGTTTGTACCTATAATAAAAGTCAGACGCTATTCCCAAGTCAGACACTTGCCACAGTGCTCGGAATTACTCCCGCACAAACTGTTATAAGTGGTTGCTCCTGGGGCGATGTTTTGGGGAAATTAATTGAAAAAGCACATGCTAAAAATATAAAAGTAATTGCATGGTTCGAATATGGATTTGCATCGCATTATTCCGGTCAGGATTCACCTATTTCGGACAAGCATCCCGACTGGGTAAGCAAAGATATTAATGGAAATCAGACGAATAAAAACAGTTTTTATTGGCTAAATGGTTTTCATCCCGAAGTTCAGAAATTTCTGACTGATATGATTGTGGAATGTGTAACCAAATATCCGGGACTAGATGGTGTGCAGGGCGACGACCGCTTACCAGCTTTACCTTCGCATGCCGGTTACGACGATTATACCAAGCAACTTTACCAAACAGAAACCGGAAAAGTTGTGCCAACGAACCCAACCGAAACAGCATTTTTCAATTGGAAAGCCAATAAAATGAGTGATTATGCCGTAACACTTTACAATGCGGTGAAAGCTGCTCGTTCCACTTGTTTGGTGACATGGGCACCAAGTACGCGCGGTTGGAGCAAAGATAATTACTTGCAAGATTGGCCAGAATGGCAAAAGCGTGGGGTAGCCGATTGGATATCGCCACAATTGTACCGTAATGAATCACAGGGAATTGACTCCTATTCAACTTTGGTTTACAGCGATTTGCAAAATGTGTTTAATACGGTTGATTTACGAAAAAAATATGTTCCGGGTATGTTGGTGCGCAATGGAAGCGCAATAATCTCGGATGGTTTTTTGGCGCAACTAATTCAATACAATCGTTCGCGAGGTGTTTATAGCGAATCTACCTGGTTTTACGAGGCTATTCCATCAAAACAAAAAGCGTATAAAGCTTTGTATCCCGGAAAAGCAATATTTCCATTTTAAAAAAATAGATTATTGTGCGTAAATTGGTTGTTATAATACTTGTTGTTATTCTGATTTGCTCGTGTAAAAAGCAAATTACAAATTCATTTACTCAAAAACATGAACGAGAACGTTTTATAATTGAAAAAACGCATTTTATTGATTCAGTATTTCAATATTTACCCGATTCAAAAAACGAAAACAAATACCAAAGTGCCTTTTGGGCTTCGGAATTAATGCTTACAAAATCGGTTCGCGATAGTGCCAATTTAAGCTTTGCTTGCAAACATTTTACTGAATATTCCGATAATTTCAAACGCAGTTTGCTGCAGCATATCTATACGCTTTATCCTAACGGATTTAAGAATCAATTGGATAGTTTGATACGATTGGAGCAAGATGCAAAACGATTTGCAATAATGGCAAACTATCTGATTCGTATTGATACCAGAAATATTGGATTTGCAACGACATTGATGATAAAAAATTTCAAACATTGGAATGAAAACCCAATTTTGAAAGCTTTTTCGGAAAGTCAAACAGCCGTTCAAGGTTTAACAAAACAGCAAATTGATGATTTATTGGTTTTCAGAAGTAAATCGAAAGAAGCTAGTTTTTTTGTGTTTGTAAATAAAAATCGAGATATTCCGGGATATCTAATAATTCAAAAAAAGAATGGTGAAGTTATAGTAAAAAATGGTGACACGTTAAAATTTAGATTGTTGGCTCGTTCAATAACCAATTTACCGGAATACATTACAAATGGAAATACGCCGCAAGGAGTTTATGCTGTTCAAGGTTTTTGTACTTCGGATAATGTTTTTATTGGAAAATCGCCAACAGTTATTTCTACCTTGCCTTTCGAAACATCGCTTGCTGAGTTTAGTTTTGGAAAAATGAAAGGCGATTGGAATCTGGAAAAGTACAACAAATTTTATCCGGAGAGTTGGAGCAATTATTTGCAAAAAAATAGGGCATTTTATGCTGGTAAAGCAGGGCGTGGCGAAATTATTATACATGGAACAACAATAGATACTGATTTTTACAAATCGCAATACTATTATCCATTCACGCCATCGATGGGTTGTTTGTGTTTGTTGGAACGTTGGAATAGTGCTGATGGAAGCTTAATTGAAAGCGAACAGCTACGACTGGTAAATATTTTGAAGAAAAATAATATTAAATGCGCAATGATGTATATCGTTGAATTATAGCCTCATAATAGTTTAATATGGTTGATTTAATAAAATGTATTGTTTTTTTATTCTTTAGTACAAGCATGTTTATTTCTTGTACAACTGCTGATTTGAGCGACCCGAAAATTCCTTTTCCGGCTCCTACTAAATTGACAACCGAAAAAATTTCGGTCACTTCAATCAAACTAAGCTGGGTAGATAATAGCAAAGGCGAAGATGGTTTTGACATTGAGCGATGGTTAACCGGAGCAACAACACCCGTAAAAACAACGGTTGGAGCAAACACTACCGAATGGACTGATGAAGGCTTAGTTCAAGCAACCTATTTGTATAAAGTGTATGCCTTTTACAAACAACGTGCTTCCGATACCGTTTCGGTTTATTATCAGCATGTTCCGGTGGCAATGCCTGCTAATTTTACAGTTGTAGCCAGTCAAAATACGGTTAATTTAAATTGGGATGCCGTAACTGGTGGTATTGATGGCTATAAAATTGAACGTAAAACCAGCTCAGGCACTTATCAACACTGGAAAACACTTACCGCAAACGAAACCTCAGCGATAGACACCGAACCTGCTGCCGGACTAAATACCTACAAACTTTACGCTTATGTAGGCACTACCACATCAGTTGGCATCGAACGGTCATTGTCTATTCTGAAAACTCCTGTTATTACGATTGTTTCACCAATAATTTCTTATTTCAAAATTTCATCTTATTTTACACTGACTTCGGATGGTGGCGAAACTTGTAATGCCGGAATATGTTGGAGCAAATCACCAAATCCTACAATAAACGATTCAAAATCCACTTGGCATGTAAAAGTAAAATCGGGTGAAACATTTTTTGCAAATGCGAACAATTTGGATGCAAATACAACTTATTATATCAGAGCTTTTGCAACCAATTCGCAAGGTACAACTTACAGCAACGAAGTTTCGGGCAAACTGGATGCTGAACCGCAAGGCATAACCTTAAATTGGACACTGTTGTCTTCTATCAATTCAAGTTTACCCTCTGAAATTAAAGTGTATGAAACAAACAGCACACTTAATGGGCGCAATTTCAAAGCATACTATGCCATTGCCGACATGAGTACAGGGAATATTGAATTGAAAACAACATTAGCCACAACAGCCCAAAAACCAAGTCAGTTTATCGCAACTTCCACCGGCGAAACAACTTATGTAATGACCAATGGAGGTTATTTTGGTTATAGTGGCAGCAATGTAAGTTCGTACAGTTTAGCAGTTGACCGAAATACGAAAAAGGCAGATAATATCTCGGCACTTACACGTGGCTCATATTCTTATCCGGTTACGCGTGGTGCTTTTGGTGTTACGCAGTCACAAACGCCTTTGCTTAAGTGGACTTCCGGCGATAATGGGTACGAATTGCCTTCGCCAAACGTGGAAGGTGAGACGCCGCAAGCGTCACCAAACCAAACATTTCCAACAACAGCGGTAAAATGGAATCCATATTCTGCTATTGGTGGAGCACCAGTATTGTTGAAAGATGGCAAAATCGCTTTCGATTTTACAACTACTACTTCGGGTAAATACATGACGAATTACGAATTGCTGCAAACTGATATTTTTGCCACTTCTGCTCGTCCGCCACGAACTGTAATTGGCAG
>CAZEEN010000106.1:10147-11244 GCA_964511115.1 uncultured Paludibacter sp. | reverse complement strand
TTTCTAATAACATGTGGTGTGGGAGCATCAAAAGAAAACTTTTTTGAATCGTTAGCCAAATACCTATCGCAAATTTTAGAAATGGAATATGTGTGTATCGACACATTGAATGGAGATGGATTAACAGCTCACACATTGGCAATTTATAACGATGGAGTGTTTGATACCAATGTATCGTACACGTTAAAAGAAACACCTTGCGGCGAAGTGATAGGAAAAAACATCTGTTGTTTTCCCGAGAATGTTTGCAATCTGTTTCCACACGATGCTGCTCTGCGTGACTTAAATGCCGAAAGTTATGTAGGCACTACGCTTTGGAGTTTCGATAATAAACCTATTGGATTAATAGCCATTATTGGTCGTAAGCCTCTAAAAAATCCTATTTTGGCAAATAATATATTACGATTAGTGTCGGTTAGAGCTGCTGGTGAATTAGAGCGTAAAAAAGGAGAAGAAGCATTAATTAAAAAAAATGCAGACCTCGATTATATGAATAAATTTATGGTTAATCGCGAAGTTCGTATGGCAGATATGAAAAAAGAAGTAAACGAACTACTCGAAAGGTTGGGTGAAAAAAAACGCTATCTTTGATTAATAGTACCTGTTAATAGCTGTTGAAAACTGTTGAAAAATACATTACAAAAATATTACAACTTTATTTGCATAATAGATATGTCAATTGTATTACATTAAAAATTGGATTGACCTAAAAAGTTAATCCTTTTTTTTGTGCTAGTTTTTAACTGCTTTTATACAGTTATCAGCATCGTGTTTCGCGAAAAGTTTCTAACTTTGCAGTTATTAACAGCGTGTTGATAAAGTTTGTAAAATGGTTATTTTCAGAACTAATTCCCATAAAGTATTGTTGATAGAAAGCATCAATATTTTAATATCAAATTATACAAACTTTTTCAAATATTTTTATCAACCAAACTAACACCCTATTATTATCTTCATATAAGTTTTTTGTAAAAAATAAAAAAGAATATTTATAATAGTTTGTTTGAAAACTGAAATTTAACCTGCCCCCAACCCCTAAAGGGGAGTAAGACTTATTCTTTATGGGACATTATAAAAATTAAATTTAAAATATAAAT
>CAZEEN010000106.1:3031-10047 GCA_964511115.1 uncultured Paludibacter sp. | reverse complement strand
AATGCCAAAAAAATTGTAGACCAGTTCCCCAAAGATGCGAAATTAATTTTTGGTCCGGATAGAAATTTGGGAAATTATATCAACAGTGTAACCGGTCGCGATATGTTATTATGGGACGGAGCATGCCATGTACACGAACAATTCTCGGTTGAAAAGTTGGTGAAACTAAAATCAGAATATCCCGAAGCCGAAGTGCTGGCTCACCCGGAATGTAAACGCCCGTTGTTGCTTATGGCCGATTTTATTGGAAGTACGCAAGCATTGCTTAATTATTCCATAAATTCGAATAAAAATACGTTTTTAGTAGCTACCGAAAGTGGTATTTTACACGAAATGCAAAAGAAAAGTCCTGATAAACAGTTTATTCCCGTACCACCAAACGATAGTACTTGCGCTTGCAACGAATGTAATTTTATGCGTTTAAATACACTTGAAAAACTGTATCAGTGTTTATTAAACGATTCACCTGAAATTTTAGTAGACGAGGAAGTGAGATTAAAAGCGGTAAAACCTATTTTGAGAATGTTGGAAATGAGTTGATTTTATAAGTTTGACTTTGATTTTTCTCAAAACTAGATGATTTTCGACTTTGATTTTTGTAAAAAATGTATTACTTTTGCCTTTGATTTTTGTAATATCTAATATTTTTAAAAGTATGGGCTATATTAATCGAAGCATAGATAAGGATTTAATTCATTGGATTTCAGATAGTAATCGTAAACCTTTGTTGTTGCGTGGAGCACGTCAAGTTGGAAAATCGTCGGCTGTTCGACAACTTTCTAAAAAGTTTGATTATTTCATTGAGTTAAATTTTGAAGAACATAGCTCCACAATCCAATTTTTTGAAGGTGATTTAACACCTTCAGTTATTTGCGAAAAATTATCGGTTTATTTCAACACGCCCATTATTGCTGGTAAAACACTTTTGTTTTTCGACGAAATACAGTCGTGCCCAAAAGCCATTTCTTCGCTTCGTTTTTTTTACGAAAAATATCCTGAATTGCACGTAATAGCTGCCGGCTCGTTGCTCGAATTTGCGTTACAGAGTTTACCTTCGTTTGGTGTAGGCCGAATTCGTTCCATTTTTATGCATCCGTTCTCATTCAACGAATTTTTGGTGGCTCTTGGCGAAAATATGCTCTTGGATTATATAAAAAAATCATCACCAATTAATCCTATTCCTACTCCATTACATACTAAGTTGGTTGAATTATTGAAAAAATTTATTGTGTTGGGAGGAATGCCCGAAGTGATTGCTAATTATTTAAAAAATGGCGATTTATTAGCTTGTCAGTTGGTTTTAGACGATTTGTTATTAACTTACAAAACTGATTTTTCAAAATATCACAAAAATGTTCCTGAACTTCGTATTTTAGAAGTTTTTGTTTCGGTAGCTCAACAAGCGGGAGGTAAGTTTAATTTTTCGAAAACCAATTCGCAAGCGAATCATTTACAAATAAAACAAGCCTTGGATTTGCTTATTTTGGCAGGTTTGGTTATTCCGGTTACGCATACTTCGGCTAATGGAATTCCGTTGGGTGCAGAAGCTAACTCCAAAAAACGTAAAATGATATTTTTTGATACAGGTTTATTTCAGCGAATGTTAGGTTTGAATATAGCCGATTTATTGTTTTCGACCGATTGGAATATGATTAATAAAGGTGCAATTGCAGAGCAGTTTGCAGGTTTAGAACTCTATAAATATAATTCCCCATACCAGCGTGAGGATTTATATTATTGGAGTCGCGAAGCATTAAATAGTAATGCCGAACTCGATTATATTATTGCGGTAAACGGCGAAATTTATCCTATAGAAGTAAAGGCAACTCATTCAGGTTCAATGCAAAGTATGTTTCTTTTTTTGAAAGAAAAAAATAAAAAAAATGGCATAAGATGCTCTATGGAGAATTTCTCAAGCTATGACTCTATTTTTGTTTTTCCACTTTATGCTATGGCTAATATTAAAGATTTTTTGTTAATTAAGCAGTAAAAATAATTTTGAAATTTATTTTATCGGTTTATAACCATATAAATATACTTAAAATAGTATTTTTATATGGTTATTATTTTTTATAAATGTGAAAAAATATATATGTATTTTTTGTGCTAAAATTACCAATATAAAATACATTTCGACATATATATATATATTTATTTTTGTAATAGTAAATTGAATTTTTGTATATAGTAATTATTACATAATGTAGTATAAATAATTATTTATCAAATATATAAATATATTTTTGAAGGTTTTATTGTCAGCTATACTAAATATTGTATTCTTATTTTTTTTTTATTAAAACTATTTTATATCTTTGCTTTTGTATTATTTGTATACAAAGTTTATTCTAATACAATTATATAATATTATGTTAATTATTTTTCTTTGAAATTATATTTTCATTTAAAATTTTCAATAGTATGAGACACACAGATTTTAAGGATGCAAAAATTCTGATTGTTGACGATAAGCAATCGAACATTGATGTTTTAAGTCAAATGCTCGAATACGAGGGTTATAAAAATGTGGTTTTTACAACCGATTCTACAACGGTTGAAAGTATATTGGAAAGTTTTGAGCCCGATCTTTTGTTGTTGGATTTAATTATGCCCGAATTATCAGGATTTGATATTTTAGAAATGATGAAAAAGAAACAAATGAATTCCATTTTTTCTGATAATTTTATACCTATTCTTATTCTTACTGCCGATTTAAGTAAAGATAATAAACAAAGAGTTTTAAGAGGTGGTGCTAAAGATTTTATTACCAAACCCTTTGAAATAATTGAAGTTAGTTTACGTATTAGAAATTTGTTGGAAACAAAATATTTTTACCAGTTGCTTAAAAATAGAAATATGTTTTTGGAACAAAAAATTGTAGAGTTTTTAAAAATTAAAGATGATTGGTATAGATAATAATTATAACTTCTTAGTAAAATATATATGAAAAATTCCTTTTATAAAAAAGCAAAGATTCTGATTATTGACGATACGTATTCAAATATTGAATTACTCGAAATGTTATTAACTCAGGATGGATTCCATAACATCAAATCATTAACTGATTCATGTATTGCTATTGAAACATATCAGGCTTATAAGCCTGATATTATTTTATTGGACTTAATGATGCCGTTTAAAAATGGTTTTGAGATAATGGAAGATTTAAAACAAATTATTCCAACTAATTCATACTTACCTATATTAGTGTTAACAGCTGATATAAATGCTGATGTTAAACAGCGTGCTTTGAGTGCAGGTGCAAAAGATTTTTTGTCGAAACCATTTGATTTAAACGAAGTAATTATTCGTATAAAAAACCTGCTCGATACGCGCTATTTACACTTACAACTCGAAAATCATAATTTGAAATTACAATCAAAAGTTAAGGAACGTACTCGTGAGCTTGATATAGCCAATAAAGAACTAAAATTGAAAAACGAACAATTGGAAGTTTTTGATAATGCTAAATCGGAGTTTCTTAGTATTATTAGTCACGAAATACGAACACCTCTAAATGGGATTAAGGGCTTTACCGAAATTCTTAAATCAAGAATAGACTCGCCACAGCTTTTAGAGTATCTGCATTATTTAGAAATATCAGCAAATCGCCTTTACGATTTTTCAATACAAGCACTATTAATTACCCAATTACAAACCAATAAGTATGCTGTTGAAATTGAAGATATTAATATTTTCAATTTAATTGAACAAGCAAAAATTACACTCAAAGATAAAATTGATTCAAAGAATATTCAAGTAGAATATATAAAAGATGCAGGTTTAGCGACGGTAAAAGCCGACAATATATTAATTGAAATATGTTTTGAATGCTTGCTGGATAATGCTGTAAAGTACTCTCATAAGAATACTATTGTTACTGTGAATGCCTTTATTAAAAATGATTCTACTATCATTGAGTTTATTGATAATGGTAGCGGTTTTTCGGCTTTGGCACTAAAAAATCTTTTTCATTTATTTGGCGTGGGCGATAAGCACATTGATAAGAATAATGGCTTAAATTTGGCTTTAATTAAATTAATAATGGATGCTCATAAAGGCGAAATTAGTGTTAGAAACAACAGAAAATCTGGATCTACAGTACGATTAAAATTTAAAAATTAAAACTTACTTGCATATTTTATTATTATGAATTATAACGATAAAACGAAGGAGGAGCTTATTGAGTTATTACTTAGTTTTGAAAAAAAACTTAACGAAAATTCTAACGAAAGTAAAATCATTCCAAATAACTTATATGTTCAGGATTTTGAAGAGCTTGTTAAAACCGAAAGTGAATTTAGGGATAAGTCATCATTACTTACTAATCTGATTATAAACCTAAAAGAAGGTATTTTACTTGAAAATTCGGATCGACAGATAGTAATAACAAATCAGCTTTTTTGCGATATGTTTAGAATTCCGGTTGCGCCGGAATTTTTAATTGGAGCAGATTGTTCCGATTCGGCAGAGCAAAATAAAGTGTATTTTGATAACCCTGAAAAGTTTATTTCGGATATTAATACAATTCTAAAGGAACAAAAGCCGGTTTTTAATGATGTGTTAAAATTGGTTGATGGCCGCTTTTTCGAACGTGACTATATACCTACATTTATTGAAGGCAGATATAGTGGTCATTTGTGGAAATATAGAGATATAACAGAGGGTATATATGTAGAACAAGAACTTCGAAAACTTTCACAAGCAATTAACCAAAGTCCTGTAAACGTAATTATTACAAATGCTGAAGGCATAATTGAGTTTGTAAATCCGGCATTCGAAAAGGTTACGGGTTATACTATTGATATGGTGAAAGGAAAAAACACCAGAATATTAAAATCGGGACAGACTAAGGATAGTGTATACGTCGATCTTTGGAAAACGATAAAAAGTGGCAATGTATGGGAAACAGAGTGGTTAAATAAAAAAAAATCAGGTGAAGTATATTGGGAATATATTTCTATTTCACCTGTATTTGATAACAAAGGAATTATTACCAATTTTTTAGCTATAAAGCAGGATATAACTCAAAAAAAGAAATCTGAAAAGGAAATTCTCGATTTAAATCAAAACCTCGAGAGTAAAATAAAGCAAAGAACCATTCAGCTTGAAAAGGCAAATTTAAGTCTAACAGTTGAAATTTCTGAACGAAAACGAATTGAAGATGCTCTTAAAGAAAGTGAACTTAAATACAGATCGGTTGTAGAGAATATTCAAGAAGTTATTTTTCAGACAGATGTGGATGGTAAATGGCTATTTCTTAACCAGTCGTGGGAGAGTATTACCGGATTTTCTGTTGATGAATCCCTAGGCAAGGTATTTACCGATTTTGTTCACCCCGTAGATAGAGAACGCAATTTAGAGTTATTTACATCATTACTAAAATCTGAAATAGATAACTGTCGTCAAGAAGTAAGGTATTTAACAAAATCAGGAGTTTTTTGTTGGATTGAGGTATATGCAAAATTGGGTATAAACGATAGAAATGAAGTAATAGGTATCTTTGGTTCGCTCAAAGATATAACTGAACGCAAGCGAGCTCAGGAGTTTGAATCAGAAATGCATCAGTTGGCTCTTCAATTAACTGGAGTTTCGCAAAATCAGGTTAATTATGCGGTTAATTTATCATTGTCGAGAATTGGAAAATTTTTAAGTGCCGACAGGGCATATATTTTTGAATTTAATGCCTCACAAACCGAAATGAGTAATACTTATGAATGGTGCAATGAGGGTATACATGCCCAAATTGATAATCTAAAGGATATTCCATGTGAAATTTTTCCAATGTGGAACAAAACCCTTGCAAAACATAAACAGATTATTATACCTTCGGTTTTCGATTTACCATCATCGTGGCAAGCCGAAAAGGATATTCTCGAGCCACAGGGCATTCAGTCTCTTATTGTTATGCCAATGATTTCTGAAAATCAGCTTATTGGTTTTGTTGGCTTAGATGCTGTAAACAAAAAGCGGAATTATAATGACAACGAGATTAATGTTTTAAAGATATGGAGTAATATGCTTGTTGGCATAATAAATAATTATAATGCCGATAAACTACTTGAACAAACACGTCAAAACTTTGAGGTTTTTTTTAATACAATCGATGATTTTCTTTTTGTTCTGGATGAACAAGGTAAAATAATACATGTTAACGATACTGTTGTCAATCGCCTCGAATACAGTAAAGAAGAATTAAATGAGCAATCAGTTTTATTGGTTCATCCAGTAGAACGGCGGGAAGAAGCTGGACGGATTGTAGGTGAAATGCTTGCCGGAACTACTGATTTTTGTCCGGTACCGCTTATTACTAAATCAGGAATACGTATTCCTGTAGAAACAAAAGTAAAATCTGGATTTTGGAATGGTAAACCAGTAATTTTTGGTGTAAGTAAAGATGTATCGCAAATTCAACTATCGGAAGAAAAATTCTCGAAAGCATTTCGTTCAAATTCAGCTTTGATGGCCTTAAGTAGTTCAACGAATGGTGTATTTGTTGATGTTAACGATGCATTTGTAAATACCTTGGGCTATACCAGAGATGAGATAATTGGAAAAACTTCGTTAGAATTTAATCTTTTTGAAAATCAAAGTACAAGAGAAGTCATTTCAAATACTTTTAACAACAATCTGAAAATAAAAGAATTAGAGATTATTTTAATTAATAAGACAGGAGATAAAATTACTGGTTTGTTGTCAGTTGAGCGAATTTATGTGGGTAATGAACTTTGTTTTCTTAGCTTGTTTGTAGATATTACCAAACGTAAAAAAGCTGAAGAGGAAATGCGGAAAGCTCAATTGGAAGCCGAAAAAGCCAATATGGCAAAAAGTGAATTTCTTTCGCGCATGAGTCATGAGTTGCGTACACCTATGAATTCGATACTCGGTTTTGCGCAAATTCTTGAGTTGGGTGACTTGAATAACGGACAGAAAAAAAGTGTAAATCATATTTTGAAAAGCGGACGACATTTGTTGAATCTTATAAACGAAGTGTTGGATATTTCGCGAATCGAAGC
>CAZEEN010000106.1:0-2931 GCA_964511115.1 uncultured Paludibacter sp. | reverse complement strand
GAAGACTCAAACGAATCATTTATCCGAATTTCGATTACCGATACAGGGTCTGGAATTAGTGATGAAGATATAACAAAAATATTCACACCTTTCGAACGTGTTGGTACTCATATTTCCGTTATTGAAGGCACAGGTCTGGGTTTAGCAGTAGTTAAAAAGCTTGTAGAATCGATGGGTGGCATTGTGGGTGTTGAAAGTGTAGTTGGCGTAGGAAGTACTTTTTGGATTCAATTTTTAGCAGATAAAGTTGTTGATATTAATCAAAATTCAGATTTGGTTCAAGATGGCACAGCTGAATTTCCTATCCATAAAGCTAAAGTATTATATATCGAAGATAATTTGTCGAATATTGAGTTAGTGGAAGAAATACTTTCGATTCAACTCCCTAATGTAAAATTAGTTTCCAGTATTAATGGATACGATACTGTAGATTTGGCAATCGAACATAATCCAAATGTGATTTTATTGGATATGAATTTACCTGATATACAAGGCGATGAAATACTTTTATTATTACAAAAATACGATATAACGAAAAATATACCGGTAATAATATTAAGTGCCGATGCTATGCAAAATCAAATTGATCGAATGCTATTAGCAGGTGCCAAAAAATATCTTACAAAACCATTGGATATTTCGGAGTTTATGAAAATTATATCAGAATTTTTGTAACTTTACATTTTAATACAAAATATATTCTATGACAGATTATGATTTGAAGAGTGCTAAAATTCTGATAGTAGACGATTTGGAAGATAATATTCAGGTTTTGCATGATTTTCTCGAAATTCAAGGATATGAAAATATTCATTCTACCACCGATCCGCGAAATGTTGTAGAATTAGTATTTAATTATATTCCGGATATTATTTTACTTGATTTAGCCATGCCTTTTTTGAGCGGTTTTGAAGTAATGAATCAGCTTAAAACAATTATTCCTCCATCTGTTTATTTACCGATACTGGTTTTAACTGCCGATATTACAATCGATACAAAGCGCAAGGCATTATTGTCAGGCGCGTGCGATTTTCTTGCTAAACCATTCGATTTGATTGAGTTACAAGCTCGTGTTAATACGCATTTACTTATTAGGTATAAAAATGAGCAAATTAATAATTATGCAGCACAGCTCGAACGATTAATTGCTACCAAAGATAAATTTTTCTCTATTATAGCGCACGATTTACGAAATCCATTTGTGGGAATTCAGAATTATATCAAAATTATTCAACAGTTTAAAAATTATAATCCAACAGAAGTTGATGCACAATTTCAAACCATTGGTTCAACTGCTCAACATGGTTATGAGTTGCTCGAAAATTTGCTACGTTGGGCGCGCTCACAAACTGATACCATTGATATAAATATCGAAAAATTGAGCTTAATAGATGAAGTGAATAGTTGTTTCGATCTTATTAAAACACAGGCAGATACTAAAAAAATTGAACTTTCAGCCATTGTCGACAACAATATTTTTATTGAATCGGATAGTGATATGCTGAAAACTATTCTACGTAACCTACTTACCAATGCCATAAAATTTACTTCAGAAGGAGGTATAGTAGCTATTAAAGCTCAAAATATGTCGGATTTTGTAGAGATTGCCATTTCAGATTCGGGCATTGGAATAGAAGCTGAAGACATAGACCATCTTTTCCGAATCGACAAAAATCTGAAATCGCGCGAAGGAACAAATAGCGAAAAGGGCTCCGGTTTGGGCTTAATTCTTTGCAAAGAATTTGTTGACCGCCTTGGAGGTACAATTCAAGTGGAAAGTGAAGTTGGAAAAGGAACGACTTTTACACTTCGGTTTAAATAAAAGCACCAATTTTATATACTCGTTTAAGTTCAATTCACCAAATTTGACCTAATTTGGTGAATGAACTCACTAAAATTGACCTAATTTGGTGAATTGAATAAATTTATTACTATCTTTGCATCAAATTTAGGTGTTATGATACAACGAGATATTGAAAAATTGATTGCAAAACGAATGTTTTCGGACAAAGCAATTGTAGTAATTGGTGCCAGACAAATAGGTAAAACTACTTCGTTGCTAAATTTACTTCAATCGTACACTGATGTTTTATTGCTTGATGGTGACGATAGAGTTATCCGCGAATCGTTAAATGAACCATCTACAGAGCAGATAAAAAACATTATTGGAAGTCATAAAATTGTGTTTATTGATGAGGTTCAACGCATTAATAATATAGGTTTGACAGCCAAAATTATTGTCGATAAATTCAAAGATGTTCAATTAATAATGAGTGGTTCGTCGGCTTTGGATATTAAAAATCAACTTTCGGAATCGCTTACGGGTAGAAAATGGGAGTATTTTATGTATCCCGTAACTTGGAATGAATTAGAACTTACAGATGGTTATATAAAATCGCTACAGCAGCTTGAATTGCGACTTATTTACGGTATGTATCCTGAAATTATTACTCATCCATCCGAAGAAAAAGAAAGATTAAAACAACTGATTGATAGTTATTTGTATAAAGATTTATTGTCTTTTTCAAATATTAAAAAGCCCGATATTTTAGAAAAACTGTTGCAAGCTTTGGCTTTACAAATGGGAAGTGAAGTTTCGTTCAATGAACTAGCTCAACTTCTACATGTGGATAAAAATACAATAAAAAATTACATTGAAATTCTTGAAAAAGGATTTATTATTTTCACGCTCAATGGTTTTAGTAGAAACTTACGGAATGAATTGAAGTTTGCTAAAAAGATATATTTTTGGGATAATGGAGTCCGGAATACCATTATTAATAACTTTAATTTATTATCGATGAGAGAGGATAAAGGAATAATTTGGGAAAATTTTATTATTTCGGAACGAATGAAAAGGAATAATTATGCAAATCCATTTATAAAAAGTTATTTTTGGCGCACTACATCGCAGCAAGAAATTGATTATGT
>CAZEEN010000105.1:0-11622 GCA_964511115.1 uncultured Paludibacter sp. | reverse complement strand
ATGTCTTGGGCAGTCAAGAGCTCATCGGCGCTTATCAATTCATCGGCTTCGGCAGTTAATAGTGCAGATTCATTTTTTAAAACACTTCCTGCAATCGTCTTCTCTTCCGACTTTTCGCAAACCGAAACAGCCAGCACACCAATTGTTACAGCACAAGTCATACTTACAAACACAGCATAACCTGCACGGCTCCATCTGCGGAAACGCAAAGAGATAGGATTATTTGTAACTTTCTTATTCACAATACTATAAACTATATAAAAACAAACTGCCGCAAGCCCCTTTAGAGGTTTGGGGCAAATTCTTATTTTCTAATAAAAACCGATTTATTCAACCTGCCCACCCATACATCGGTGAAAGTTTGTGGCAACGAATCGCGACCGCCAATAAGTATAATATTTTTGTCCTTATCCACCATTGCCGATTGATTAAAACGGCGTTCGTATTTTTTGTATGCTGTGAGTGTAGAGTCGTTGCGGGTAAAAGTATATTTTTCGCGAACGGTCATGGTAGTTGTATCAATATTTTTCCAGCTTAAACCCTCATCGGCCGATTGCATATACAGTAAGGGCTGTGGTTTTCCTAGCTGATCTACGCCTCCAAACAAGAGCAATTTATCTTCGTAATAGACAATAGATGCTCCGTTTCTATACCCATAAGTAGTGTTTTCTTTGCTGAAATCCACAAAATACAAACCGTCCAACGACGACCACGCTTTGTTCAGATTTATTCCATCTTTGTTGTAGCCACCCGCAATAAGTACCTTAGGTTGTTTGGTGCGTGAAAGAAACGAAATAGCGGCATAGCCACCAACAGGAAAATTTGCATTTAGAGTTGTCGAAAGTTCTGTTTTCCAAACAATTCCATCTGCCGTGTGCGTAAAGTAATATTTCAGATCAGACTTATTCTGAACCAATCCCCACAATTCACCTTTGAACTCGTAAAGCAGATTTTTGTAGTTGAAATCGGATGTTTGTATCGATAGCTTCTGCCAACCCATTCCGTTGGAACTAGAATAAATCAACGAATCGTTGTGAAACAGGTATATTTTATCCTTAAAAACCACCATATTCCGAAGTGCGGCATTATCAGGCAAATCGCTGACAAAAGTGCGGCTACTCCAATCTATTCCATTTACAGATGTATAAAGCGACGTTGTAAGTCCGGTGCTATTAAAGAAATAAATTTTGTTATTCAACATCACAGCTTTTTGCAACGAACCCGAGTGTGTATAAAGCTGATCTTTCACCCGATACCATTGATATAATTCAGGTTCCATTGTATGCACATTTACCTTCACTTTATACATTTTCAGTGCTTTTCCATCGGAAGCTTTATTTGTAAATCGTGCTACTTTATTGAAGTCGAGTGTATCTTTTTCTGTTAGCAAAACAGAGTCTTTAATGTTTCCTGCCTCATCCTTGCGCACAGCCCAAACAGATGAAGTACTACGAAACGAAATGGTTGGTATAACACTGTCGATGGCGGTATTTACCGGCAAAGAGTCTAAATTTACAATAATCGAATCTGCACCATCTTTTTCCAATGTAAAAACAGCCTTTGAAACAGTAGCATCAGCTGTGTTGGCTGCTGTAAATCTCAGCGACACAAAATTAGCATCACTCGAAACAGTAGTTGTAGTGTCTGAATCGAGCCAGTTGCAAGCAGTAAAAACAATTGAAAATAAAATAATTACGAGAATCTGTAACGGATAAAACTTCATGGGATGCTATTCAATTTGTAAATTAGTTTACAAAGTTAAAAACAAATCAGCGCTCCTAAATTTGTAACGCAAACATTTATTGTTTTTTAATTTTTATCTACTCAATTTCCACCACCACAGGACAATGGTCGGAATGAATAACATCGGCCAGAATTGCCGCCGATTTCAGTCGCTTACGAAGTGGCTCACTTACCCAGTGGTAGTCGATACGCCAGCCGGCATTTCGGAAACGTGCTCCGCCACGGTAGCTCCACCAACTGTACTTCTCGGCACTTTGGTCGAAAATGCGGAACGAATCCACCATTCCTGTAGCCTCATAGCGGTCGAGCCACTGGCGCTCCTCGGGCAAAAATCCCGAAACACCATTCTGACGTTCAGGGTGATTTATATCGATGGGTTTATGACAGATATTATAATCGCCACAAACTACTAAGTTTGGACGGGTTTTGCGAACTTCTTCTACAAATGGCAGAAATGCCTCCAGGAAATCCATTTTGAAAGCTTGCCTCAAGTCGCCCGACGAACCAGAAGGAATATACACGCTGATAACCGACAAATCGCCAAAATCGGCACGGATAACACGCCCTTCGTCATCGTAACGTGGATTATTCATCCCTACCACTACATTGTCGGGAGCCGATTTGGTTAGAATAGCCACACCACTATAGCCTTTTTTTTGTGCCGAATGCAAGTAAGAGGTATAACCCATTTCGGCAAAAATCAGCGTGTCAATTTGGTCGGGCTGCGCTTTTGTTTCCTGCAAGCAAAGCACATCGGGATTTTCGGCAAGCAACCAACCCCTGAAATCTTTTGCAAGCGCGGCACGTATGCCATTTACATTATAGGATATTATTTTCATTCCAAGTTAGAAATTAGAAGTTAGAAGTTAGAAGTTAGAAATTAGAAATTGAGAAAATATGAAAATAAGAAAATAGAAAATATTGGCACATCACCACTCCCGATAGCTATCGGGACACATCACCAAATCATCACATCGAGTAAACCAGCTCCTTCACCCACTCTGCCCATTTAGCATGCGATTTCGACCTGTCGAATGTTTGCCAAGGTATGGGTTTTCCAATTATTATTTTAAATTCTTTATTTTTTTGTTTAAACATTTCGTCGGGCAAATACATCATTTCGATGTTAAACTTTATGCCCAAAAACTTACGCAAATTTGCCAAATTATAAAAGAAACTCGAATTGCGTCCCTCAAAATAGATGGGCACTACATCGCGCTTATATTCAATCGATTTAGTAACAAAATTCTTTTTCCATTCCAAATCGCATATTTTCCCTTTTTGCTTGCGCGAGCACATGCCAGCCGGAAATGTTACCAAATGATTTTCCGATTCGTACAAATCCTTCATCATTTCGGCGTGGTTTTTACTCTGACTTCCGAATTTGTTTATCGGAACAAACATTTCTAACATGGGAGTCAGAAACATCATCAAGTCATTCGAAAAGAAACGCACTTTACCATCATAATGTTTACCAACAATATAACCCATAGCCACTCCATCCAATCCTCCCAATGGATGATTACAAGCAAATATATAGCGTCCGTCTTTTGGAGGCAGGTTTTCTTCTCCAATTACGTTTAATTTAATTCCTAAATATTTAAAAGCAGCTTCAACAAAATCGAGGTTTTTTAAATCCGGATTATCCTTGAAAAACTGATTAAACTCATCTTCGTGTACAATGCGGCGTAGGTAGTTTACAATAAACTTAGGCACTTTTGTTTTGGATGCTCTCGCTTTAAGAACTCCAGCTACATCAATTTTAATAACTTCACTTTTACTCATACTTTTTCTATTAGCAAATGCAAATTTACAAAAAAAATAGCTTTTGGCAAAAAGAACGGGCGGAATGCTCTGTGTATGGACATAAAAAAGCTGCAACCCATTAACGGATTGCAGCTTTCCTTTCTTATCTTATCCCCCTTTAGGGGTTAGGGGCTATTCTATTCTTTCGGAGGGCGTGGCAACAATGCTTTGCGCGAAAGTTTGTATTTTCCAGTTTTTTGATCAACATCTAATAATTTAACATCAATCATATCGCCTTCTTTAATTCCAGCCTGATCCATTGTTTCAATGCGTTTCCAATCAAGTTCCGAAATGTGAAGTAAACCTTCTTTGCCTGGCATAAATTCAACAAATGCACCGTAAGGCATTACCGATTTTACTTTCGAAGGATAGGTTTCACCAATTTCTGGAATAGAAACAATACCTTTGATACGAGCAATGGCAGCGTCGATAGCCGTTTTATTATTAGCTGCAATTTCAACACGTCCTTGGTCGCCAATTTCTTCAATGGTAATGGTAGCGCCCGTTTCGGCTTGCATAGCTTGAATAATTTTTCCACCAGGTCCGATTACTGCGCCAATCATTTCTTTCGGAATCATCATGGCCACAATACGTGGAGCATTTGGCTTGAGGTCGGCACGTGGTTCGGATAAAGTCTCTTTAATTTTACCCAAAATATGCATACGACCTTCTTTTGCTTGACTCAAGGCTTTTTCAAGAATTTCGTACGAAAGGCCATCTACTTTAATGTCCATTTGCGTAGCGGTAATACCGTCGGCAGTACCTGTTACTTTAAAGTCCATATCGCCCAAATGATCTTCGTCGCCCAAAATATCCGAAAGTACAGCAAAGTTTTTACCTTTATTCTCCGAAATTAATCCCATGGCAATACCCGAAACTGGTTTTTTCATTTCAACACCCGCATCCATCAATGCCAAAGTGCCGGCACAAACGGTAGCCATCGACGATGAACCGTTCGATTCCAAAATATCGGAAACCACACGTACCACGTAAGGATAATTGTCAGGAATCATGTTTTTCAACGCACGAAGCGCCAAGTTTCCATGTCCTACTTCACGACGACCTACACCACGAGATGCACGCGCTTCGCCAGTAGAAAATGGAGGGAAATTATAATGCAACATAAAACGTTCTTTTCCTTTGAAAAGCGCATCGTCGATTAATTTTTCGTCCATTTTGGTACCCAAAGTAACCGTAGTCAACGATTGTGTTTCGCCACGTGTAAATACGGCCGAACCATGTGCTCCTGGCAAATAATCTACTTCCGACCAGATAGGACGAATTTCGGTAGTTTTACGACCATCCAAACGTTTGCCTTCGTCCAAAATAGAACGACGCATAGCTTCTTTTTCCACATCGTGGTAGTATTTTCCAATCAATGCTTTTTTAGCAACTGCTTCTTCAGCGTCTAAACCAGCAATATATTCAGCTTTAATAGCTTCAAAGTTTTCGATGCGTTCGTGTTTGTTTGGATTGCAAGCTTTTGCTACTTCAAACACTTTATCATAGGTTTTTTCCCAAATATCTTTTTTCAGATCTTCGTCGTTTACTTCGTGGCAATATTCGCGTTTTTTGGTTTTGCCTACCGCTTCCATCAATTCCAATTGTGCCTGACAATGAATTTTGATAGCCTCGTGCGCCACTTTCATAGCTGCAAGTAATTCCTCTTCGCTCACTTCTTTCATTTCGCCTTCTACCATCATAATATTGTCGATGGTTGCAGCCACAATGATTTCCATATCGGCAGTAGCCAATTGTTCGAAAGTAGGGTTTACAACAAATTCGCCATTAATGCGTGCTACACGCACTTCGGAAATTGGTCCGTTAAAAGGTACATCCGAAACAGCCAAAGCAGCCGAAGCAGCTAAACCAGCCAATGCATCCGGCATATCTTTTCCGTCCGACGAAACCAAGGTAATGGTCACGAATGTTTCGGCATGAAAATCATCTGGAAACAAAGGACGCAAAGCGCGGTCGACAATACGACAAACTAAAATTTCGTAATCAGATGCACGACCTTCGCGTTTGAGGAATCCCCCGGGGTAACGACCAAAAGCGGCATATTTTTCTTTATACTCTACCGAAAGCGGCATAAAATCCGTTCCAGGAACAGCGTCTTTGGCAGCACAAACTGTTGCCAGTAACATGGTATCACCCATGCGTACCATAACCGAACCATCAGCCTGTTTAGCCAATTTACCGGTTTCAATGGTAATTTCACGTCCATCACCCAATGCGATGGTTTTTGTAACTACGTTCATAAAATTACAGTTCTTGTTTTTATACTATTTAAATTTCGGGCACAAAGATACGACATTATTTGCATTTATATGAAATTTATTCCGTATTTTTGACGCGGATTTCTTCACACGTAATCAGCTTTTGCATTTTTTTAAAGAACTTGTCTATAATTTAGGCAAGTTCTATGTTTGTCAGATAGTTATATAGTCGATATGTTGCTTAACTTTACTGCAAATTAAATCCGAATTACAAAATATATACTTTTAAGTAAGCATTTTTTTTGAAACGTTCACTCCCAAATATTATTCTTTCACCGTTCTCATTACTTTATGGGTTGGTTACTGCTTTTCGTAATTTGCTTTACGACAAAGAGTTATTAGAGTCAACTTGTTTCGATTTTCCAGTTATTTCGGTTGGAAATATTACGGTTGGTGGCACTGGAAAAACGCCTCATGTGGAATTTTTAATTGAATTATTGCAGGCGAAATACAAAGTTGCAGTACTAAGCCGAGGCTATAAACGCCATACAAAAGGTTTTTTGTTGGCTGATGAAAATTCAAATAGCCAAACTATTGGTGATGAGTCATTTCAAATTTACCGGAAATTTAAAAATGCAACTGTGGCTGTTGACGAAAAACGAGTACATGGCATACAACAATTAAAATACATTCAACCCAATATTGATGTTGTATTGTTGGATGATGCGTTTCAACACAGAGCCGTGAATCCAGGGTTAAAAATACTGTTGACGGATTATTCACGCTTGTATATTCACGATTCAATATTGCCGGGAGGTTTACTTCGTGAATGTAAATCGGGTAGTAAACGAGCTGATATTGTAATTGTTACAAAGTGTCCTGCGGAAATTGACGAAGTTGAAGTCAGAAATTTAACAAGCAAATTAAATATTGATACACATCAAACGCTCTATTTTTCGACTATCGTTTACCATTCAATAAAACCTGTTTTTGAGATAGAAAATATTCATTCAGTTATAACTGATTTTAAAGGTTTTTCGGTGCTGCTGGTCACAGGAATTGTTTCGAATGCTCCTATAGTTGAGTATTTTAAGCTTCAAAATGCAAAAGTTGAAATCATCTCGTTTTCAGACCATCATCATTTTACTGCGAATAATTATTCTGAAATTGAACAAAAATTCATACATTTGCAATCCGATAAAAAAATAATACTCGTAACCGAGAAAGATGCATCGCGAATTGTTTCGTCTCCCGATTTTCCTGAGTCGCTAAAAGGTTATATGTATTATTTACCAATTCGGATTCAGTTTTTACAAAATAAACAAACTCAATTTACTCAAAACGTGATTCATTATGTTGAAACTCATACAAGAAACAGCTGATTTTCTGAAATCAAAAATAGCTACAATGCCCAAAACAGGCATTATACTCGGAACCGGACTTGGCGATTTAGTAACGCAAATTACCAACAAAACAGAAATCCCATATGAGACAATTCCAAATTTTCCAGTTTCAACCGTCGAAGGACATAGCGGAAAGTTGATTTTCGGCAAATTAGGCGATGTAGATGTAATGGCTATGCAAGGCCGTTTTCATTATTACGAAGGGTATGATATGAAGCAAGTTACATTTCCGGTGCGTGTTATGAAAGCCATTGGCATCGAAAATCTGCTTGTTTCGAATGCTTCTGGAGGCGTACATCCCGATTTTGAAATTGGCGATTTAATGATAATTACCGACCATATCAATTTATTTCCCGAACATCCCTTGCGTGGAAAAAATCACAAAGAATTGGGTACACGCTTTCCCGATATGAGCGAAGCATACTCGAAGGAATTGATTGAGAAAGCAAAGAAAATTGCTGCCCGCAACAATATAAAAGTGGTTGAAGGCGTGTATGTAGGCACCACTGGACCAACTTTCGAAACAAAGGCTGAGTACCGCTATTTCCGTATAATTGGTGGCGATGCAGTTGGTATGAGCACCGTTCCCGAAGTAATAGTGGCTAATCATGCGGGAATTCGTTGTTTCGGTATGTCGATTGTTACCGACCTTGGCGTTCCAGGCAAAATTGTGGAAGTTACCCACGAAGAAGTTCAGCAAATAGGTAATCAAGTTCAGCCGCTTATGACGCAGATAATGAAAGAGTTAGTTGCTGAATTATAGTATTGTTTTTTTTGAATAATCGCTATTCACTAAAATTTTAATATTTATTTAAAATAATTCCGTAGCGGTAATAGCTTTTTATTATCGTGTTTTTTCCAATACCACTCATTTATTTTGTAGGTTACAAATGCACTGCCGGCTCCCAGAATAGCTCCTGCTAATACATCTGAAGGGTAATGTACCCCCAGATTCATACGCGAATAACCAACATAACCTGCCCAAACGTAACTTGGTGCAATCACATACCATTTGGGGTACTTTAAACTGAGTGAAGTAGCTGTAGTAAAAGCCAGCGAAGTATGCCCCGACGGAAATGAAGGGGAAGCACTGGAGTAATCGTCTAATCGTGTAAAGTTTTCAGGATAGGCAATATAGGGCCGTTGTCTGTTTACAGTATGCTTAATGGAATAGGTCAAAACGGAATTCAACCCAAGTGCAGCCGTAGTAAAAAGTGCATCTTTTAGCAAATCATCGTCTTTATTAATTAATGCAATTGTAGCCATTGTAACTGGCACACCAAAAGCTGTAATAGTGGTAGTATACGATATTGCTCGGGATAAACCAACTGTTCCTTCGTTGTCGTAAACTTGTTTCAAAATATCTAAATCGACATTTTGAGTCTTAATTTCGACTGTTGGAATAAAAAACATGCCGAAAAGCAGAATAATTGTCGTAAATTTGCGCATAATTTTATTTTAGCTCCCAAAGATACGGAAAATGTTTAAAATTGCCATAATTGGACCGGAATCCACCGGGAAATCGGAGTTGTCTGTAGCATTGGCAAAGCATTTTCAGTGCGATTTTGTTCCCGAATTTGCCCGCGAGTACGTGGAAAAGCTCAACCGACCGTATACTTATAGCGATGTATGTGCTATTGCCCAAAAACAAATTGAAGAGCAGAATAGTTATTTAGAAAGCGTTGAGGATAAGATTGTGTTTTTCGATACGGATCTGATTATCACTAAAGTGTGGTTCGAGTATTGTTATCAGAAACTTCCTGGGTTTGTTAATCAACGCATTGCCGAAAATTACTTCGACGTCTATTTGCTTTGTTACCCCGATTTGCCATGGATTCCCGATGCTGTGCGTGAGCATGGAGGCGACGAGCGATTGTTTTTTTACGATTGGTATAAACGCGAAATTGAACTGACAGGTGTGCCTTATACAATGATAAATGGTATTGGTGAAGCTCGAATAACTAATGCCATAAAAGCTGTAAATAAATTACTTGAGTGTAAATAATAAAGATTATAACCATTTGCGTAAATTTGCGCAATTTGAGTTCAAAAAAATAATTTGTCATGAATAAAAAAGTACTGGATACTGTAAAAGTGCTGGCGGATATAAACGAATTTAAAGATGTTTGCCATCAACACAACGAACTTACGCCAATGCCATCGGTGGATGTGTTGAACGAAATTGTAAAGCTTATTCGTTCGATACTTTTTCCAGGTTATTTTGGTAATTCGGCGGTTAATTCCAAAACCATGTTGTATCATATTGGTGTAAATGTTGATAGGCTATTGTTGCTGTTGACCTCGCAAATAAAAGCTGGTTTATCATTCGATAAAGGCGCAGACGAACAACCATGTCCTGAAATTGAACGCCAATCGAAAGAAAAAGCAAGAGAATTTATTGTACAACTCCCCGATATTCGTCGAAAATTACATACCGATGTTATTTCGGCATTTAATGGCGATCCGGCTGCTAAAAGTTTTGGTGAAGTTATTTTTTGCTATCCCGGATTACGGGCTATCAGCAGTTACCGCATTGCGAATGCATTGTTGCAACTCCATGTGCCACTTATTCCGCGCATAATTACTGAAATTGCACACTCCGAAACCGGAATCGACATACATCCAGGAGCTACTATTGGCGAATATTTCACCATCGACCACGGGACGGGCGTTGTAATCGGCGAAACGGCAATCTTAGGAACGAATGTAAAAATGTATCAAGGTGTGACATTAGGCGCCAAAAGCTTTCCGCTCGACAATAACGGTAATCCGATAAAAGGAATTCAGCGTCATCCACGCATTGGCAACGATGTTGTAATTTATTCGAATTCAACTATTTTGGGTACAATAACCGTAGGCGATGGTGCTGTGATTGGAGGGAATATTTGGGTGGATAGTGATGTGCCAGCCGGTGCAAAAATTGTACAAAGGAAATAATAATGTGCCAATAAGCCAATGTGCCAATTTAACAAACAAATAACGTGCGAAGCACCAATAATACAAAGCAAATAACGGCGCAGCCCTAATAACGCACGAAGTGCCAAATAACGGCGAAGCCATATAACGCACGAAGTGCTAATAACAATATAAAGATGGAATTTGAAATGATTGCCAAAACCTTTATGGGTTTGGAGGAAGTGCTAGCTACTGAGTTGGTGAAGCTAGGTGCTAACAATGTAGAATTACAACGTAGAGCAGTAAGTTTTACTGGAGATAAAGCATTGATGTACAAAGCCAATATGCATTTACGTACCGCCTCGCGTGTGTTGAAAACAATCACCACCTTTACAGCCAAAAATGCTGATGAAGTTTATGATTTTGTTCGTAAAATTGATTGGACGGACTATATGACCCTTAAAACCTCTTTTGCCATCGAAGCTACTGTATATTCCGAAGAGTTTAAGCATTCCAAATTTGTGTCATACCGCGTCAAAGATGCCATTGTAGATTGGTTTCGCGATAAAACAGGCGACCGTCCATCGGTAAAATTGGATAATCCGAATCTCACCATTCATATACATATTGCCGGTACTCGTTGTACAGTTTTGCTCGATAGTTCGGGCGATTCACTACATAAGCGAGGCTATCGAATTTCACAAAACGAAGCACCTCTCAACGAAGCATTAGCTGCTGGCATGCTACTTATGGCTGGATGGGAAGGACAAAGTGATTTTGTTGACCCTATGTGTGGTTCGGGTACTATTTTAATCGAAGCCGCACTGATAGCGTTGAACATTCCACCCGGCTTGTATCGTTCGTCGTTTGGTTTCGAAAAATGGCTCGATTTTGATCAGGAATTGTTCGACGAAATTTATCACGACGACTCTGCCGAACGCATATATAATTTTAAAATCTATGGTTCAGACATATCGCAACGTGCCATCAATATTAGCGAGCAAAATGTGAAAAGTGCTGGATTAACCAAATACATAACGCTGGAAACTAAGGGCATAAAAGATGTAGAAACTCCATCTACTGGTTGTATGTTGGTAACAAATCCACCCTATGGCGAACGAATTACCTCCGACGATATTTTAGGATTGTATGCAACCATTGGTTCTACGTTTAAACATAAATTTCAAGGTTCAAAGTGTTGGTTAATTAGTTCGCATATCGAATGTTTAGATAAAATCGGACTAAAATCGTCGCAGCGAGTAGCTTTGCTCAACGGCACATTGGAATGTTGGTATAACTGTTATGATATATTTGCAGGTAAACGCAACGATTATGTTACTTTAAAGAAAAATATTTCACAACCAGACAAAGAATAATTTCACTCTAAATTAACTGATAATCAGATTTGTATTAATTATTAATTGATAATTGATAATTGATAATTACAAATTCGTTTTGTCAGTTTCAAAAAAATGCTTACTTTTGTACTACTAAACGCCCAGATGGCGGAATTGGTAGACGCGCTGGTCTCAAACACCAGTGGATTCACTTCCATG
>CAZEEN010000104.1:0-11632 GCA_964511115.1 uncultured Paludibacter sp. | reverse complement strand
TATGTTCGCCAGACCGACCCTTCTAAAAATCAATTAATTAAAACAATAGATGTAACTACACTCACAGGAAATATTAAGGTTGATTTTAGTAAATAATAATTCGTTTTTTAAGGTATAAAGTTTTATTACGTCTCTCGAGCCTGACTTGCAAAATACTGCAAAGTCAGGCTTTTTGTTTTACAATTATGCATATAATTTATGGATAAACTTCTTGATTATTTTCAAAATTGTTATAGTTTGATAGTTTTTAGGATGTATAATTTTCAAAAAACAAAATTATTGACTATTTTTGTGCGAAATATATATTAAATAGATTTTATGTCCTATCTTCCCACAAAATCGCCCTGCGACTGTTGCAGCAAAGAAGAAATTCGGCAGCAGATTGATGCTATCGACAAAGAAATAATTTCGCTTTTTGCACTTCGTTTCAAGTATGTGAGCGAAATTGTAAAATTTAAAAACGATGTGGAAAGTGTTGTTGCTCAGGACAGAAAAAAGGAAGTAATTGACCTTCGAGGCAAATGGGCTGAAGAAATGGGCTTGGATAAAGCCACATTTGAACGAATTTTCGAGTGTCTTATCAATCATAATATTAACAAGGAACTCGAAATTCTTGAAAAAAGAACAAAAAATTAAATACAATAAAAATTAAAAGTAAGTATAGATATTTAAGTCATGACCCCCAAACCCCTAAATGGGGGCTTTAAGACATAGTAAATGAATCTTTTATAATGAATTCAGTCTCATAATCGCATTCTTTAGCCCCCATTTGGGGGTTGGGGGTCAAACTCTATCTTATATAATCTTCAAATCAACAAATCAACACATCAAAATAAAATGTACAAACAAGAAATTAAAGTAATGGATTGCACCGTTCGCGACGGTGGTTTAATGAATAAATGGCAATTTTCGGACGAATTTGTTCGTGGCGTTTACAACGCTTGTGTCGAAGCGGGAGTGGATTATATGGAAATTGGCTACTTGAGCAGCGAAAAAGCATTTAGTCGCAAAGAAATGGGCCCCTGGAAATTTTGCCACCAAAAGGATTTGGAACGCATTGTAGGCAAAAACGAAACCAACCTCAAACTTTCGGCCATGGCCGATATAGGTCGTATCGATTTGGACGATATACCAATGGCGCAGGATAGTTTGCTCGATATGATTCGTGTGGCGTGTTACGTTCATCAAGTGGACAAAGCCATTGCCTTGGCGCATCATTGTATGGACAAAGGTTACGAAGTTTGTATCAATTTGATGGCTGTATCTACTGTAAACGAACACGAACTTGATGAAGCGTTGAAAGATATTGCTGCTTCGCGCGTAAAAGTGTTTTATGCAGTGGATAGTTTTGGAAGTATGTATGTGGAATCCATTCAACATTTGGTACGCAAATACATGGCTGCGCTGCCGGGCAAAGAAATTGGCATTCATGCACACAACAATATGCAAATGGCCATGTCGAACACCTACACCGCCGTTATGGAAGGTTGCACCATGCTCGATGCTACCTTGATGGGCTTAGGACGCGGTGCTGGAAACTGTCCGATTGAAATTCTGATTGCATTCCTCAAAAATCCAAAATACCGATTGTTGCCATTGTTGCAAGTAATTCAGGACTTTGTGCACCCTATGCAACAACATATCGACTGGGGCTATCATATTCCTTATTTGATTTCGGGCGCACTCAACGCACATCCTCGTCGGAGTTTGGAGTGGATGGATTCGGACCGTAAAAACGATTTTGTAACGTTTATGAAAGAAATGCACGACAACGAGGTGCTGGAGTAGATATTATTGGAGTATACAATTGAATCATTTTATTTTTTTATACGAATATGAGTTCAAATTTAAACTCATATTCGTATATTTGCAACATAAATGAATTATTATATGATACATTCGGTGAAAATAAATGATAATTTGCCTGTCGGAAAACGTTTGATAAACGAATTGCGGAGGCACCCAAAGGCTGTAGTATTTGAAAATCCGGCATTGTCTGGTGCTGTGCCTGAAGGATACAAAAATTCGGAAGAATTTTGGAAGATTATGGATAAGAAGATTGACAATTTGTGTAAAGAACATGGTCTATTACAGTGAACAATTTGAAATAGACTTAGAGCAAATTTTCAGAGGGCTTCTTATATGGAAAAAGCATGAATTAGAATATCAACATGTTATTTCTTACAGAAATGATTTGAAAAATGAATGCATTTCATTAGAACTTAAAACCTATCATTTTGATTCAGTTTTTCCAAATCATAAACAATTTGGCAAATTAGTACACCGATACCAACGGAATAAAAACACAACATGGTATATTGTTTATGATAAAGACGAATACCATAATATTTTTATCCAACGTATTTTTTCAAATCATACGCAATATATAGAGGCGTAATTTAACTTTTATTTTCTTTCCGTTGTCGCCAGATTTGCCAGGAGTTTACGGAGTTTTGCCAAAGTACATAAGTGCCAGGACCGATGGAAGCGAGCGGGTTGAGATACATTTGTGCCATCCAAATTGCTAAAACCGTATTTTTCTGTCCAAGTCCTTGTCCGCCAGCAACCGTGTCGTCGAGTTTACGTCCGATTTTCCGTCCGAGCCAAAACTGGAATACACATACTACAAGTGCACCCGCTGCAATAGCGAGTTCCACGCCGATATGTGATTTGCCCTGCGCTATAATAAATTCAACTGTTCTGCCTGTGACAACGGTAAGTGCTATGCTCCATAAGTAAAACGAAATACCCGATTTGGATTGCAAATACTGTCCTGTTTTTGGTAAAAACTTATTTATGAGCAAAGCTGCCACAAATGGAACTATCAACAGAAAAGCCACACGTTCTGCAATTTCGAAAACGGATGTCAGAAAAGGCAATTCGTTGTAACCGATATACGAAAAAAACAAGGGAGCAAACAGCGCAACTGTAAAATTACTAATCAGGCTGTAGGCTGTAAGACTTTCCACATTTCCTTTGAGCATACCGGCAATAACGGGAGCTGCAGTGGCTGTTGGTGCTAAAATACAAATCATAACTCCTTGAGCTAGAACGGCATTTATTGGTTTTAAAGCAAAGTAGACAAGTACGCTTCCAAAAACCTGTACGGCAATTAGCCAAACATGCATTTTGCTAAATCGTATGTTTTTTAACGACAATTTTGTGTAGGTAAAAAGCAACATGCTGAATATCAGGTACGGAATAAGAAAGGCCAGTACGCTGACATAGCTGTAAAAAACAATGCCGATAGTCATGGCTATCGGCATCATGTAACTTTTGAGACGTTTAAGCATTTTCAATTGCTTTTTTATCCAATCGACGTGTAATGTAGCCGTAAATTAACAATGCTGCAAACGAAATAAGTCCGATACCAACAAATACATACCAGATGTAGTGTGCGTGTTGCGTGGCAACCGAGTAGGCTTCGGGCGAACTGAAACCACGGGGGTCGGGACAGTATTTGTCGAGCAAAATGCCGGACAGCCCGAAGGCGAATAAATACGAAAAGAATGAGTGTAAATGGCTGAATCCTAAATAAAGACCTTCTTCGCCTTTGGGCGATTGATGCGAGAAATATTCCAAAAATCGGGGCGAAATAAAACATTCAGCTACTGCCTGCATAGCAATCCCAACTATCATCATAAAAGCCACCGGATGCAATCCAAGAATATAATCGGCGCCAATCTGTGTGCCAAACGACATGGCAAGCGCCGAAAGCGGAATAATAAACATACCGATAGTCATGGAGAACAATGCGCTGCGTTTCTTTAAAAACGAAGTAATAAAGTTCACCAACACAAAAACAATAAACGGATTTACGTTGGCATACCAGCCGGGTGAAGCTTCAGCACCAATCATACGGATAACATATTTTGGCATGGTTGCATACATTTGCCCCTGAATAAGCCAAAATCCGCTAATAATTAGAATAAGCGCAATAAGCCGCCCGTTTCTAACAACTTTCAAAAGTCCTCGACCAATTTCGGCAAAACTTTTGCCTTGCCCTTCGGTTTTAACCGATTTGTAAAGGAAGAAAACGGTTATTAATGCAGCAAAAGTCATGGCTGCCGAGAAATAATTAAGGTACACTAACCCTTGGTCGCCCATGCTTTTGCGGAGTGGGTCAACCACCGTTTTGCCAATAAAAGCGCCAATATTCACCATCATGTAAAAAATGGCAAAGCCGCGAGCTCGAGTTTCAGAGGTTGTTTCGCGTGCCACAGTTCCCGAAATAACGGCTTTTATAAACGAGCCCCCTACTACAATTAATAATAAAACTGGAACTATAGACCAGCGCAAACTGCTTGTATTTAAGCCATTGAAAGTGGTTGTCATTTCGTATTTTACAAGTCCGGCACTTTCGAGCAGGGTAGGGAAGAGGCCAAGACCACCATAGCCAAGTGTGAGCAAGCCAAAAGCAATCATTATGGCCGAACGAAAGCCAATTTTATCGGCATAAGCACCTACAAAAGTGGGAAGTAAGTACAACATTGCCGAAAATGTTCCGGAAATAAAGCCTGCTTCGATATCCGAAAAGCCCCAAACATTCGACAGGTATAAAGTGATAACAATAAATACAGCATAATAGGCTAATCGCTCTAACAATTCAACCCAGTTAGCAACCCAAAAGGCGCGTGTAAAATTTTTGAACATATTTTTTTGTTTTAAAATTGCTCGACAAAAATACTAAAATAAAGATTGATAAATTGTTATGAATTTTATAATTAAGATTAAATAGATAACCAAAAGCTTTCAATCGTTACTAATATTCGTAAATTGGGCGATATTTTTGTAATTTTGCAATCTAATTACATAATTTTTGACGTGGCACGCCACGTCTCTACGAAGAAAATGAATCGAATTTTCCTAATTGGTTATATGGGCTGTGGTAAAACCACGCTTGGCAAACGACTTGCCGAGCATACGGGTTTTGCTTTTTTGGATTTGGACGGGTATATCGAGCAAAAATACCTCAAAACGGTAGCTACTATTTTTGCTGAAATGGGGCAGGATGCTTTTCGTGAAATTGAACGTAAGATGCTTTCCGAAGTCGCTGATTTTGAAAATGTAGTGATTGCCACTGGTGGCGGTGCACCCTGCTTTTTTGATAATATCGACCTGATGAATAATGCCGGTTTAACAGTATATATTAAACTCACACCAGAACAATTGGCTTTTCGTTTGGAACATTCGCGTGCCGGAAAACGTCCACTTATAGCCGGAAAATCGGGCGAAGAGCTGCGACAGTTTATCGAAGATGGCTTGCGACAACGAGAGCAATATTATTTGCAGGCAAAGCTAATCCTTGCTGGTTCAGATGACGAGATTATTGAGAAAATTTGGAAAGCGTTGGGAGATTAACGAATCAAGAATCAAAACTTCTGAACAAAAATTAAAATAAATTCAAGTGTATTTGAAAATAATACGTTTTGTGCAATATTTTCGATTGTATTTGAAAAATTGTAATCCCGTCCGCGATAGCTATCGGGAATAAATGAAAAAATAGTCAATGAATTATTACTCCGAAAACGATACAAAAGACACAAACCCCGATGTGTATTTTATGCGTCAGGCATTAATAGAAGCGCAAAAAGCGGGTGAGCGCGACGAAGTGCCTATTGGTGCGGTGGTAGTTTGTCAGGGGCGAATTATTGCGCGTGGACATAACCTCACAGAAACGCTAACCGACGTAACTGCTCATGCCGAAATGCAAGCCATAACGGCTGCTGCCGGATTTTTAGGCGGAAAATATTTGGTGGATTGTACACTTTATGTGACGGTAGAGCCTTGCGTGATGTGTGCCGGAGCGTTGGGTTGGTCGCAAATAACCCGAATTGTGTACGGTGCTACCGACGAAAAACGTGGTTTCGTTCGATTTGCTCCACAGGCTTTACATCCCAAAACCGAAGTAGTTTCGGGAGTTTTGGAAGAGGAATGCAGCATGTTGGTAAAGGAGTTTTTTAAGAAAAAGAGATGAGTTGATGTGCCAATTTGCCAATATGCTAATTTGCTAATGAGAAAATTGAATAATGAAATACAAACCTTATAACTTTATAAACCTTACAAACTTTATGAACTTTAGAAACTAATTTTTATGCGTAAATCTATTGCTAACATAATGTGGATTTCAATTGCAGCTTCGGTGCTGACAATAGCGTTGAAATGGTTGGCCTTTTCGATAACTGGTTCGGTTGGTTTTATGTCCGATGCTATGGAGTCAGGTATAAACCTAATAGCTGGTATTGTCGCTTTTTATTCGCTTACGGTTGCTGCCCGCCCTGCCGACAAAGAGCATCCTTTCGGACATGATAAAGCGGAGTATTTTTCGAGCCTTGCCGAAGGTGTGTTGATTGTGATTGCTGCATTCGGGATTGCTTACGCCGCCATCAATCGCTTGTACCACCCACAGCCATTGGAGTCGTTGGATTATGGTATGTTGTTGTCGGTTGCAGCTACAGTTATCAACTTAATTACTGCACGTATACTGTTGTATTACAGTAAGAAATATAATTCAATTACCATCGAAGCCGATGCGCATCACTTGATGACCGATGTGTGGACAACTGTTGGTATTATTGCCGGAATATTTTTGGTTAAACTTACAGGTTGGCAATTTCTCGACCCGATTATGGCCATTTTGGTGGCAATAAGCATAGTTTATACAGGAATAAAATTGATTATCCGTTCGATGGATGGATTAATGGATTCGCGACTTTCGGAAAAAGAAATGGTGCTGATTCGGGAAGTGCTCGACCGCTATAAGTCGGAAGAGATTGATTATCACGCACTTTATACGCGTCGTGCTTCGGCAAAACAGTTCATTACCTTTCATTTACTTTTCCCGGGTGATTTTACGGTAAATAAAGCCCACGACCTTACCAAACAAATAGAAAATGAGTTAAAAACACTTATGCCTTATTCGGATGTGTTTATTCATGTGGAGCCTATAAACGACCCGGATGCATTTGAAGATTCATTGAAGAATGAGTTTTGAAATATAAATTATTAACATTTTCTACCCAATGGAAATGTGTATATTTGCACGTTTATAATTCTAATTTTGATTTTTATAAAGTAATATGAAGAAAACCGGACTTTTATTCGTTGTTTTAAGTATTTTGTTGGTTGGTTGCAGTGACCACATTGCCCCCGATTTTAGTTTTTCGCCCGCTATGCCTAAGTGCGGACAAACCGTTACCTTCACCAACCTTACTACCGGCGATGCCGATTGGACAGCCGAAAGTTGGAATTGGGATTTTGGCGATAAGGGAACCAGCACAGCAAAAACACCAACGCACGTTTACCGAAAAGCAGGTATTTATACAGTTTCGCTCAAAGTAGATTCTAGCAAAAATGCCATAAAAACGAAGAGTATAACAGTTTACGATAGCATACCTACCATTGTGGCAAGTGTCGATTCAGTTAAGTTTTTTCAGGATGTAACATTTAGTGCTTTAATTTATAATCCTACGGGAGCAACAATTACATACGAATGGTCGTTCTCGGGCAATGCAGTAAGTACCTCACTAACTGCCGGAAAATCAACAGCTACGACCGTTTCTGCATTTTTCAATAAATTTAATTTGGAAGAAGAAGTCAAGCTAAAAGTTACCGTGGGCGACTCGATTTACAATGTAAGCCAAAAGTTTTTTGTACACGATTATAAAGCCAAAAGTGTATTAATGGCAAAAAAAGACGGCAGTATTCTTCGCAAACGTATTTTTATTAATGGCATGGAAGATGCTGTTGAACTACCTGTTTCAGCCGGAAAGCATCCATTTAATATTGCTGCTATCAACGATAAATTGTATATTTTCGATGCAGGAAGTTCGGTAGATTACAATTCGAATTGGCAAACAGATACAAGCGGCGATGGTTCTATTCGGGTGGTGGATTTAAAAAATTCAGTAGTTACCGAAATTGCCAATAATCGCAATACAAGCTCACATTTTGGTTTTTATAACGGATATGTTGATAGCCAGAATATATACTGGACCGATTACAGCGAATTTGTTTACTCAGCTCCTCTTGGACAGACTGTTGGTAATTTCGATTGGAAAGGAAGCATTGATGCTCAGACATCTAATTCGTTTTATAAAGTAAAAATAGATAGACTTGGTTATTTTGGTAAAGGCCTGGCCTCGAATCAGTTTAGTGGTGGAATTCGCTACTACGACAATGCCTACTATTGGGCAAAAGGTGGAAGTGGACGTGGAATTTATCGCTTTTTACCAACCGATATTTTAGCTGCAAACGTAACTTCGGGTACTCCAATACCAACATTGGGAGCTATTTTAACCGATTTTGCCATTCGCGCTTTTGTATTCGACGAAATACATGCAAAAATATATTTTTCGGTAACTGCTCCGGCTGACAAAATCGGTTTGTGGGTTTCGAATTTGAACGGAGCCAATCCGCAGCGAATTGAAGCAGAACCTTTGGATAATGCATCATTGTACATTACCGGAATAGCAGTGGACAACGAATCGAATCGTTTGTACTGGGCATACCGTGGTACAAAATCGGGTGTAAAAATGATGCCATTGGTAACAAACGATTTGAATAAAGTGAACGGAACAATTGAGTTTTTCCTTCCGGATGTGGAAGTTTACGGTATTGCAGTTGATAAAGTAAGACGATAAAAAAGTATGGCAAAAATTCTGATTATCGATGATGAGCGAAGCATTCGCAACACCTTGAAAGACATTTTAGAATTTGAGAAACATCAAGTAGTGCTCGCCGAAAACGGGAAAATAGGACTTGAAGCAGCACTTTCAGCTTCGTTCGATGTCATTTTTTCGGATATAAAGATGCCCGAAATGGATGGAATCGAACTGCTTACTGCACTTAAAGAACAAGAGGTGGAAGCACCTGTGGTTATGATTTCGGGACATGGAAATATCGATACTGCCGTAGAGTGTATCAAAAAAGGTGCTTTCGATTTTATTGAAAAACCAATTGACCTGAATCGTTTGCTTATTACTGTTCGCAATGCGCTGGATATTAATAGCTTGGTGGTCGAAACCAAATCGCTCAAACGCAAAATCGCCAAACGCCATCAGATGATTGGCAATTCACCTGCTATCGAAAAAGTGCGCATGATGATTGAACGTGTAGCGCCTACGGATGCTCGTGTGCTTATTACCGGCGAAAACGGAACCGGAAAAGAAGTGGTGGCGCGCCTGCTTTACGAACAAAGCAACCGTGTGAATGCGCCTTTTGTGGAAGTGAACTGTGCTGCTATACCATCGGAATTAATTGAAAGTGAATTGTTTGGGCACGAAAAAGGTGCTTTTACATCAGCTATAAAACAACGAATTGGTAAATTTGAACAAGCCGATACAGGAACAATATTTCTGGACGAGATTGGAGATATGAGCCTTTCAGCACAAACAAAAGTACTTCGTGTGCTTCAAGAAAGTGAACTGACTCGTGTTGGTAGCGACAAAAGTATAAAGGTAAATGTGCGTGTGCTGGCAGCAACCAACAAAAACCTGAAAAAAGAAATTGAGGCTGGCAATTTTCGCGAAGATTTATTTCACCGCTTAAACGTTATTCCGATTCAGGTACCATCGCTCGACGAACGAAAAGAGGATATTCCGCTGTTAATTAACCATTTCTGCGAACTTATTTGCAGCGAACAAGGAACGCAACTTAAGAAATTTGATACTCAGGCAATTGAAAAACTACAAGATCGTGCGTGGACAGGAAATATCCGTGAACTTCGAAATGTGGTGGAACGTTTAATTATTCTTGGCGGATTGTCCATTAGCACTGACGATGTAGAAATGTTTGCGTAGTTTATAGGTCTTGAACGCAAATAAACGCCAATTTACACAAATCAGAAAAAATCACATTTGAACAGAATAATATGAATCCATTAAACACACTATCGATTGCTATTTGTGCCGACCATGCTGGTTTTGAATTAAAAAGCACAATAATTGAATATTTACAATCGAAAAATATAAAATCGCTTAAAGATTTTGGAACCTTTTCGGCCGAAAGTTGCGATTATGCCGATTTTGCGCATCCTATGGCTTCGGCTGTCGAAAGTGGTGAGTTCGATTTTGGAATTTCTATATGTGGTAGCGGGAACGGTATTAGTATGACTGTTAACAAACATCAGGGAATACGTGCTGCCCTTTGCTGGAACGAAGAAATTGTAGTATTAGCCCGTCAGCATAATAACGCAAATGTTTTGTCGCTGCCTGCTCGTTTTGTATCGGTAGAACAAGCTTTAAAAATGGTCGATGTGTTTTTCGCAACCGACTTTGAAGGAGGCAGACATCAAGGACGAATTGATAAAATACCGCAATGTTGATGAGTCCCGATAGCTATCGGGAGTGATGATATGATAATGTGATAATATGCCAATTTGAGAATGTGCCAATATGAGAATTAAAAAATAATAAAACGCACGAAGTGCCAACAAACGGCGAAGCCCAAATAACGTGCGAAGTGCCTAAAAACGTGAAACAAATAAAAATGCAACGAACAGAAATAGCACAATACGGAGAATTTGGTTTAATTAAACATTTAACCGAAAAGTTTAAGATACAAAATGCATCGACACTGAAAGGTGTGGGCGACGACGCGGCTGTACTCGATTATAAAGATAAACAGATACTCGTAACAACCGATTTATTGCTCGAAGGTGTGCATTTCGATTTGGTGTATGTGCCATTGCGACATTTGGGATACAAGGCTGCTGTGGTCAATTTTTCAGATATTTATGCCATGAATGGTCAGCCCAAACAAATTACAGTTTCGCTGGGCATTTCCAAGCGATTTTCGGTGGAAGAATTGGAAGAAATTTATGCCGGACTCGAATTGGCTTGCAAGGTTTATGGTGTGGATTTAATCGGTGGCGACACTTCGGCATCACTTACAGGTTTAGCCATTAGCATAACCTGCATTGGCGAAGCCGAAAAAGATAAAATTGTGTACCGTAATGGTGCTAACCCAAACGATTTGATTTGTGTAACGGGCGATTTAGGTTCGGCCTATATGGGACTGCAATTACTTGAGCGCGAAAAAATTGTGTTTTCAGCGAATAGTGATGCACAACCCGATTTCGAAGATAAAGATTATATTCTGCAACGCCAACTAAAGCCCGAAGCCCGCAAAGATGTGATTCAGGCCTTGGCCGATAAAGGAATTATTCCAACCTCGATGATGGATATTTCGGATGGACTTTCGTCGGAGCTAATCCATATTTGTACGCAAAGCAACGTGGGTTGCCGCGTTTACGAAGATAAAATTCCCATTAATTATCAGGCAGTTGTAATGGCCGAAGAACTCAATATGAGCATTGTAACTGCAGCCCTCAATGGTGGCGAAGATTACGAATTACTTTTTACCGCACGAATAGAAGATTACGAAAAAATTCTGACGCTCGATAATGTGGGTATCGTTGGTCATATTACCAAATCCGAACTCGGACTAAATCTGGTTGGTCGCGAAGGTGAAGAAATTTCACTCAAAGCACAAGGTTGGAATTCGTTGAAATAGTGGATAATAGCTATTGAAAAAGAGTTGTTAAGTTCCAATATATCTCATACATATACTTTAGTGATTTGAGGTTAAGTATTTTGCTACAGCTAAATAATAGATACCTCCAAACAAGTTA
>CAZEEN010000103.1:0-11687 GCA_964511115.1 uncultured Paludibacter sp. | reverse complement strand
AAAAAGTGGTTTAAAACAAATGCGAAGTGTGCGTTTACAATTTATACCAACTGCCGTTTATGCATACATTGTTGGGTATAATACATTGAAAGAAAAGAGGCAAAAAATTGGATTGTAAAAATAAGGCGGTAAAATTTCAAAAAAACGCTTATTAATCACATTTTGTAAAAATAAGTGGTAAAAAACCTCCTTATTTTTACATTAGCACTTAAATCATTGATTTATATTTGTTTATGATGTAAAAATAAGAAATCAAAAACTCTGAAATAACTGCATTGCCTGCTCGATGGTGCGTACATTATTAAATACGGCTGAGCGACGACCGTTTTGTTCGCGTAACTGGCATTGACGTGGCTGAACAGTCATGAAATGAAGTACTTTGCCAAAATTATCGGATTGATAATAGTTTGATTTTGGATTGGAAACCAAATACGCAATAAGTTTTTCGTTTTTCAAGGTTAGTTTTTCCATACCAAACTGCATAGCCAACCAACGCAAACGTACAACGAGTAGTAAACTATGTCCTTGCTCGGGTATTTTTCCGAAACGGTCTACCAATCGCTGTTCAAACTCCAACAAGTCAGCCTCATTGGTAATGCTATCCAATTCGCGATAAAGTGCAATACGCTCCGAAGTGTTTTCGATATAATCCTGCGAAAACATCAATTCCATGTCCGAATCAATCTGGCAATCAGTTACATAAATCGAGCTGTTGTTCTCGGCTGCAATTTCGTCGGCATAGAGTTCAGAGAATTCTTCGTCCTTCAGTTCATGAACGGCTTCATTCAGAATTTTTTGATATGTTTCGTAGCCTAAGTCGGCAATAAATCCACTTTGCTCTGCTCCAAGCATATTTCCTGCACCACGAATATCCAAATCCTGCATGGCAATATTAAAACCACTGCCCAGTTCGGCAAAAGTTTCCAATGCTTGCAATCGACGACGGGCTTCGGGAGTTATCAAACTCAGTTCGGGTGCCATTAAGTAACAAAAAGCCTTGCGATTACTTCGTCCAACACGTCCACGCAATTGATGCAAGTCGCTCAATCCAAAATTATGTGCACTATTAATAATTATTGTATTTACATTCGAAATGTCGATTCCCGATTCAATAATAGTAGTTGCCACCAATACATCATATTCATAATCAATAAAATCGACAATAATTTGCTCCAATTTATCGGGCGGCATTTGTCCGTGACCAACAGCCACGCGGCAACCGGGAACAAGTTTCTTGATAAGCGATTCGATATGATAAATGTTCTGAATACGATTATTTACAAAGAAAACCTGTCCGTTTCGATTCATTTCCAGCTGAATAGCTTCGCGAACTACATCTTCGTCGAACAAATGAATTTCGGTTTGTACAGGATACCGATTGGGTGGTGGCGTATTGATAATGGACAAATCGCGTGCTCCCATTAACGAAAATTGCAATGTTCGAGGAATTGGTGTTGCTGTCATGGTAAGCGTATCTACATTTACCTTCATTTCCTTGAGTTTTTCTTTTACCGAAACGCCGAATTTTTGCTCCTCGTCAATAATCAACAATCCTAAATCCTTGAATTTTATTTGCTTACCCACAATTTTATGCGTTCCAATCAGAATGTCAACTTTGCCTTCTTCCAAACGTTGAAGCACTTCTTTGGTTTGGTTGGCCGTGCGTGCACGACTCAGGTAATCTACCGTAACCGGAAAATCTTTAAAACGTTCTTTGAACGAGTTATAATGTTGCAATGCCAATACAGTTGTTGGCACAAGTACTGCCACTTGCTTGCTATCGGTTGCCGCTTTAAATGCAGCACGCATGGCTACTTCGGTTTTACCAAAACCCACATCACCACACACCAAACGGTCCATAGGTAGCACAGATTCCATGTCTTTTTTTACGTCAGCAGTAGCTTTCACTTGGTCGGGCGTGTCTTCGTAAATAAACGACGCTTCCAATTCCTGCTGCAAATAACTATCGGGCGAATACTGAAAACCTTGTTCGGCTTTTCGTTTGGCGTAGAGTTTTATCAATTCACGCGCAATGTCTTTCACCTTCGATTTGGTACGCTCTTTCAAACGTTCCCAAGCGCCTGTACCGAGTTTATTAATGCGTGGTGCTTCGCCTTCTTTGCCTTTGTATTTCGAAATGCGATGCAGTGAATGTATGCTTACAAAAATAATATCATCATCCTTGTAAATCAATTTCACCATTTCCTGCATTTTGCCATTCACATTGGTGCGAACCAAACCGCCAAAAGTTCCCACACCGTGGTCTACATGCACCATGTAATCGCCTACGCGGAATTGATTTAACTCTTTGAGCGTGAGCACCACTTTCCCCAAACGGGTGCGGTCGGTGCGCAGTTGGTATTTATGAAAACGGTCGAAAATCTGATGGTCCGTAAAGCAATAAATGGATAAATCGTGGTCGATAAAGCCCTCATGCAAGGTGTTTTTAATGGGTTGAAACGTAATATTATCACCACGGTCTTCGAAAATAGATTTGATGCGGTCGGTTTGCTTAACGCTATCGCTCAGAATAAAAAGCTCGTAACCTTCGACCACGCCTTGTTTGAGATTATCGGCAATCAGGTCAAAATTTTTATGAAAAATGGGTTGAGGCGAAGTATTGAAATTAATCTCGACTTTCGTTTTAAAATACGAAGTTACATTCCATTCAATTTTACGAAAAATCATGGCCTGTTGCATAAACTCATCGCCTGTAATGCGATTTTTATGCAAATCGGGTGTGGAGTTTGCGCCTTCGTTTGCTTTTACCAATGCCTCATCGTACAAAATATTAATGCGTTCACGCACAAACGAAGCCGTATTGAAAGTAATCCAAGTCTCCTTGGGTATAAATTCCAATATTGAAACCTGAGCAAGTTTTTTATCCAAATTCAAATCCGGAATAATTTCTACTTCAGCGCGTTTTTCTTTCGAAAGCTGCGTTTCGATATCGAAAACGCGAATAGATTCCACTTCATCGCCAAAAAAATCGCAACGAAAAGGCATTTCGAACGAAAAAGAAAAAATATCGACAATACTACCACGTACCGAAAATTGTCCGGGTTCGTACACAAAATCTACCCGTTCGAATCCATATTCAGTAAGCATTTCAGTCAGAAAATCGATGCTCAGACTTTCGCCCGTTTTTAGGCGGAGCGTATGTGTTTTTATACCGTAGGCCGAAACCACTTTTTGCATCAACGCTTCGGGATAGGTAATCACCATGCAAGGCGAAGCGTTGTTCGTCAGCCGGTTAAGCACTTCGGTGCGCAAAATTTCGTTCGAAGTATCGAGCTGCGACAGTTTAATGGCTTTTTTGTAGGACGATGGATAATAATACACCTCGTCGGCCGACAGAATTTGCTTAATATCATTGTACAAATAACCGGCTTCGTCGGCATCGTTCATTACAATAAGCTGTGTGTGAGGTCGTAGTCGGAAAAGCGAAGCAGCCACAAGCGCGCACGACGAGCCACTTAAACCCGAAATTTTCAGGTTTAATTCAGCAGAATCGGCCCAGCGCGAAAGTGCAGTTACCTGCGGATGTTGAGCATAGCGTAGCTGTAAATCGGAAAGAGTCAAATTGCCATTTTTGTTTAAGGCTGCAAAGATACGATTTGTATTTTGAAATTTTGTATTCCCAAGAAAATTCTATTTTCTCATTTGATTTTTTAAGAAAGTATTTCTATTTTAGAAATTGGTATGTTTAAGTAGTAAGATTATTATTAGTATTCTCAGATTTTACGTATTATGGTAAGCCCGTCGCGTAGGGGAAGTATTACTTTTTCGATACGGTTATCGTTGGTAATTAATAGATTAAATTTTTGAATTTCAATGGTTTGCTGGTCGTTTGGCTCTGGTTGTTTAAGTACTTTTCCATCCCACAATGTATTGTCGGCCAATATAAATCCACCTTTGCGAAGTTTGGGAAGTACAGCCTCGAAATAGGCGATATATTCGCGCTTGTCGGCATCGATAAACACCAAATCGAACGTTTCGTTTAGTGTCGTAATAATATCTAGCGCATTGCCTATGTGCAGTTTTACTTTTTTACCATGCTCCACACTGCTTAGGTTTTCAATAATAAAATCTTCTAATTCGTCGTCGCACTCAATGGTGTGTAGAATGCCATCTTCGGGCATTGCCTCCGCCATGCAAAGTGCCGAATATCCGGTAAATGTACCTAATTCTAAAATTGCTTTGGGCTGTACCATGCTACAAAACATAGCCAACACACGTCCCTGCAAATGTCCAGATAACATACGCGGATTTATCATGCGCAAATGCGTTGCTCGGTTTATTTTTGCCAAATATTCGGGCTCCTTGTCGGTATGTGCCAATACGTATTCGTCGGTAGTCATTTTATCAATTATTTGTAAATGAGCGTACTAAAATGGTCTGGTTTAAAAATTGTTTGGGCAATTTCCTGTAATTGTTCGGCGGTTACGGCTTCAATATTTTTTCGTGCTGTTTCTAAATTGTCAATTTTGTTGTAGCGCAAAAAGCTTTTACCTATGCTTAATGCCATATTTTCTTTACTTTCGGAGCCAATAGCCATTTGCCCCATCAGTTGCAGTTTGTATTTTTTTAAAGCCGACTCACTTATTTTCTGGTCTCTGAGTTTAGCCAATTCACTGTAAACCAAGTCTTCGCATCGTTGCGCATTATCGGGGTCGCACCCAAAATAAACTGTCCACATACCAGTGTCGGAAAATGGCTGAAAGCTCGATTCTACATTGTATACCAGTCCGTGTTTTTCACGCAGCGAAAGGTTTAACAAGCTATTCATGCCGGGGCCACCCAGAATGTTGGTTAACAAATACATGCCCATTTTTTGCTGGTGAAATAGGCTGTAAGCAATATTTCCCAACATATAATGTACTTGGTTGGTGTTTTTGTTTTCTATTTTCTTTTGTGGAATATATTGGGTTGGCGCAACTCTGGCTAATGGAATAGTTTTCCGTTCGGGAATACTCAAATATTTTTCGGCCCAACGAATTATTTGTTTAAAATCGAATTTTCCAGTTACAAACAATACCATTTCGTGTGGCAAATATTGGCGATTTACATATTCAAGTGCTTTTTCTGTGGTAAGTTTTTGAAGTACTTCGGCTTTTCCCAGTATATTGTGACCCAATTGATGTTCGCCAAAAAGCAAATCCTCAAAATCGTCAAAAATTAGCTCTGAAGGAGTATCCCGATACGACTGTATTTCGTCTAAAATAATAATTACTTCTTTGTCAATTTCCTTTTGTGGAAAAGTAGACTGGAGCGTAATATCAGCTATGAGTTCTATTGCACGCTCGGTATATTCGTTAAGCACAGCTGCATAAACCACCGTTTCTTCTTTCGAAGTAAATGCATTTAACTCACCACCCACATGTTCCAGTCGGTTAATAATGTGTGCCGATCGGCGTTTTGTAGTGCCTTTAAAAAGCATGTGTTCTGTAAAATGAGCCATGCCCTGTTCGTGGTCATTCTCGTCGCGAGAGCCAGTGTTTATGGCAATTCCACAATAACTTACTGTGCAGTTCTCGGGTTTGAAAACAACTCGCAACCCATTGGCAAGCGTATGACTGTAAAAGTAGGGCTTTTTTTCGTCGATAATCATTAAAAAGTGCTTGTTATTTTACTTTCGAAATTGTTTCAATTGCTTTTTTTACCGTTTTGTCATCTCTGAAAAAGAGAGGATAAAAACCAGTGTCTCCCAATGTATTTCGGGTAATATACGACTTTAACTGACTGTTTATCAGTCGTTGCGAAATAGCAATTTCTTTTGCATTCGGCGCTACACCTTTTGCAGCTGCAAAACTGCTAAACTCTTTCAACAAAGGCTGAGTGCTCAGGTATTTATCCATGGCTTGCCATGTTTTAATCGAACTTAAGGTTTTGCGGTTTGTGTCGGTATACTTAAATGCATATTGATATAAGTAGCCGTAGTTCAGCACCTTATTCAAATAAGGTGAATATTCAGTTGTGTCGCGGGATACAAAAATATCGGGCATAATGCCACCACCACCGTATACTGTTCTACCTTTGAGAGTTTTATATTTCAACGAATCAGCGACCTGAATGCTGTCTTTGTTGTCGAACTCGCCATGAAGATAGCGGTTCATAATGTCATTCTCGTAATCGTCGGCTTTCCCTTTTACATAAGGCTTTTGAATGCTTCTGCCCGAGGGGGTGTAGTAGCGCGCAACAGTGAGTCGGAGTGCCGAACCATCCGATAAATCGTGTTGCTGTTGTACTAATCCCTTGCCAAACGAACGGCGACCTATTACAGTCCCTCTATCGTTATCTTGAATTGCTCCTGCAAAAATTTCGCTGGCTGAGGCCGAAAATTCGTCAATCATAATAACAACGGGAGCATTTATGCAACTACCTTTTCCATCGGCACGCGCTTCGAAACGTTTATAGGCTTTACCCTCCGAATATACGATTAATTGCCCCTTGGGTAAAAATTCGTTCACCATATTAATGGCCTGATCCATAAGTCCGCCACTGTTTTCGCGCAAATCCACAATGTACTTTTTTGCACCTTTGGCGCGTAAGTCGGCAATAGCATTCAGAAATTCGGAATAAGTGTTTTCGGCAAATTTATTTACTTTGATAAATCCCGTTTGAGGCGCAATCATATAGGCTATATCAACCGAATGCACTGGAATTTTTCCACGCGTAACCGTGTATTTAAGTGTTTCTTTTGTTCCAAAACGTTTTACACCTAACTTTACCTTTGTATCGGCTTTTCCACGCAACTTTTTCATTACCTTTTCGTTCGTAATTTTTTTGCCTGTAAAATTCGTATCATTTACCAATACTATGCGATCGCCGGCTAATAAACCTACTTTTTCGGAAGGACCACCGCTGATAACCGACACTATCATTATAGTATCGTTTTGGATGTTAAATTGTACACCAATGCCGCTAAAACTACCCTCGAGCTGACTGTTAACCGCTTCCAAATCGGAGGCAGGCACATATACCGAGTGTGGATCTAATTTAGCAACCAAATCTATAATGGCATCTTCGGTCATGGTGTTAATGTTGGTTGTATCAACGTATTTAGTGTCAATCAACGACAAAACTTCATCAATTTTATTGGTGCCCATGCCCGACAATATTCCACGCAACAAACCTGTATCACGTATTTTCGAACGATTTGCCAACATATTTCCTAGTGCCAACCCTACAATTATCGACACAAAAACAATCAGTACTAACAGTAGATTTTTTTTATTCATAAATATTTATTGTTTCACGTTTTGCGTTTCGGGTTTCTCGTTCCATTCGTGCATAAACACGGAACACGAAACATGAAACACAAAACGAATTTTATTTTGCCAAAAACACCACATCAATCCCAGCCCTTTCTAGCAACTCCACACCATCCATTATACGGTATTTTTCTCCATAAATTACGCGTTTAATACCAGCCTGAATAATCAGTTTTGCACATTCGATACAGGGAGAAGCAGTTACATATAAGGTTGCACCATCGCTACTATTGTGCGAGCGAGCAATTTTTGTAATCGCATTTGCTTCGGCGTGTAAAACATACGCTTTTGACACATTGTTCTCGTCTTCACATTTATTTTCAAAGCCCGAAGGAGTGCCGTTGTATCCATCCGAAATTATCATTTTATTTTTTACTAATAATGCCCCCACTTGCCGACGTTCGCAGTACGAGTTTTCGGCCCAAATACGTGCCATTTGCATATAGCGGACATCTAATTTTTGTTGTTTATCGTTCATTTTCTTAAAAGTTATTAGGCTATGCCATTATTTGGCTACGCCGTTATTATGTTATCACATCATCACATCAAAATCAACGATAGCACCATAAAACTGATCGTCGGTAACGCCAATTTGCTTACATGCCAGCCGAGCTCCATCCATATATTGCAGGTTTTGGTCACCAGAAATTTTTAAAGCAATGTCTGCTTTCTTGGTTTTTAAATAGGTTATTCCATTTCTTACTTCGTTAGCAGGTGTATTATATGCAAAAGCCACAATATCCCTACGAAGTTTTTCGGTCATTAATTTCAACTGTTCGTCGCTGTCGCAATAAATCAATCGCCCTTGAACTTCCATTAAATCAATAAATTTTGTAAACTGCTCTAAATAATCGGATAATGTTGGATATTCGTCACTCGCTTTCCAGTCAATTCCTGTAAGTACAGCTATTTGAGGTTTGTAAAAATGAAATTTTGGTCGGCTATCACTTGGTGAGGTTTGGAATTCATCGCCTTCGAAAACAGCAATCCGCGAGTCGTACGAAAGTTTTACCCGACAGTTCAATCCTTCAACGTCAGCATTTATCAAATAATCAGTTTCGATACGTAACTTTCCCAAAACATGTAAAATCATAGCGGTAACAGTTGATTTACCAAAACTACCGCCAACTACAATACGGGTTTTACTCCTTGTTTGCAAAAAAAGATACTCGGGCAAGGAGTGAATTTTTAATCCAAGCTCTTTTGCTTTCAACAATTCAGGGTTGTCAACTGCAACATTTCGACCAGTGATAACTGCCGAAAATCCTTTTTGAATTCGATCTGGGAACCAACCTAATTTATCGGGCATCAAGCCATGTGCTTTGAGGCGCGATAAAGCGGGCTCTTCGATTTCTACATCCGACCCTGTTACTATAAAATTACTTTTTTTACTGATAGCAATAGCCAGATTATGCATAGAAGCACTTCCTGTAGCAATTAAATGTACTCGTTGCATGGTTTGTGAGTTGGATTTTTTACGTATTTTTGTACCCAAAATTATTGCGAATTACAAAAGTACAAAAAAAATGACAATAAGCCTATTCAGAACTTATGTCAGTAAATTACTTTACGAACTTTATAAACTTTATAACTTTACGAACTTATAATGAAGATTCAAAAAATAGAAGCCGGCACTTTTTACGTAGATGGTGGTGCTGCATTTGGCGTGGTTCCAAAAATTGTATGGCAAAAACGCTACCCCTGCAACGAAGACAATTACTGCAAAGTAAGTATGCGCTGTCTGCTTATTGATACGGGAGCACATAAAATCCTTATCGACACGGGCACGGGTGATAAACAACTCGACTATTTAAAATATTATGGCTTTGAGGGCGTTATAAACTTTGACATTGAACTGGAGAAGCTTGGTTATAAGGCTGCTGATATTACCGATGTTATTTTTACACACTTGCATTTCGACCATTGTGGAGGTGCTACCCGTTACAATGCCGATAAATCGGCAGCAGAACTGGTTTTTCCGAACGCCACACATTGGGTAGGAGAAGCGCAGTGGAATAACTATCTTAACCCAAATGTGCGCGAAGGCGATTCGTATTTTAAAGAAAACGTAATGCCAATTTTCGAAGCTGGCAAGCTGAAAACTGTGAGCGAAAACCAATTTGTTTGCCCTGAAGTGGAAGTGCGCATTTATAGTGGTCATACTTTTGGACAGTTGGCAAGTTATATTAATTTGGGTTCAAAAACACTTATTTATTGCGGCGATGTTATTCCTTTGGCTGCCAATGTGCCTTTAGCTTGGATTTCATCCTACGATATTTTTCCGCTTACGGCAATGGAAGATAAAAAGAAATTGCTGGACGAAGCGGTCGAAAAAGAACAAATCCTGTTTTTCGAACACGACACCTATACCGAATGCTGTACCGTAACTTCCAATTACAGCAAACACAAAGTCCTCGAAGTATATACACTGGCAGAAGTATTGACTGATAATTGACAATTAAAAAAAATCTCCATTTTTTAATTTCAGATTAACATTACACACGTTTAAAAATCGCAAACTTTTCTGTATATTTGCACTGCTTTGAAAAAAAGATAAATTGATGGATAATTTTATAGTATCAGCACGAAAATACAGACCACAAACTTTTCAGTCGGTAGTTGGCCAACAGGCACTTACCACTACACTGAAGAATGCAATCACGGGCAGCCATTTGGCGCACGCTTACTTGTTTTGCGGTCCGCGTGGAGTAGGAAAAACAACTTGCGCCCGAATTTTTGCTAAAACCATCAATTGTTTAAACCTCACTCCCGAACACGAAGCTTGTAATACCTGCGAATCGTGTGTGGCGTTCAACGAACAACGTTCGTACAATATTCACGAACTCGATGCTGCTTCGAACAATAGTGTGGACGATATTCGTTCGCTTATTGACCAAGTGCGAATACCGCCACAAATAGGTAAATACAGTGTTTACATTGTAGATGAGGTTCACATGCTTTCGGCTGGTGCATTCAATGCATTCCTGAAAACATTGGAGGAGCCACCTGCACATGCCATGTTTATTTTGGCAACTACCGAAAAACATAAAATTATACCAACTATACTTTCGCGCTGTCAGATTTACGATTTTAATCGCATTACGGTGGCCGACACAGTGTCTCATTTACAATATGTTGCACAGCAGGAAGGCGTAACTGTTGATGTAAACGGACTAAATGTAATTGCTCAAAAGAGCGACGGTGGAATGCGCGATGCCTTATCCATTTTCGACCAATTGGTAAGTTTTTGTGGCAATAATATTACTTATCAAGGCGTTATCGACAATTTGAATGTGCTCGATTACGAGTATTATTTTAAATTGGTTGAAGCATTTCAGGCTGGTGATGTTACAAATTCGTTATTGATTTTCAACGATGTACTGAACAAAGGGTTTGATGCACATCATTTTATTACCGGCTTAGCTTCGCATTTACGCGATGTGTTGGTAAGTAAAGATGCAGCCACTTTACAACTGCTCGAAGTGGGCGACGATATTCGTAAGCGCTACCAGCAACAGTCGCAAACCTGTTCACCTGAGTTTTTATTTTTAGCATTAAAAATTACCAACGATTGCGATTTGGATTATCGTATCAGTAAAAATAAACGCTTGTTGGTAGAACTTGCCCTTATTCGGTTGTGTCAACTGAATGACGAAAAAAAAAAAGTCTCTTAATTGATGACCTCCCAATTCCAATTCAAAAAATTGCGATAAATTCCGAAAATCCTTTTGAGGTAAAAGAAGAAATTCCGGTTGCAAAACCAGTTTTAAATGCTGTTGCGCCTCAAAATAGTGCAGTGAGTAGCGCTCCAAGAGTAATATCGTCACCACCAACAATTAATATTCGTCCACAGTCCATTTCCATCACAAAACCAAAAGTGATTGAAAATGTGTCAACTGCAAATGTAGTGAGCGAACCAATTCCTGAATTGAATTTAAACAATTCGTTTACCGATGATGAGTTTTTTGCAGCTTGGGAGAAATTTCAGCAAACATTATCCGACGAAAAGAGAGTTGGTTTTAGCAATTTGAATATCCCCACACGAAGTGTTGATACAGAGTTTGTTGTGCTCGTTAATAACGTTATGCAGGAAAGCGAAGCAAAAAGACTACTCAGTGAGGCAGTTCAGTTTATACGTGCACAACTAAATAATACCACTATTACCATTTCTACAAAAATTGCCGAAGAAACGGAAATGCAGCGCAGCTTAACGCCCGAACAACGCTACATGGAAATGGTGGCAAAAAATCCCCAATTAGAAGAATTTAGAAAATTGTTGAGCTTAGAAATCGACTAAAGAGCGAGGGCAACAATGAAATTAGATTTCTTCCTTTGGTCGAAATAACAAGGCATTTTATAATGTAACACACGGTTCACATTGTCATGCCGAGCGAAGCGAGGTATCTAAAAAAT
>CAZEEN010000102.1:8856-11788 GCA_964511115.1 uncultured Paludibacter sp. | reverse complement strand
TCAATCGAATCGCAAAAATGGAATACTGCGAAGAGAATGACAAAATCGAATATCAAAATCGATGAAAGATTCGAAGGGGGGTAAATTAACCGTTTCTGTTGATTTATTATCAGAAGTGAAGCAATGGCATTAAAAAGAGGGCTCGTTCAATTGAAAAAGATTAAACTAAATTTTTAGACATTCTCGAACCATTAAATATAGAGGCGAGATACCCATCTTATAAAGAAAGATGAATGAAAAGTTTAACAAAGGAACGTTGCGAATTCATTTTGGAGAAGACTAAAACATTAAAATTATGGATAACAGAGAAATTTTAAACATGCTTTCAAGCTATAAAATACTTGTTTCTAAGCATTTCGATGTAGATAAAGTAGTGCTTTACGGATCTTATGCAAAAGGCAATCAGCGCAATAATAGTGATATTGATGTTGCAGTGATTGTTAATTCGGTTAAAGATGATTATTTTACGTATGCACCACTTCTTTGGAAGCTTCGAAGAGGAATTGACGACCGGATTGAACCTATTTTAATTGAAAAGGACAATGATGCAAGTGGGTTTTTGAGCGAAATACTTAAAACCGGAATTGTTATTTGAAATTTTGAACTTAGACATAAACCCTGCCGCCATTGCGTAAAAAAAACTTCCCTCCCGATGCTAAGCGTATTACTCCTCCACGATAGCTATCGGGACTAGGCTCGGTTAAAAGGAAAACTCCCGCTTTCCATATTTTACAAATAACAATATATCATTACTGTATCGACCGCATGAGTGGTGGGTTTTCAATTGGCATCAACAATTGAGGTATGTTTTTGTAATCAAAGTGCATTTATCTTACCCACCCATTACCAAATTAGCCACAGCATATAGCAGATATATCTCATCCCAAATCAATATTTTTCCAGGACATAAATTTACCTTGCTGAGTATGATAATCAACATCACCTCCATAAACCACCGTTAATGATTCGGATGGCAAATCGGCCATTGCTTGAAACATTTTCAACGTTTTAAAGAAAGTCGGATTCATAGTCGCCGATGATTTAATCTCAATAGCAAAAAGTTGTCCCTTACTCTCAATTAATAAATCCACTTCATTTTGGTTGCTATCCCGCCAAAAATAGATATTAGGTTCTACGCCAATGGAATATTGAGATTTAATATATTCACTAACAACCATGTTTTCAAAAATTTCGCCCCGCAGGTAATGCGTTGATAATTGATCGTTGCTTGTAATTCCCAATAATGAACTTGCCAAACCAGTATCGTGAAAATATATTTTGGGTGATTTAACAAGTCGTTTGTTGAAATTTTTATGATAGGGTTTTAATAAAAAAATGATATAACTTGATTCAAGAATAGAAAGCCATGCATTGACGGTAGGCACGGTAATGTCGGCTTCGTTGGCCAACGAATTAATATTAAGCAATTGTCCTATTCGCGCGGCGCAAAGTTTTAGAAAACGGTTGAATTTACTTAAGTCTGTAATGTTACGCAAAAGACGTACGTCGCGTTCGATATAAGTTTGGATATAACTTGGATAAAAGTCTGTAGGTGCTATGTCGAAATCGTAAATTCGCGGGTATCCTCCTTTAGAAAGCCACGTATTTACATCTAACGAAAAATCAACTGCTTTTAATTCCGAAATAGAAAATGTACTTAATCGCAAAATTGCGGTTCTACCTGCCAAACTTTGAGTTATATTTTGCATGAGTAGAAAATTTTGCGAACAAGACAAAATGTACATTCCTGGTTCGTTTATCGTATCAACAGATGTTTGGATATACGAAAAAAGTTTCGGTACATATTGCGCTTCATCAATGATTAGATTGTAACCGAAGTTCGTCAAAAAACCTCGCGGATCTTCTTCGGCTAATTGGCGTAAATCCAAATCTTCTAAACTGATATACTTGTAATCGGGAAAACATTGTTTTAGTAATGTTGACTTTCCGCATTAACGGGCTCCTGTTAATGTAATAACCGGATACTTTGTTGCTAAGTGTAGCAATTTATCTCTGAGTTGTCGTTGTATAAACATAAATCAAATTTTATGCAAATATATAAATGCTATTTTAATAATTGCATAATACTTGACAGTAATATTTAAATATCCAATAAAATCACAATTTGAAGGTGGGGTCAACAAACTCGAAAATGCAGTTGGTGTCATGTATAATATAAGAGGCTGTCTCAAAAGAGTTTTTTGAACGCAAATTACGCAAATTTTCACAAATTTAATTTATTCACAATTACATAAATTATTGAAATATAAATATTTATGATTTGTGAAAATTTGCGGTTATTCGCGTAATTTGCGTTCTTCTTACTTCTGAGACAGCCTCTTACATTTCGAGGTTACATATAATTTTTGTTTGTTTTTTACTTCTATAAATAACCATTCTGTTTGAAATTATTTATGACTGAATGTCTAGTACGCAGAATGAAGTTAGTTGATCGTAGTCTGGATTTAGTGTTCATTACTACTTTTTTAAGTCCAACTACCGAAGCCAGTTTGGTTTTATCGGTGTATTCCAAATTACCGTTGAAAGTTCCCGAAACCGTTGCTCCGAACCTATCAGTAAAATTATATTCTATTCGATACGATTTTGCTCCTGTTTTATTTACGGTAATGGAGCCTGTTTTCGGTTTTTTGGTTTTTGCTTCTCCATAAAACCATGTGCCATATTCGTTGTTTTCCGAATCGTAAAATGGTGGAACCAATGTGAAAGGAATAAAATCGGATAGTGGAAGTTGTGTCATTCCTTGTGGGAAGTTTACAAAGTTATACGTTCCGTTTGGAATTGTATCGGTTACAGTTATTGGAACATTTATGTCTAATACTAATAAGTCGCCGTTAGTAGCTGTGTCGGCAAAGTTAAGACTTGCTGAAGCTAAATTTACCGAGAAATTATTTGATTTTCCGCCCGTGCCGTA
>CAZEEN010000102.1:0-8846 GCA_964511115.1 uncultured Paludibacter sp. | reverse complement strand
TAAAAATCGCCCCAATAATGCAATAGCCCGTGTGTAAGAACTGGATTGATTTCAGCAGCATCGCGCTGGTCAGCAACATTTACAGCTCCTGAATATTCGAACTGCACCACTTCGCCATCTTCCAACAATAGCTCACCATCTATTTTGAAACCATTATCTGTGGTTGTTATTTTGTAAGTTCCGCCCGAAATCAGACTTATTGTAACTGTGTTTTGCTTTCGGTTAATAAATAACGAGAAATAATAGTTCTCATTTCCCTCATAATAATAGCCAGGGGTAAATGTTTGAACTTCGCCAAGATTATCTTCGAGGTCGGCTGGAGTGAAGTTGCCTGCAGCCATAGAGCTTTGTGTAAGCGGAACATTAAAGTCCAATACTACAAAATTTCCATCACCTGAAAATTGTCCAGAATTGTTGAGTGATAGTGTTTTTTCGTAGATTACAATTTCGAAGTTGTTTGTACCAACATCGTAGGAGTCTCCGTAATTGTTCGCAATAATTTTGGTAAATGTAAATTTACGCATAATTACCGTTACGTCGCAATCAATGGATTTGTCGCCTGCGGTGAGTGTAACTTTGGTTGTCCCCGATTTTTTTGCTTTGATTACCAGCATCTTTTCGATTGACGATTCTGAATTGCTTACTGTTACTGCTCCTTTAAGCTCAGTAACCATACTCACAATATTAGTGTCGGCTATCGCCCAAGTTGCAGGTGTTTTAGTTAGTTCGCCAGTGAATTTTACGGTTACTACAATTGTATCGATGCGTCCTACATTTTGCGATAGGGTCGATTTATTTATGATAATACTTGTTACTCCATCTTTTTCGCACGACGAAAAAAATCCTGTAATTAAGACTAAAGATAAGAAAAGAATTGATTGAAAAATTTTCTTCATAATTTGTTTTTAAAAAATTTGGACAGCAAAGTTAATTAATTTATTCCTAAATTCGTATATATAAAAAGGTTGAGGGTCCAAAATCCTATAAAAACACAGAATCATGATATTATTTTTGTATTTTTGTCACCCCAAAATATTTTTCAGATTAAAATTTTCAGATACTAACAATAAATATGAGACTAAAATTTCGGATACTAATTTTCACATTAATATATAGCACCCTAACTTTTTCGCAAAATACAACAATTAATGGCATTGTTACCGACGAAAAAGGGGAAGCAATAATTGGAGCGACAATACAAATCAAAGGCAATGCACAATCGGGCACTATTACCGACTTTGATGGAAAATTCAAGCTAAATGTAGTGGAATCGGCAAAAATACTTATCGTTTCGTATGTTGGAATGAAAACTATGGAAGTAGCCATTAAGCCAAATTTAAAAATAATTCTGGAATCGGATGCCCAACAACTCGATGAAGTAGTTGTAACGGGCATGATGAAAATGGACAAGCGGCTTTTTACCGGTGCAACCGATAAACTAGATGCAGCGAAAACCAAATTAGATGGAATAACTGATGTAAGCAGAGCATTGGAAGGGCGCTCGGCGGGTGTGTCGGTTCAGAACGTATCGGGCACATTTGGAACTGCTCCAAAAATTCGGGTTCGTGGCGCTACGTCTATTTACGGGAATTCGAAACCGCTCTGGGTAGTGGATGGTGTGGTGGTTGAAGATGCCATTGATGTATCGAGCGATGCATTGTCGTCGGGGAATGCCGAAACGCTTATTTCATCGGCCATTGCCGGAATAAATGCCGACGATATCGAAAGTTTTCAGATACTCAAAGATGGTTCGGCAACCTCTATTTACGGTGCACGTGCAATGGCTGGTGTGGTGGTTATTACTACCAAAAAAGGGAAAGCCGGCGTTAGCAAACTCAGTTATACCGGTGAATTTACCTCGCGCCTTATTCCTTCGTACAACGAATTTAATATTTCGAACTCGCAACAACAAATGGGCATTTATCAGGAAATGGAGCGTAAAGGTTGGCTGGAATTCACTACGCTCGCGGGTGCTGCAAATAGTGGCGTATATGGTAAAATGTATCATCTTATCAATCAGAATAATACTGATGGTTTTGGCTTGGAGAACTCGGAAGCTGCTCGCAATGGCTATTTGCAACAAGCCGAATTCCGCAATACCGATTGGTTCAAAGAGCTTTTCAGCAGTTCACTTACCCAAAATCATGCGTTAAGTATTTCGTCGGGAACAGACAAGGCGCGTTTTTATGTTTCATTATCGGTTTTCGACGACCCAGGATGGACCAAATCGAGTGCCGTAGAACGTTACACGGCCAATGTAAATGCATCGTACGATGTAAATAAATACATTTCGATTAATTTGCTTTCGAGTGGTTCGTACCGCAAGCAAAACGCTCCCGGAACATTGAGTCAGGATGTGGATGTGGTAAGCGGCGAAGTAAAACGTGATTTTGACATTAATCCATATAGTTTTGCCTTAAACACTTCACGCACGCTCGACACCAAGGAATTTTACACCCGAAACTATGCTCCATTTAATATTTTTCACGAGCTAAATAATAATTACATAGACCTGAATGTAAATGACTTAAAATTTCAGTCGGATGTAACCTGGAAAATAAAACGCGGATTGGAGGCTAATGTCTTGGCCGCCATCAAATATCAATCTTCTACGCAAGAACATCATATTAAAGATAACTCCAATCAGGCAAATGCCTACCGTGCTGGTATTTTCCCCGAAGATGCAACTATTGCCGAACGGAATCCTTTACTGTACACCGACCCCGACAACCCGAACGAACCACCGATAACTATCTTACCCGTTGGCGGTATTTATAACCGAACTGCTTACGGCATGCGAGGCATTGATTTCAGAGCTTCGCTGAATTACAACACCTCTGTTAACGATACGCATATAATTAACTATTTTGGGGGTATGGAAACAAGTGCTATCGACCGCAATAAAGTTTGGTTCAGAGGCTGGGGATTGCAATACGACAATGGCGAAATTCCATTTTTCGACCCCAAAGTTTTCAAGCAAAGCAAAGAAGAAAATTCAGATTATTATCAAAACTCATCGACTTACACGCGCAACGTGGCGTTTTTTAGTTCAGCAACCTATTCGTACAAAGGACGATACACCCTAAATGGAACAGCTCGATACGAAGGTTCAAACAAACTAGGAAAATCGCGCACTGCCCGTTGGCTGCCTACATGGAACATATCAGGTGCATGGATGGCGCACGAAGAAAGTTGGTTTAAGCCTGCGCTTGGAAGTATTTTTTCATTTGCATCGCTAAAAACATCCTATTCGCTTACAGCCGATCGCGGTCCCGATTTTGTGACAAATTCGCAAATTGTATATAAAAGCAAAACGCCTTGGCGACCTACAGCCAGCGCTTCGGAGTCGTCAATTTATATCGAGAACCCCGAAAATAGCGAACTTACTTACGAAAAAAAGCATGAGTTTAATGTGGGGACAAGTCTCGGCTTTCTGAAAAACAAAATAAATGTGGAAGCCGATTTTTATACCCGTCAGAATTTTGACCTTATAGGCTTAATTTACACACAAGGGATTGATGGACAGATAGCTAAATATGCCAATGTGGCTTCAATGGCTTCGCATGGAGTGGAGTTTACGCTCACAACAAAAAATATTGAAACGAAGGACTTTAACTGGACTACCGATTTTATTTTTTCGAATGCCATAAATCGAATTACAGAATTGGATGCGCGCTCCAATGTGATACAATTAATTTCGGGAAATGGCTATGCGCTTAAAGGTTATCCGGTAAGGGCTTTGTTTTCTATTCCCTTTATGGGATTAAACGACGAGGGCATACCTACATTTACGAATCAGGAGAACAAAACAACCACAACAGACATTAATTTTCAGGAGTTTAAAGATATTGATTTTTTAAAATACGAAGGACCTACCGACCCAACCATCAACGGTAGTTTGGGGAACTCACTATCTTGGAAAGGCTTAAAACTGAATGTGTTTATAACCTACTCGTTTGGAAATAAAGTACGCCTTAATCCGTTTTTTTCGGCAAAATACTCCGATTTGGATGCCATGCCCAAAGAATTCAAAAACCGGTGGGTACTTCCTGGCGACGAGGAGCTGACATCCATCCCAACCATTGTAGGTATACCTCAGTATTCCGATAATTCGGATTTAAGATATGCTTACAATGCCTACAATTACTCTACCGAACGCATTGCCGATGGTGGTTTTGTACGTTTGAAAGAAATTTCGCTGGCATACGATTTACCCAAAAAATGGATTACGCAGCTTACAATTAATAGTATTCAGTTTAAAATACAGGCTACAAATTTAATGTTGCTCTATGCAGACCGAAAACTGAACGGACAAGATCCAGAGTTTTTCAACAGCGGCGGCGTTTCAACACCAGTGCCAAAACAAATTACGTTTTCATTAAGAATGGGACTTTGATAATTTGTAGTTTATAGTTTTTAGTATATAGTTTATAGTAAATAATTGAGGAATGAAAATAGTTTATAAAATAATATTCGGAATAATAATACTTACAATCAATACATCGTGTAGCGATTTTTTAAGTACTTTGCCCGACAATAGAACACAAGTAGATACGCAAACTAAAATTGCACAATTACTTGTATCGGCATATCCCAATGCGAACTATTCGGTACTTGCCGAATTGAGTTCTGATAATTTTGTGGATAACAATGCTATACTGCCCGTTAATTTGGCTGCTCAAGACCGTATGCACGATGAGATTTACGCTTGGAATGCCGTTTCGTCGTCGACAGAAGAAGATAGTCCTTCCTACGTTTGGGAAAATTGCTATGCAGCTATTGCTGCAGCCAATAATGCGCTGAAAGCCATCGAAAAATTGAAGATTGAACAACCAAATTTGAATTTAAATCCACAAAAAGGCGAAGCGTTGGTGTGTAGAGCCTACAGTCATTTTGTATTGGTAAATATGTTTAGCCAAGCCTACAAAGATGAAAATGCCAGCAAATTGGACATGGGAATACCCTACGCAACCGAACCGGGAACAGTAGTTCAGGGTAAATACGAACGAGAATCGGTACAATCGGTTTATGCAAAAATACAAAAAGACTTGGAAGAGGGATTTCCGCTGATTTCAGACATGGCTTATACAATCCCCAAATACCACTTCAACCGGAAAGCTGCTGCAGCTTTTGCAACTCGTTTCTTTTTATACAAACGCGATTACGAAAAGGTTATAACTTATAGCAATGAAGTGTTAGGTGCAAACCCCGAAAACTTGTTGCGGTACTGGTTGAAAGATTACGATAACCCAATGGCTATTGGCACGGATTACATTGATTATCAGCATGCTTGCAATTTATTATTAATTCCGACATCCTCGGTTTTTAATCGCATTTTTGGAACTCGATACGGGCATAACGATGCCGCCATGTTTGGCTCTACTTATGGAAAAGGGCCTACTTGGTCTGGTAGTTTACCTTGCTTTGATGGAAAGTTATATATAAGTGGCGAACAAGATTATGGGGTATTTTTTCCAAAAACAAACGAAATGTTTGAATACACCGACAAAATTGCCGGCATTGGTTATGCACATGTGGTTCGTGCAGAGTTCACTACCGACGAAACCTTGCTTTGCCGGGCAGAGGCACTTATTTATTTAAACAGAACTGCTGAAGCCGTAGCCGATTTAGAACGTTGGAATAAATCGCACCTTGCTCCTACTACACTCACCGAGCAGCTTATTCGAAGTTTTTATACTGCTAGCAATAGTTTGTTTGTAAAAACACTCAACAACGATAAAATGAGTACTTCCTTTACGGTTACAGCTAATCAACGACCTCTTATACATTGCGTATTGCATTTCCGTCGTATCGAAACTATGTTCGATGGTTATCGCTGGTTCGACCTAAAACGTTACGGCATTGAAATTGAACACAATATTGCCGGAAGTGGTGCAACAAAATTAGTGTACAACGATGCGCGCAGAGCCATTCAAATACCACAAGAAGTAATAAGTGCAGGTATTGAACCAAATCCTGGTATAAAAAAGTTTGATTCGAACAGTAAATTTAAACTAATAAATTAATTTCAGCCTAAAATACAAATAGATATGCATCTAAATAAATATCTGATAATTATACTATTATCCACAGTAATAGCATCATGTTCGTCCGAGGATGAATTTACCAAATCTATTTTTGATACAACTACAACTCGCGATGTAAATGCAGCCAATTATGCATTCGATTCGTGGTTGCGCGAATCCTATTTAGTGCCTTACAATCTTGATTTTCGTTATCGGATGCAGGATGTAGGTTCCGATCAGGATTACAATTTGGTGCCTGCTTCGTTCGAAAATTCGCAAAAGATTGCCAAACTGGTAAAATACCTGTGGTTCGATGTGTATAGCTCTATCGTAAACCCACAATTTCTGAAGGAAAACGGACCTCGTATTATTCATCTTATTGGTTCGCCCGCTTACAATCCTATTTCGGGCACAATATTATTAGGCACTGCCGAAGGCGGGCTTAAAGTTACACTTTACAACTGTAATGCACTGAATGTAAACGATGTGGAAATGCTCAACGAATTTTATTTTAAAACCATGCATCACGAGTTTGCCCATATTTTACACCAAAAACGAAACTACCCCGTAGAATTCGGACTTATTTCGCAGGGAAAATACAATCCGCTTGGTTGGCAATATATTACCGACTCAGAAGCTGCATCAAAAGGTTTTGTGTCACCCTATGCAGGCAGTCAGAACCGCGAAGATTTTGTAGAAATTATTGCCAACTACCTTGTAAAAACCGATGCGCAGTGGAATAATATCTTACTAATGGCTAGTCAAAACGGACAAGCTTATAATAGCACTGGACAATTGATTACATTGCCCGACGATGGCATTGATGGCAAAGCACTTATATTAAGCAAATTAGAGATAGCCCGCAAATGGTTAAAAGCTTCGTGGAGCATCGACATTGATGCTTTACGAGCCGAAATAATGAAGCGACAAGAGAATATTACTGAAATTTTGAAATAAAAAAGCAAGAACCAAGAGCCAAGAATCATCATATCACCACTCCCGATAGCTATCGGGACACATCAACACATCAACAAATGAAATACATTCAAACACTCTTTATACTAATCCTTTTTTTGAGTAGCTGTAAATACGAAGAAAAAGATATTTTTGAACTTACGCCGGCTGAGCGTTTAAACAAATCTATGAGCGATAGCTATACAAATTTGACCAACGCTACAAACGGCTGGGAAATGGCTTATTTTGCAAATCCAACAAACGCTGGCTATACGCTTTTAGTTAAATTCCAGAAAAATGGAATGGCACTCATTGCCTCACAAAGTGAACTTACTCAAAACATGGCGTACGAAAAAGATTCCTGCTTATTTGAACTCGTTTCCGATTATGGTTCGGTGCTTACCTTTAACACATTCAATAAAGTACTGCATCGTTTTTCGAATCCCGAAAACCCTGACGGATACGGTTTAGAGGGCGATTACGAATTTATAGTGCTGAAAAACTCTGAACAACAAGTTATTTTAAAAGGTAAAAAACACAAATCGGTAATTGTACTCACCAAACTGAGCGACAATACAAACTGGACAACCTATCTTCAGGATATAACGAATATGGATAAATTGCTATTTTCGACTACCGCACCAAAATTAACAATGACTATAAAAAACAGTACTTATTCGTTTTCCGAGGGATACAAACATGTCTTTTTAATGAAAAAAGAAGGCTCTACAACCACTACACGTGTTCCGTTTATTGTTACAAAACAAGGCATCCGACTTCAGGATAAAGTTGAAATTGAAGGAGTTTCGTTTCAAAATTTTACATTAAATGCCGACAATTCGGCTTTGGTAAATGTCGAAAACCCCGAATACAAATTAAGTGGAACCGACGATTTAGCTCCCTTTGCTATTAATAATATTTTGGTTTGGAATATCGATCCCGAGAAAATGAGTTCCAGTTTAAAAACTACTTACAATGCTGTACTCGAAGGATTTAAATCAACATACATTGCCGATGATTTGGAACTTTCCATTTCGTATTTCATTAATCGATTTATACTTACTGTATCATACAGCAAAGTAACAACCAAAACGGAGGGTAAAATTGATTTGGAAATAGCACAAACGGCTAAAGATGCTATTTCGATAACAAAAAAAATGACTATCGATACAAAAGGAGTTCAGTTTTTGAATGATGTACCTGCACTAAACAGTTTTATCGCATTGCTCGCATCGAATTACACGCTTACAACAGCTACAAAATTAAATCCAACAGAAATAAAATTTACGAAGAAAACAGATTCAAATCAATGGTTTGTGTTGTCGGAGTAACAAAATCGGACTGCGAATACTGCCTGAGTTTTTTTGTTACTTTGCGGGTTAAATTTTCAACACCAACTTATAAAAAAGATTATGACAGTAACAGAATTAAAAGCAGCTTCGAAGCTACTTAAGGCAAAGCAGCCGATGCAACGTATTTTTCACATGGTCGCGTAAACCTGATTGGCGAGCACACCGACTATAATGGTGATTACAAACTCTCAACTTCAGGTAAAAGCGAAATGACTGTAAATGTGAAAAAAGGAAGTTATATTCTGAAATTTTAAGGCACAAATACAGCTACTTTGAAGGTTATAAAGTAATTTATTAGTTAAGACTTTTTGCAAAAGAAACCATCCTGACAAGTTCGAGATGGTTTCTTTGCATTAGTAAGACAAAGCCTTTGTATTTACAATTGAATATTAACCTACGAATAATACTGGAGTTTGCGTGATTATTCTAAAGTTTTGTAGCCATTAGCATAGTATCTTTACAACTCCAGCAACCCCGCCGGCAAATCTACTGTAATTCGTTTGTTTTCGTGGTC
>CAZEEN010000101.1:464-11830 GCA_964511115.1 uncultured Paludibacter sp. | reverse complement strand
TTTGAGCCTTTTTGGGGACTCGAACCCCAGACCTATTCATTACGAATGAATTGCTCTACCAGCTGAGCTAAAAAGGCATATTTTAATTTTTCAACGAGCGTTTTTATCGTTGTATATAAAATCTAAATCGTTGTAATACTTAAATTTAGTATCCGAACTTATTAAAGGTATTTTTTCGGTTATCGACTGAGCAATAATTATTCTGTCAATAGGGTCGTTGTGTCCGTTAATCAATGGTAATTTTGAAAACGTATCAAAATGTTCGGTTTTAGTGTGAAGTATTAAAAGTTGACTTTGAAGAACTTGAATAAATTCATTAATATTTTTATATTTAGCTTTAATTCTTCCATTTTGATAGAGGTGTAAAGCTTCAAATACGCTTGAAGAGCTAACATAAATTGTATTTTCGAAATCTTCAAGAATTTCAGCAACATTAGAAGCTATAAAATGTTCTTGATTACACAAAGAGAAAACTAGTATGTTTGTATCAATCAAATATCTCATAACTAACGCATTACTGCTTTCATATCAATAATTTCAATCATTCCCTGGTTTTCAAGCATAAATTTACCAAATGCAGATAATTTCTTTTCTGCCTTTTCTTTTAAATCTGATTTACTACTTTCGTTTTTGGGAGTAGTATTTTTTTTTGTTGCTGTCTTCATAATCCATAAAATTAAATTGAGTGGCAAATATAATATTTATTTGAATGTAATTATATTAATTTCCATTCAATTATCTATTTTTTAATGCTAATTAATGCAATTTCTATAAACAAAAAAGGATTAAACCAGCCAACAGCTAATCTAATCCTTTGATTTTCAAGCTTGTGGAGATTACCGGACTCGAACCGGTCACCTCGACACTGCCAGTGTCGCGCTCTAGCCAGATGAGCTAAACCCCCGTACTTGATTTTGAAATTGCGGTGCAAAGATACATAAGTTTTGGAAATTAGTTGTATTTTTGTTCAAAAAAAAATTGCATCTATGCTCATATTCAACACCACATACAAAGTTTCGAGCTCTATTTCAAACAGTTGGCTCGAATGGATACAACTTCATCACATTCCGTTTATGTTAGCCGACGAGCAGTTTAGTCGGCCTCAAATAGCAAAAATTGTTGGTAGCGAAGACGAACAGGGTGTTTCGTATTCCGTTCAATTTCATATTGCCGATATGCCAACGCTTATGAATTGGCACAAACAAAATGCCACCCAATTTCAGCAGAATTTTCAAAAAGCATTTGGAAATGATGTGCAGTTTTTCTCAACCGTTCTCGAAGTTATTGAATAATGAACAAAGAAACAATTATACTTGGTATTGACCCGGGAACGACGATAATGGGCTACGGCATCCTAAAAGTAAACGGGAACAAAACCGAAATGCTGGCAATGGGCGTACTCGATTTAAAAAAATACACCGACCATTACCTCAAATTACAACGCATTTTTGCACGAACATTATCGTTGGTCGACGAGTTTCACCCCGATTGTATGGCTATTGAAGCACCTTTTTTTGGCAAAAATGTACAATCGATGCTAAAGTTAGGTCGTGCGCAGGGTGTGGCAATGTCGGCGGCTTTGTATCGCGACGTACCGATAACCGAATATGCGCCTTTGAAAATTAAAATGGCTATAACTGGAAGCGGAAGCGCTTCGAAAGAACAAGTGGCTGATATGCTTCGCCGTTATTTAAATATTCCACAGGAACAAATGTTACCTCAACTCGATGCAACCGATGGTTTAGCAGCTGCCTATTGCCATTTTTTGCAATTGGGTCGACCCGAATCGAGCAAAGCATACACTGGCTGGAAAGATTTTATTGCCAAAAATCCCGAACGCAAAAGGGATACAACTTAAACAACGCATTTTTTTTAACTACGAATTTCACAAATTTCACGAATTAATAAATACAATTCTTTCATCTTATCATCACATCAACACATTATCACATCAACACATTATCACATCACCACATCAACCTATGTATAAAATACTTTCCATCAATCCCGGCTCAACTTCTACTAAAATAGCGGTTTACAACGATGATGTACTTCAATGCGAACACACCATTCGGCATACGAGTGAAGAATTGGCAGGTTTTAAAAGCGTTTTTGACCAATATGAATTTCGGAAAGAAATTATTTTAAAAACCTTGGCTGGTGAAAATATAAACTTACATGATTTCAGTGCCATTGTTGGTCGTGGAGGATTGATGCGCCCCGTTGAATCGGGGACTTACGAAGTTTGCGATGCGATGATTGACGACATGAAAACCGGTCGTGAACATGCCAGCAACCTTGGTGCTATGTTGGCTCGCGAAATTTCGCAAAACATTCCAGACTGTCGCGCTTTTATTGCCGACCCTGTGGTGGTGGACGAATTGCAGGATGTTGCTCGCATAAGTGGCTTGCCGCAATTTCCACGTCGTTCGGTTTTTCATGCGCTGAATCACAAAGCTATAAGTCGAAAATACGCGAAAAGCATTGGTAGTAGTTACGAAAAACTGAATTTAGTCATCGCCCATCTCGGTGGTGGTATTTCGGTAGCGGCACACCGAAAAGGAAAAGTGATTGACACGAATCAGGCCTTGGATGGTTTTGGGTCGTTTTCGCCCGAACGTGCTGGAACTATCGACGCAGGCGCATTGATAAATATGTGTTTTTCGGGTGAATATAACAAAGAACAGATACAAAAAATGCTTGTTGGGAAAGGAGGTTTGGTAGCCCATTTAGGCACCAATGATGCCAAAGAAGCTACATTGCGCGCTACCAACGGCGACCAACATGCCAAATTAATTCTCGAAGCTATGGCTTACAATGTTGCAAAAGAAATTGGCGCGATGATAGCTGCCCTCGAAGGAAATATAAATGCAGTAATACTAACTGGCGGTATTGCTCATAACATTTTTGTTGTGAATTTTATAAAAAAATTGATTTCACCAATAGCACATTTAGTCATCTACCCCGGCGAGGACGAAATGGAAGCATTGGCGCTTGCCGGTTTACGGATTTTACGTGGCGAAAAGGCAAAATCATATTAACCTTTGCGTTAAATTTATTACTTTTGCAAAACTGACCTCACCCCAACCCTCTCCTTGAGGAGAGGGAGTTGCGGACTGCAAAAGATTAAATTTTACAAATTAAGTAATTTAGTTATATTCATTTGATAAAATATTTCTATGACAAAAATAATTTCCCCTTCGATGCTTTCGGCCGATTTTGGCAACCTGCAAACCATGTGCGAAATGATAAATGCCAGTGAGGCAGAATGGCTGCATTTCGATGTAATGGATGGTGTGTTTGTACCAAATATTTCGTTTGGTTTTCCGGTTATTGAAGCTGTGAAAAAGCATTGCCGCAAAATGCTCGATGTACATATTATGATTGTACAACCCGAAAAATACGTTCAACGTTTTGCAAAAGCGGGTGCAGGAATGCTTACTTTTCATTACGAAGCTACCGAAAATCCGCAAGAAGTAATCGACCTTATTTGTGCCGAAGGAATAAAAGTGGGCATTTGCATCAATCCTGATGTGCCTGTTAGCGTACTCGAACCATTTATTGATAAAGTGGATATGGTGTTATTAATGTCGGTTTTTGCAGGTTTTGGTGGACAAAAATTTATCGAAGAAACCTACAATCGTGTCGACGAACTGAAAGAAATGATTGACAGACTAAATCCCGATTGTCTGATAGAGATTGATGGTGGAGTAACACTCGAAAATGCACCCAAACTTTTTGCGCATGGCGTAAATGTGTTAGTTGCCGGAAGTACCGTTTACAATGCTCCCAATCCGCAACAAATGATTATTGACCTTAAAAACGCTTAGGGTGCTTCGCACGTTATTAGGGCTTTGCCGTTATTTACCCTGCGGGCGTTATTGAGGCTTCGCCGTTATTTGCCCTGCGGGCGTTATTGAGGCTTCGCCGTTATTTGCCCTACGGGCGTTATTGAGGCTTCGCCGTTATTTGCCCTGCGGGCGTTATTGGGTGCTTCGCACGTTATTTGCTTCGCGTTATTGGGCTTCGCCGTTGATTTGTTAATTTCACAATTTCTAATTTACTTAATTTTCTTAATTTCTATATTTTAACCCTATGAATTTTCTGCAACGAACACCTTTTTTCAGGTTATTGTTAGCATTACTGACCGGAATTATCACTTTTCGGTATTTTCAAATCACGAACCTGACTTTAATCATTATTACTACATTAGCTATAGTAATGGTTTTCACTTCGTTTTTTCTGAAAAACACTGGAACTCAATACCGTTTTCGTTGGTTATTTGGAAGTGGCTTATTTCTTTTGCTATTTAACTTGGGCTATGTACTTTGCTTATTTTCCGAATCGAAAAGTGCGTTTTACCCGTTGGGCGAGCGAAAAACATTTCTGGTAACCGTAAATTCGGCAACGGTGGAAAAACCAAAATCCTATCGCTGTGAGATAAAACTCAACAAATTTTTAGACCAAAACGAATGGAAAATAGCTTCAGGAAATGCCGTTGTTTACTTCGAAAAAAGTGAATCGGCAAAAAATATATTACTGGGTGATGAGTTGATATTGAGAACTGAATTTAAAAAACCTCCCGGTGCCGAAAACCCCGGCGGATTCGATTATGCAGCTTACCTCAAACAAAATAACATTCATGCTACTGCCTACATAAATGCCGCCGATTGGTATAAAACAACCACAATTCTTCCATTTTCTATACGTAGAGAAGCCAATATTGTGCGGTCCAAATTACTAGCCATTTATGAAAACTACGGAATAAAAGACTACGAATTTGCTGTATTGGCTGCTCTTACCGTTGGTTACACCGACGAGTTGAGTCCCGATTTGCGTGCAAGTTACAGTGCTTCGGGCGCTATGCATATACTTTCGGTGAGCGGACTGCATGTCGGAATTGTGTATGTTGTTATTGCATTTTTACTGAGTTTTCTAAAGAAAAATCGCCTGCAATTATTTATGCGAGCCACTCTAATCGTTTTATTTCTTTGGACTTACGCATTTGTAACCGGCATGTCGCCCTCGGTGGTTCGGTCGGCGCTTATGTTTTCGTTTGTAGCTATAGGCACTTCGCTCGAACGGAAATCGCAGATTTACAATACCGTTTTTATGTCGGCATTTTTAATGCTGCTAATTCAACCAAATTTCATTTACAACATTGGTTTTCAGCTAAGTTATGCAGCAGTAATAAGTATCGTTATTTTCCAGAAACCTTTTGCAGCCCTCCTACCCGTCCGAAATAAAATTCTGCGTTGGCTGCGCGATTTAGTAAGCGTTTCGGTTGCTGCTCAAATTGGTACGCTACCATTTACACTGTATTATTTCCAGCAATTCCCTAATTATTTTTTACTCACTAATTTAGTGGCCATACCACTTTCAACTATCGTTATTTATCTGGCAATCACACTTTTGGCAATATCATTTATACCTGCCATAGCCACATTTATTGCCCTTTTACTCAAATGGTCTTTAGTGGCACTCAATTTCTGTATTGTCGAAATTCATCATTTGCCATTTTCTGTTGCGTTACTGACTCTCAATTTCGCACAAGTTCTTGCCATGGTTGGCGCCATTACTTTTATTTCGCTGTATTTTTATACAAAAAAAGCAAGTCCATTACTAATTGGTCTTTTGTGTATTTTCGTTGTTTCGCTTTTATCCTTACAAACGACTTACAACACCTTACATTCCGACAAAATCATTGTATATTCTTCATCCAAGAACCTACACATTAATTTCATTGCTCGAGATAAGAATTACATTTATTCCACCAACAGTGAAGAACTTTCAAAAATTGCAGGTCAGTATTGGAAAATGAATAAAATTGAAATGCCCGACACGATAAAATCGAATGATTATTTTCAGAATAATTATGCAATATTTTCAGACAAACGAATATTAATTGCAACAGAGCAATTATGGAAAAATAAAACTACCGCCAAGCCTTTGGAAGTAGATTTATTGATAATTGGCAACAAAACCAAGCCAAAAGCAATTAATCTTTTTGAGAATATTAATCCTAAAACAGTTATAGTAGACAAGAGCATTTCGCCTTGGTATACCGAAAATATTCGAAAAGCTTGTGTCGACAAGTCCATCGCTTTTTATTCCATTGCCGAAGAAGGGGCATTCGTTTACAAAAAACAGCATTAGAAACTGCCATTTTTTTATTACTTTTGCACTCTAAATACTAAGCATCGTTATGATTTCAAAAATAATAGCTGAAGACCTGATTCACAGGACTCAAAAGGAATTGAATAAGGCTGAAAAAATTGTGATTGTGGTTCATGTTGGACCCGATGGCGATGCTATGGGTTCGTCGTTGGCGCTGTGGCATTATCTGATGACCATTGAAAAAGAGCCTGTTGTGATTGTCCCTACTGCTTTTCCTAACTTCTTATCGTGGATGCCCGGTTCGGAATGTGTGTTGGTATACGAAGAAAAAAAATCGGTTTGCGATGAAATGATTACCAATGCCGAACTGATTTTTACGCTAGATTTTAATGTGCCTAACCGCATGGCAAAAATGGAAACGGCAATTATGAATGCTGCTGCTCCAAAAATTTTAGTCGACCACCATTTACATCCGGGCGATTATGCCAAAGTAACCATTTCGTATCCAGAAATTTCGTCGACCAGCGAATTGATTTTCAGATTGATATGCAGATTGGGTGATTTTTCGAAAATAAATCTGGCTTGTGCCGAATGTATTTACACGGGCATGATGACCGACACCGGTGCATTTACTTACAACTCCAACAAACCCGAAATTTACACCATTATCAACGAGTTGATAAAACTCGGTGTTGATAAAGATGATATTTACCGGCGCGTATTTAACAACTACTCGGCCGATAGAATGCGATTAATGGGTTATGCGCTTTATAAAAAAATGAAGGTTTATCCCGAATATAAAGCTGCGTTAATAACGTTGTCGTTAAGTGAATTAAAGGAATTTAATTTCCAGAATGGTGATGCAGAAGGATTAGTAAACATGCCGCTTTCCATCGACGGAGTTGTTTTTTCAGTTTTTATGCGTGAAGACCACGATAAAATTAAAATCTCCTTGCGCTCGCAGGGCACTTTTCCGGCAAACAAAGTTTCTGCCGATTTGTTTAATGGAGGTGGACACTTAAATGCTGCTGGAGGTGAAAGCTATACAACGCTTGAAGCAGCTGTAAAGAAATTTGAAGAAGCATTAGCAGACTATAAAGATTTTTTGTAACCCGAAACTGATATGCCAGAAATTAGTCGCTTTTATGGAAAAAATTATTGCTATAAAACCACTTGAAAATTATATTCTTTGGATAAAATTTTCTGACAATAAAGATGCTTTAATTAATTTGCGTCCATTCATTAAAGATGGTATCTCTGCCAAACTTTTAGAAAAATCATATTTTGAAAAAGTAAATATCGATGAATTAGGAGGAATTTCTTGGGAAAATGGTTTTGATTTTTGTCCAAACTTTTTGAGAGAGATTTCAGAAAAACACTAAATGATAAAAATTTAGTAAAAACATAATTAATGAAATACATAATAATACTCGGTGATGGAATGGCAGATGAGCCTATTGCATCGCTAAACAATAAAACCTGCTTACAAGCAGCGAACAAACCAACTATCGACAAAGTGGCAGCATTGGGTCGTAGCGGTTTGCTCGATACAATTCCTGCGGGCTTTGCTCCGGGTAGCGAAATTGCCAATATGAGCGTTTTGGGTTACGATGTACCCAAAGTATTTGAAGGGCGCGGCTCGTTGGAGGCGGCAAGTATGGGTGTAGCTATCGAGGATGGCGAGATGGCCATGCGATGCAATTTAATTTGCATCGCCGATGGAAAAATAAAGAATCACTCAGCCGGACATATCAGCAATGAAGAAGCCGAAGAGTTGATTCTTTTTTTGCAGAAAGAACTTGGAAACGAGCAAGTTAATTTCTTTTCGGGCGTTTCGTATCGTCATTTAGTGAAAATAAAAGGTGGAAAAAAACAGTTGAAATGTACACCGCCTCACGATGTTCCCGGAACAGCATTTACCGAGGTAATGATACAAACCGAAAATGACGAAGCAAAAGAAACCGCTGTTTTATTGAATGATTTAATCTTGAAATCGCAGGAATTACTCGAAAATCATCCTGTAAACTTAAAACGTGCAGCCGCTGGAAAAGACAAAGCAAACAGTATATGGCCATGGTCGCCGGGCTATAAACCCGATATGAAAACACTGCTCGAACTTTATAATCTGAAAAGTGGTTCGGTAATTTCGGCGGTGGATTTAATTCGCGGAATTGGCGTGTATGCCGGATTGAAAGTGATTGAGGTAGAAGGAATTACAGGACTATGGAACACCAATTACGAAGGAAAGGCGCAAGCTGCTATCGAAGCTCTTAAAACCGACGATTTTGTATATTTACATATCGAAGCCAGCGACGAAGCCGGACACGAAGGCGATGTACCCTTGAAAATAAAAACAATAGAATTTTTGGATGCGCGCATTGTAAAGCCAATTTGGGACGAAGTATCGACATGGGATGAGCCGGTTACCATTGCTATTTTGCCCGACCATCCTACACCTTGTGGCATTAAAACACATACCAACAAACCAGTACCATTTATCATTTATCGTCCGAACGAAACTCCTGATAGTGTATTGGTTTATGATGAATTTGCTGCAGAAAAAGGAAGCTATGGCTTACTACGAGGAATGGAATTTATGCAAACACTGATAAAATAAAACTATTGCAATCTACTAACTTGCTCCGGCTTAATTTCAATCATTCGAATAAAAAAAACACCCCAACCTGAAATAATTCAGATTGGGGTATTTCTTATAGAATTCCCCTTTAGGGGTTAGATGTCCTTATTTTACTTCTTCAAAAGTGATTATTGCATTATATCAGGCACTTACAAGCGCATGTTGCAAATATGAAACAAATAAAAAATCGATATAAATAAAAATCAAATTGCTGATAATACGTTATTTAAGTGTATTTTGATAGATAAAAATAAACAGCATAAATACCGTGCAAATATAGTACTTATTTGGACATATTGGACTGTATTAGAACAAAAAATCCCACTCGAATGAGTGAGATTTGATTTAGTAGAAAACTGCCTTAGAACTGCTTTAATCGCCACAGTAAGTAAACGCCAATAAGCAACAAAACGATTAGAGAAATACGACCGCACCAGATTTGGAAAATTTGCCAGCCTGTCAATGGGGCTTTTACCTGTTTGATCACTTCCACCGGATAGGGAACGCGAATTGTATCATTGATAAAGATTGAATCTTTGACAATCTTGTTTTTGTATAGATAGCTGTACCTTTCCAGAATTAGCGTATCGCCTTTCTCCTTGACAAAAACTGAATCGTAACGGAAAATTGAGTCTTTGACGAAATTATCCCGGTATTCAATTTTTGTTGTTTCTACCGGAATGTATTTTACCGATTTGCAGGAAAGCAACATCGTTGCTATTACTGTGAAGAAAAGTATCTTTTTCATTGGATCTTAATTTTAGTTTGTAGATTGAATCCTGCCTGTACTGCTGAAATGTCAGCGTTTTGTCCGTTTTCCACAAAACTCATGGCCGCAACAATCAGAATGTAGTCAGAGCCATCAATGGCGGTCAGTTGTTTGTTTCTTGGAATGCCCGACCACCTTTCAACGCTGGAAATATAGTTTTCTGTTTCGTTTTCGGTGGGTGGTGCCCATTTGGTTATTATCTTTTCGATTGTGTTTAATCCTCGTGAAAGATACGTTCCGAGGATTACAATGCCGGCACGGTAGCCGTAAGGCATTGACGAGAAAGTTTTAAAACTCTTGTCTCTACCTTTGATTTCTCCTTTAAAATTATCGGCATTGTGCCGGATATTCAATGGATTATTGTTCCGAAGTCCTCTCGATTTCATATTTATTCCTCCTGTTTCTTTGAGTTTAAGAATGAAATGAGTGCTTGTATTTCCTCTTTGTTTTCAAAGATCTTCAGCAATACCTTTTGGATATCATCAACGTTTTTATTCTCCTGCCTGAGGTTTTCAAACACGGATTTCGCCTCTATTAAGACAATCCCAATCGCACCAACAACCGTAAAATAGGGCATTTCAAACACAACGCTGGCGACTATGTCACCAATAGTTAGCATTATCATTAAGCCAAAGTAACTGGTCAATTTTGTAATAGTACGGCGATAGCCGAAACTTGTACGGACCACTTTCAATTGTTTAGCTCGCTTTACTCCGAAAAATAGGTCAATGAGTACGGATACAAATACGCAGGAGTATAAGACTGCTAAAACTGCCAAGAGTCCATTTAAGTGGCTCCAGTCTTTATTCATTATGGACGGTATAAAAAGTAATTTCATTTTGATTTGATTTTTAAATTAGTGTATTCAAAAAATCCCGCTCGAATGAGCGGGATTTGTCAGCAAGAAAATAGTTATTGCTTACGCCTAAGCAACTTCTACAGAACCCAAATAAACGCTGTTAGCAAGATCTTTGCCGTCTTCGGTGATAAACCCAAGGAACACTTCAACACTTTCGCCTAACCATTCCGCAGGAACTGCAATTTCTTGAGCTCCGGTGGTTCGAGCGTTTCCAGCAGTTTCATAAACTGCTTCTGCACGAAGTGGATTCAGCACTAATACCAACGCTTTGTCGGTGGCGTTAGCCATGTTTGCACTGGAATTGTCGTCCCAAGTCAAACCAATTGAACCACCTGTGGCAAGTACTGCGGCATTTGAAGCCGTAGTAAGGTTACCACGAGAAACCAACACTTTGGACAAGTCAACACTGAAATCAGGGAAAGTTCCCGTGATTGCGTTGTTGAGAATGTACGACATGGCAGCATTGAACGCTGTTTGTTTGGTTGTGTAGCGTTTGTAGCCTACACGGATAAAGCCAGTGATTGGCTTCAAAATACCCAATACTAAAGCAAATTTGCTGCGTTGGCCCATTTGACCATCAGTGCGGGGATTGGCTACAGAAGAAGCCTTAGCGCGCATGTAGCTGATTCCTTTCCAGCTACCACCTACGACGTTTCCCACTTTACCTGAGAAACTTCCTAAAATACCTAAATTAATCTTTCCCATTACCTTAAAAATTTATGGAGTTAATAAATATGATTACTTGGACTTGGTACGGCTCAAATACGGACTTTCCCTTATCCGAATGTAAAGATATATTGCAATTATATAGCTGACACAGAAAGAGTTTAGCTTGCTGCTGATTGCGTTTAGTTGCTTTTGCAAGGGCTTTTACACCCCTGCATTTTTGAAGAATTGGCGAACAAACGCTTGCTTGTACTCGCTGACAACTCGAAGTGTTTTTTTTAGATTCTGCTCCCTTTCTTCCAATAATTTGAGTGCCT
>CAZEEN010000101.1:0-211 GCA_964511115.1 uncultured Paludibacter sp. | reverse complement strand
GTAAGGCAAGCGGTTTTCCGCTATTATTTCCTTTGTTAAGGATAAAGAAATGCGATTTTCTGATTTCATCTTTCTGATTATAAGACTTCAAAATAAAGCTACACATGAGGATAACGATTAAAGGGTTAATAAACAAGGGACTACCCCCTGCAAATAATTTTTACCCCCAGAAAAGAGAAAGAAAAAGAAAAGAAGAAAAAAAAGGATATAC
>CAZEEN010000100.1:0-11990 GCA_964511115.1 uncultured Paludibacter sp. | reverse complement strand
AATTATTAAATAAAACAATTATTAAATAAAACAATTATGAAAACAAATTTAGACGATTTAGACGATTTAGATTTTAAAGAATTTTTAAGATTATCTGATAATGAAGATTTTCTTGGTTTGAAATGGGGAACGATTAAAGCATATGTTATTAATGATTCAAAAATTTTAGATTTGGTAGATTCTTATGAAGAAGGCGGTTATTTTCATAGTAATAATGAATTGAAAGAAATACTTTGTAAGATTATAGATTCAGTGAATTGTAGTAATATTACAATTTTTAATCATGATAAATTTAAAGTATCTAAACAAGAAGCTAAAGACTATGTTATGAATTATATACCTTGTTCAGAATAAAACAATTTTTTACTTACAACAATTAAACAAAACAATTATGTCACTACAAGTAAAAATGTCCGCAGTAAATGACAATCCATTTTATGGTAAAACTGCACTTAAAAATCTTTTGAACTCTGCTAAATCAGTTGGTTCAAAGTCTCAAATGTTTATTTTATTAGATAATGCATGGAGAGAATGTAAAGATGATAAAACCCTTCGTGAAGCGTTTTTCATTATTTGCTTTTCAATCGGTGATATTACTAATCGTAAACATAATATCTTTAAACAGGATGTTGATAATGGTGGTGAAGCATGTCGTCCTCAAATGATGTGGATTCTATCATGGATTCGTAAGAATCAATCTGTTCAGTATTACAAGTTTATGTTTAATCGTATTATTACTGAATTTATATCTTGGTTTGCTATTCTTGCTTTGCAAGTAAGAACTACTAAAGGTAAAAAGAATGTTGATACCGCAGAAACAGATACTTATTCAGCTCTTAAAGAGCATGACTTGAATAAAGTTGCTGAATTTATAGCTGATCGTTTAAAAAATGGTTCAATCATTGATAAAGTAATGCTTGCTAAATGGTTAGTTAAACCTCGTTTATCTAAACGTCAGAAAGTTGATGCTAAAACTAAAGAAAAATCAGGTACTCGTGACCTCCAACCAATTACTAAAGACAATATGCAAACTAAAGTTAATCTTTATCGTATATTATCTGAAATAATGAATTGGGAAGTTATATATCATCCTAAAAATATTCAATTCAAAGGATTGGAGGAGTTTAAGAAAGAGTATAACCAAAACCTTGAATCTGTATTATTTAGTACTAAAGAAATTTGTAATCTTGATAAAGAACAATTCTTTAAACTTCTTAACGAATGTCCTAGTGGTGCTCGTTATCGTATTCAACGTCATTTATTTGATGGGGGAGGAGTTTCTAAAGCAAAATGGTTTAATAAAGATTCTAGAGCTGATTTAGCAATTTGGTATAATAACTGGATTGATTTCAAAGCTAAAAAACAAGAAGAACAACGTGAACTTACTGAAAAAGTAAGACAAGGAACTGCAAGTGTTGAAGATAAAAAACAACTTCAACAAGTTAAAAAAGAAGCAAAAGTAACTACTGGTGCTACTTCTTTAATGGATCAATTGAAAGACTTAATGAGTGGGAAAGCTAATGATTTAGTTATTCAATCTATTATGGATAAGATTAAATTTGAAGTTCCTGTTCTTGTAATTAGTGATTGTAGTGGTTCAATGCAAGGTTTACCTACATTTATTGCTCGTCTATTAACTACAGTAACAATGTTGAAAAATCCTTCACCAGATTTAGATAACATGTTAGTTAGGTTTGGTAGTAGTTGTGATTTTGTTACAGATAATTCTAAAGGAACTACTCAAACAAATAGATTTATGTCAAGTAAATCTGTAAGTGTTGATAAACTTATTGACAGAGTTATGCCATTTAGTTGGAACTTTAATAATATCACTAAATTTGTAAATTCTGATATGGGAGGTACTTATTTTTCAACTGTAGCTGATAAATTTGAATCTTGGATTAATGAAGACCCAACATTTAAACAACATCGAATTGAACAATTGCAACAGTATCCTGTAATAATTGTAGTATCTGATGGTGATATGAATTCTGATCGTACAGCAGGTGAGTCTATGAATAGATTCATGAATAAAATGCGTCAGTATGGTTGGAATGGAGTAGTAGTTGTTTGGGATGTTAATACTTATGCTCAAGATGATTATCTATCAAGAGCTGGTGATAAATTTGAAAATGTTCCTAATTGTATTCATTATTATGGTTACAACTTAGGTATTATCAATCAAATTTTTGCTAATATTCATGATTTAGATGTTATTGATGTGTATCAAGATTTAAAATCTTTATATGCTTCTAATCGTTATCAAATTATTAAAGAAAGTGTTTTATAATGGGACTATTTAGTAGAAACAAATCTACTGTTAAGAATAATTCAATTAGTGTTGCAGATAATGTAGCACTAATTGAAGAAATTCACAACAGTTTTTATTCTGAAGTTAATAATTTATTAAGTCAAGCTAAAAATCAAAATAGTATTGTTGTTTATAAACAAGAATTGATTGATAAAAAAGCTAGATTAGAGAAATTAGGATTTAAAAATACTCCAGAAATACAGGAAGCTGAATTAGAAATTGCTAGAATTGAAGCATTAAAACATGAAAATCTAGTGAAACAAGATTTAATTGCAGCTATTAATTATTTTTCAGTAAATTATCCAGAATATAAATTCATTACAGAGGAATCTGTTGTTAGAATTTGTAATCAATATGGATTAGTTTATTCAGAAGTTCAAAACTTTAGAGGTAACATTCCTCTTGAGAATTTAGAACAAATGGAGAAGTTTAATATTGATGAAAAAGATTCATGTTATATTTCTTATACAATAACAACAATGAGAAACATGAATAAACAATTTAATAAGTATATAAATTATTTAGAAGCTCAAAAAACTCCTCCTAAATATACTTTTTCTCAAGAATATTATGAAAAATGCCCTCTTGAAATTTGTGCTCCTTTAAATCAATTTGATATTACTGATTTGGAACTTGATGGTAAAAAATTAGTTAAAAAGAAGATTGAAATTAAAGATCCTATTGTTCTTTGTCCTGTAATATTCAGGCGTTCTAAACATTATTTAATTGTTACAGCTTGGGGTGAAGAGTCTCATGATAGTGAAGTTATAAATAACAAATTAAATTAAAAATTATGATATACATTATAATTATTATTTTACTTGGGTTATACATTTGGTATCGAATTGAACTATCAAAAAGAAGAAAACTATCTGAACGTAAATTAAAATATACTCGTGATATTGAATATATTATTAGAGTTATTAAATCTTGTGTTAATTATAAACAACTTGTTAATTTAAATAAATGGTGGCATAAGTATTTAGATAATTCTTTTATGTATACTATGGATTATTTTAGAGTACATGAAGATACAGTTAGAATTGAAAAAGAATTTAGTTATAAACTATTTGAAATTCAAAACAAAGAAGCTGCTGTTCAACGAGAATTGTTAAACCAAACTCCTACTAAATTAACTAAACAACAAGTAGATAGTTTAAAAGAAAAAGTTGAAAATTCTAATAGTGCTTTTTTAAGAAAAGGTCAAATGTATTTTAATGAATTATATGAGATGAATCCTCAATTAGCAGATTCTATTAGAAGTTCTAGTTGTGACCCATTTTATGATGATTCTCGAATTGATAAATTTTTAAATAAAATAAGTGAATGAAAACATATGAAAATGTAGAAATAAAAAGATTAATTCAATCTAATTTATTTAAACAATTGCCTCCTAAATACAATACTTTTATTGGTTTAGCTGGGCCAAATTATTTAAAGTATAGAAAAACAATATTAAATAATTCTAATCCTAGAAAAATTGTATTAATAGATTTAAATTCTAATAATACAATAGTTAAAAAAGATAATATTGAAAATTATTTATCTAATTATATGGATTTAGATTTTTGTTCGTCTATTGTGAATGATGGTGCAAAATTTAAAAATGTTTTTTATAAAATGAATAATTTAAAAGGTGATAAATATTTATTTTTTACTTTTTCTGTTCGTTTAAAAGGAGGATTAAATTTAACTTTAGAATTTTTAAATAAATTTATTAAATTTGATGTAATCAATACTAATAGTTTAATTTCTGGTAAGTATGGTTGTCCTTATTGTAAAGAATTAATTACAAATAATTCAAATGTTAAATTATATAGTTACAAAGACACTAATTGTATGATTTCAGGTTTAATAAAATTTTAATATGTGGAAAAAATATTTTAAATTACCTTTTGAACAAACTTATTCAAAAGTATTTGATAAAGATTATCATATGGTCTTTGATTTTATGAATCCTTATTTTAATTTTGAAAATAAATTAATTGTATCTGATTCTGATAAACAAAAAATAATTGATTGTATTAATGGTAATCTTAAACTTACTTCAGAAACTAATATAGTTACTTTTGATTCTGAACAAGGTTTAATTCTATTAAATAATCAACCAATTATGTTATTAAGAGGTTGGGGTTATTTGACTGGAGTAGGAGGTTGTAAATTAGATTCTGATAAAGCAGTCGAAGTACAAAATTCATTAGGTGAATATATAATTTCTAAATTAAACAAAAGATAAAAGTTTTAATAGGTTCTTTAAAAACCTATTATTCGGGCATACTTGGTATTGATTCACAGTAGAGAAGTAACAAAACAGCAGAGGTAGGCGTCCCTCTTTAATCAGATACTAAAACAATAATCGACAAGAAATATATTTCTTTCGCTCGTCCAGTTTCTCTTAGAGTAGCTGCATAATTGAGCCGAGTTGTCAATTGACTTAGGAACAGAATAATTGTTAAAGATTTAGGCTTTTTAGAAAAAGCACTGGGAAACATCGCCTCCTTACTGAGGGTTGTTAAGTACTGATATCTCATATCATGGTGGAGCTTTGTTGTAACCAACAGGCCTAAAATTTTTGTAGTTTGATGTATATAAACACCAGATAAGCAACTGTAAAAGCTAAGCTGTAAAATTTTGTTATATATCCTGGAGAAGACGAGGGTTCGACTTGGCAATGGGTCGCTTTGGAAGTAATTCCATCGATTAAACTGGATGAATTGCTGGAAAGCTAAATAAAAATCCTTATTGTAATTAAACAATAAGGATTTTTACATGCCAATCAGCAGCCAAGCCTACAGAGTAGGAAGGTTCAGAGACTACTGGAGAATAGCGATATTCTTAATAACCAGATTTAGCGTCCAGCTCCTAACGAATGGTTAGGATGATGATATAGTCCGATTTTTTATGATATTTTCAATATCATCCTTAGAAATAAGGTTATTGTGGATCATTCTATGACAATTAGGACAAACACATAATAGATTATTTAACTCATTAGTACCTCCATTGGATACTTCTATTATATGATGTAAATCTCTACTTGTTTTATCCCATTGACATAATTCACATGGAACATTTTCAAACACTTTATAAAAAGTTTTAATAGAGCTATTTTCATTTGACAAATCTTTTTGTTTTGCTCTGTAATTTTTTTGTTTGCAAGAATCTGAACAATATTTAGATTGTTTACTTGCTGATAAAAATTCTCTTCCACAATGTTTACAAATTTGTGTATATTGTAATTTTTTAGGTGCTTTTGCAGCACAGGACAGAGAACAATACTTTGCATTACCTCTATTTACTTCTCTAGTGTCTGCACTAAATGTTTTTCCACATGTTTGACATTCTTTTTCAATTGTAGCCATATTTTATATATTTAATAGTTAAGTACAAAGATACAAAAATTATAGCAAATAAAAAAGGTTACGTATGTTAAAAAATGTTAAAAAATAAAAATTGCCCTCTATGTCCACGTAGTATTATTAAATTCAAATTAAAACAAAACAAATTATGTATAAATTAAAAGGATGGGATTATCTCATTATGCTTATTCCATTTATTGGATTTTTTAAAGGATTTGACCTAATTGATAAAGATTTATTAGGTTTTCAAATTAATTTTACTTTATTTTTTATTTTTAGTACTTATCAAGGAATAAGTATGGCAATTATTATGCACTTATTAGCTTCATTATTATGATTATTTTTATTGTATTTTATATTGTATGTGTTATTTGGTATTATTTTTTAAATAAAGGTACTAATAAAGTCACTGATGATTTAAATGGTTTTGCAAATATCATTTGTATGTTTATTCCAATTATAAATTTTTTATTAATTATAGTAAATTTAGATTGGATTAAAATATGTAATAAATTTTTTAAATTAAAGTAATGGATATAAAAACAACACAACATGGTGTAATAATCGGAAGATTTCAAACACCAGAATTGCATTCAGAACATATTAAACTAATTAATTATGTTCTTAATCGACATGAAAAAGTATTATTGTTTTTAGGAGTATCTCCTACACTTGGAAATAAAAAACATCCAATGGATTTTATTACTAGAAAGTATATGATTGAAGAACAATTTGGATTTTCTCAATTAACAATCATGCCTTTAAGTGATAATAAATCAAATGAAATATGGAGTAAACAACTTGATTCTAAAATCAAAGAAGTTTTTCCATTAGGTTCAGTAACTATTTATGGTAGTCGTGATTCATTTATTCCATATTATTCTGGTGTAAATAAAACATTAGAACTTGAACCAGAAGTATTTATTTCTGCTACAGATATCAGAGAAACAGTAGCTAAAAAAGTTATTGCTTCATCTGAATTTAGAGCAGGAATTATTTATTCAGTTTATAATCAATTTCCTGTAGTTTATTCTACAGTTGATGTTGCAATTATAAAAGACGATGAAATACTTTTAGGTCAAAAACCTGGTGAAACTGATTGGAGATTTATTGGTGGATTTGTAGATATTACAGATGAAACTGATGAAGCTGCTGCAAAACGTGAAGCTATGGAAGAAACTGGTTTAGAACTTGCAGACTTTGAGTATGTTTGTTCAATGAACATTACTGATTGGCGTTATAGAGGAATGAAAGATCGTTCTATAATGACTCGATTTTTTAAAGCTAAATATATTTTTGGATGTCCACAACCTAATGATGATATTTGTGCTTTGAAATGGTTTAAAATTACCCCAGAACTCGAAAATGTTTTGGTTGGAGAACATAAAAAACTTTTTAAAAAATTAAAAAAATGTGTTTAGTAACAAAACAAAAAGAAGCGTTAATAGCTGAAAATGATATTCCGATTTGGAAGTTATTAACTAAAGAAAAACTTGGTTATTTTTTTAGTTTTCCATATATATTTAATACTGTATATCAAACTAAGATGAAAATTGATAATATTCCTGTTAATTATTTTGATAATGTTGTAGCAGATTATTATAATTTTAAAGATTTTATAGAAGATTCTAAAACATTAACTCATATACATGAAGGATTACATTCATTTATTGATAAAGAAAGGATTAAAAATTATCGTTCTAATCATTTATGTATTAATAGTATAGTAGTTGAAGGAATTATACCAAAAGGATCATTGTATTATATTGATTATACTGGATTAGTTGTTTCAAATCAAATTAAATTGTTATGTATAACGAAATAAACGGTGATTTAATCAAATTAGCTTTAGAAGGTAAATTTGATGTTATAGCTCATGGTTGTAACTGTTTTTGTACTATGGGTGCTGGTATAGCTCCTCAAATGGCTAAAACTTTTGGGTGTGATAAGTTTAAAATGGAATTCTCTCAATATAGAGGGGATATTAATAAATTAGGTACTATTGATTTTAAAATTTTTCATAGACAAGAATTACATGGTAAAAAACATTGATTTTATGGAAAGATTTAACAATTGTTAATGCCTACACTCAATACGGTTTCGGTCGTAATCACTCAAATGGAACACAAATCCCACTTGATTATGAAGCTTTAACACTTTGTATGCGTAAAATTAATCATGTTTTCAAAGGTCAACATATTGGATTACCTCAAATAGGTTGTGGTTTAGCAGGTGGTGATTGGAATCATGTAAAAGCTATAATTCAAACTGAATTAAAAAATTGTGATGTAACAGTAGTAATTTTTAATAAATAATCATGTCAATAATAAAAGCAATTGAAAGAGCTTATCAAATAAAAGAAGAACGTAATTGGGATACTATTTATTGGGCTATAGATTTACATGGTACTTGTATTAAAAGTAATTATGTTTCTGGAGAATATGAATGGATTAATGAGGATGCTTTAAAGTGTTTACAATTAATTGATACATTAAAAGAAAGTAAAATTATTATTTGGAGTAGTTGTTATACAGAAGAAATGTATAAATTATCATCATTTTTTATAGAAAATAATATACTAATTAGTTTTTTTAATCAAAATCCATATATTAAAAATACTGAAACAGGATGTTTTGATGAAAAATTCTATTTCTCTATTCTTCTTGATGATAAAGCAGGATTTGATCCAGATACTGATTGGAAATTAATTTATGAATATTTAAAAAATAAAATATGACAGCACAAGAAGCTAAAAAACTTACTGAAGAAAGTAAGAAAATAATGGATCAAATAAATATTGCTGCATTTGACGGTAAATCAAAAATTACAGTATTTTCTTTATCTACTATAGTTAATGAAGGTTTAAAAAAGTTAGGTTATACTATAAAAACATTTCCTGGTGGTATTAATGAAACTAATTATGAAATATCATGGTAAAAAATAAACTTTACGGAGCAATATTAGGTGATATTGCAGGTAAAAAATATGAATACAAACATCAAGGGGATTTACCTCTTCTTGATGAAATAAATATTCATCCAATTGATTCATGTTATTCTGATGATACTATTATGACATTAGCTTCTGCTAGAAGTATAATGTATGGTACTGACATTGAGCATGAATATAAATTTTGGGCTAATCGTTACTCTGATTATGGATTTGGTAAAGGTTTTATGGAATGGTGTAAAACACCTCCAGGAACTGTAAATGATTCTTGGGCTAATGGTTGTTTGATGAGAATATCTCCATTTATATGGGAACAAGAATTTGATTTAATGAGAGCTTCTATAGCAACTTCTCATAATCATAATGATTCATATCAAGCATGTAAAATATTATGGGATGCTTATCAATACAATGATCTTCAATTATTTCCTAAACCAAAACTTTGGAAAGAATTTGAAGTAAAAGCAATTCCAACTATGGAATTTGTAAATCAAGTATTTTATGCATCATCTTCAACTCAAGAAGCAATTAAAATAGCTATATCTTGTGGAGGAGATACTGATACTACAGCTTCAATTGTAGGAGAATTATCTAATTATAAGAGAAATGATTTAACTAAAGAGGATACAGAATTTGTAGAAATGATGTTATCTACTGAATTATGTCAAATTTTAAAAGAATTCAATAAATGAAATTTAATCCAACAATAGCAACTGATGCTTATAAAATAACGCATTGGTTACAGCGTCCTGATAATATGACGCGTTTTTATAATTATGGTGAACCTCGTAAAGGTGGTCAACATGATGAAGTATTATTTTTTGGTTTACAATATATCATAAAAGAATATTTTATGAGAAAAGTAACTACTGAAGATATTGAAGAAGGTTATCAACATTCTAAATCTTGTTTTGGTTTTGACCATTACTTTCCTAAAGCAATTTGGGAAAAAGTTCGTGATTTAGGTTACTTTCCAATTCGTATAAAAGCAGTAAAAGAAGGTAATGTAATTCCAACTTCTAATGTATTTTTTACAATGGAAGCTACTGAACCTTGGTTTGCTCCTATGATTAGTCATTTTGAAGATTGGTTGATGTGGAATTGGTACTCTTGTGGAGTAGCAACTCGTACATTTAATATTAAAAAAGGATTAATACCTTCTTTTAATAAATCTTCAGATGCTCCATTTCTTGGGTATGCTGTAAACGATTTTGGATATAGAGGTGCAACTTTTAACGAAGGTGCTTGTATTGGAGGTGCTGCACATTTAATTATGTTTGATGGTACTGATAATTTACATGCTCGTAAACTTATTCAAGATTATTATGGTGGAATTACTTTCGGTGGTAGTGTTTGGGCGACAGAGCACAGTGTAGCTACTGTATGGGGTCCAGAGGAAGGAGAATATGATTATATCAAAGCTCAATTAACTCGTTCTCATCCAGATGCTATTGTAAGTATCGTAATTGATTCTTATGATGCAGATAACTTTATTAAAAAAGTTGTATCAAGAGAGGATGTTAAATCACTTATTATTAATCGTCCAGGTCGTGTAGTATTTCGTCCTGATTCAGGAGATCCTTTAGTAAATGTTTGTAAATATTCAGAAATGTTAGGTAATATTTTTGGTTATCATATAAACGATAAAGGATATAAAGTACTTAATCATAATGTTGGTCTTATTCAAGGTGATGGAATGAATGAAAATTCTATTCCTCAAATCTATGAAGAATACATTAAAACAGGATGGTCAGCTGATAATATTATTACTGGTTCTGGAGGAGGTTTATTAGAAGAAGGTTTGACTCGTGATACAGATCGTTGGGCTATCAAAGTTTCTTATGTAGAAATTCATGGTAAACCAATTAATGTTCAAAAGTCTCCTAAAACTGATATGACTAAATCTTCTAAAGCAGGTATTCTTAAGTTGCATAAAGCTGCTAAAAGCTATTCAACTATTGAATCTGCTAAAGAGAAATTTGGTGTTAATAATGGTTATACAGATGAACTTGAATTAGTATTTGAGAATGGTATATTATATCGTGATCAAACATTTAAAGAAATTCGTCAAATAGCAAATTCATATTTATGAACTACAAAATAAAAAGATTCTTTCAGGTTAATCTATTAATTCCGTTTAAGAAATGGCTTAATAAACCTGAGAGAACTTTTGTTTCACCTTATGAAAAGAAAATCTTTTCTCAATTTATTCATTTTGTTCATTTAATTAATTCAAAATGTTATGTAGACTTAGAATTAAATAAAAGGTATATTGAAAATTGTAATTTACATATTTTATATATAATTTCAGATAAAAACGTTATAATTATCAATGAAAAAGAAAGAAATTATGAATTAATATGTTATAATACATATGTTAAAATGTGTAAAGTGTTTGATTATAAATTATCTTTAGAACGTAAAGAAATGGAAAAAGAATATTTAGAAGATACTGCATCTTTTTTAGATAAATTAGACTCTAAATTAAAATCCTAATTTGTCAGTTAGGTTAAGCATGTAATCATGCCGGGTTTATACTATGTTTTACGAATGAAACATTGTTTGTGCTTGATTATGAAGTACAGAGGAGGGCATTGACAAGTCAAATAATATGGTTAAGGATATTTGGAAGGCTAATTAAAAACGTATTAACTAGTTGTGAGGTTCGAGTCCTCCCTATCCACTAATAAATTTAAAAATTTATACAAAAATGGAAATTAAAAACCACAAAATCCTTTTGACTGTTATAGACAGAGGAAGGTTAGGTGCTCCGGTATCTAATGTTAGCAGTAAAGCTATGAGAAGTAGAGTTATGACTTCACCTTATGAAGATCATATTTTAGACAAAAAAGGTGTACCTACAGGTAAATATAATACACCTAAAGGACATTTTAAAGCTCCAAATGATTATACAGAAAGACCTGTACTTAGTTGTACAAGAAAAATAACACTTTCTGAAAGTATTGTAGATTATTTTATATCTAATGGTTCATGCCCTCATGCTATTAATTCTAAAAAATGGGAAAAGATGAATGAAGAGGAGAGATTAAAAGTTCATTTAAGTTTAAATGCTGAAGGAAAAGAGTTTACTTTTGAAGTAATTTAAAATTTAATATTATGCCACTAACAGGTAAATATTTAAAATATTCTCCAGAGATTACTTTGGAGATATTTAAATTAGTTTATAATAAATTGATTGAATTAAAATGGGCTCCAAAGGAAATGGAATCAGCTAGAACTCTATGGAAAGAGTTTAATGTTTATCCGTTTTTATGTGACTTAGGTTATGGGGGAATGAAATTGTTTGGAACATTTTCAGCAGCAAGACACAGTGATTCAGAAACCACTGTTCAAGAAATTCTTGGATATGA
>CAZEEN010000099.1:1897-12101 GCA_964511115.1 uncultured Paludibacter sp. | reverse complement strand
CCAGCCATTACAAACCGAACACCTTTTGTTTTTTGCAACACAAGGTGTGCAGCTTCCACAAAATATTCAGGTCCTTTTTGCATGGTAATACGTCCAAGGAAAGTAACCACTTTGTCTTTTCGAGGCGTTTTGGTAAACGAATCAGTATCGGGCAGTGGCTCCACTGCATTGTGAACCGTAGTAACTTTTGCAGGATTTTGATGGTATTTTTCAATTACAATCCGTCGGGTGAGTTCGCTTACGGTCATTATATGGTCGGCCATATCCATTCCGCGCTTTTCGATGCCATAAACGGTTGGATTCACTTGTCCGCGACTGCGGTCGAAATCGGTAGCATGTACATGAATTACAAGGGGTTTACCACTAATTTGCTTGGCAAAAACACCAGCAGGATAGGTCAACCAATCGTGCGAATGGATAATATCAAATTCTACTTGATTTGCCAAAACACTTGCCACAGCCTCATAATTCGATATTTCTTCAATCAAGTTATCGGGATAACGACCCGAAAAATCGATACAACCCAACTCGTTGGTATAAATGCGCGAAAAATCGTACTTAATTCCATTACGCAACCAGAAATATTCGTCGGGATACATCATTTTTCCGATACGATTATTGACATGTTCCCAACTATTTTCTTTCCAAACAACAGGCACATTACAAGCACCTATAATTTTCAGAAAACTTTGGTCTTCGTCGCCATGAGGCTTTGGAATTACAAACGTAATTTCCATATCGGGTTGTAACGACATCCCTTTAGTCAATCCGTAACTTGCTGTACCTAAGCCACCTAAAATATGCGGTGGAAATTCCCATCCAAACATTAACGCCTTCATTCACTCTTAGTTTTGTAGTTACTTAAATCATTTATTACACGCAAAACGCCGGCAACACTCATAGCAAACGACATTCCCCCGTGGCCTTTGAACGGTGGATTACCATCAAATAATTCGGGTAAAGTGCCGATACAGAGTTCTGTTAAACTTGCTTCGAGTCCAGTAAGAATTCGTTCGACAAACGAAATTCCACTCTCTTTGTAAATATTCAAATAGGCGATGCTATACGCGCCTATGGTAAATGGCCACACTGGGCCGTTGTGATAATTTCGGTTTCGTTCGAGCATTCCGCCTACATAATTTGGGCGATACGAACCACTTTTCGGACTCAAGCTTCGTAGGCCTTTGGGAGTAAGCAATTCTTTGGTACAAATATCCACAACCGCTTTTTGTTGTTTGCGGTTGAGTGGCGAGTAAGGCATCGAAACAGCAAAAATCATGTTCGGCCTTACTTCGGGATTATTATAAAAACCATCCACATAATCGTACAGATAGGAGCCGTTCCAAAAAGTTTGCACAAAAGCTTCGCGTGTCATTTCGGCTTGATAATCAAGTAAATCAGCAGCATGTTCGTTACCAGCACTACGCGTAAGCTCCGAAGCAAATTTCAATGCATTGAACCACAAAGCATTAATTTCGACCACGTAACCTGTACGAGGCGTAATCGGATAGCCATCTTCAACTGCATTCATCCACGTAGCCGGCCTTTCCTTTCCATCCACATAAAGCAAACCGTTTGTGTGTAGAATCAGTCGTGGATGATTTTGCTTACGAATATAAATGATGATTTCCTGAATAAATTCACCAAACTTATCTTGAGCTTCTTTAGCCGAATTTTTGGCTGCAAATTGCTGTACAACCCATATAAACCAAAGTAACACATCGGGGTCGTCGATATTTTGAAGTTTAATTGTTGCTAAATCGCCACTCATAAAACTTTTTAGTTCCTCAACTGAGGTTTGCATTATTGCATCGAAATAATCGGGTCTGTCGACTACCAACGTACATCCTGGTAGCGAAACAAACTGATCGCGTGCACGTGCACCAAACCATGGATAACCAGCCAACAAATAAGTTTTGTCACCTTCGCGCTTGTAAAACTGTTGTGCAGAGTTTTTGAGTGTATTAAACATATTATCTCGTACACTCCGTCGTTCAAATTCAACTTTCCACAAATCGTTTAGCTTTCGAGGAGATAATTCGCTGATTCCGGCCGAAAAAATAATGGTTTCGCCTTTTTTGATAGACATTTCGAAATATCCGGGCACTAATAAATCTTCCTGATATTCGTAACCACGCTCTTGCTCCTTGTAATATTCAATATTTTTGTACCAGTCGGGGTTATGCGTATAGGTGTTTTTTTTCGAAAACTGCATAAACAAACAAGGATACTTGTCGTACATACACGTTCGAATTCCATTTGTCACTTCAGAGTAATCCGTATTTGCATCATCGTTTTGTTTCGACAAAGCATTCACACTACGAAATGCCAAAAATGGCTTAAAACGCAATATTGTTGGCGAATGTGCTTCGAGCAAGGTATATTTTATCAGTATACGCGGTTCGAACGACACAAGCATTCGTTCTTTCGAAAGTACAACACCACCCACTCTGTAAACGGTGCGTGAAATAACTTCGCAATCGAATTGACGAATGTATTTATGGCCATTTGGACTAAAGTTATTTCCATTGTATTTGTGAATTCCCAGATTAAATTCAGCACCATGTTGAATAACAGTTTCGTCGAGTGACGAAAGAAGTACATGATTTGAATTATCAATTTCAGGCAGTGGTAAAACTAACTGTCCGTGGTATTTACGGGTATTACAATCAATCAATGTTGTGCTGTTGTAGGCACCTGCCCTGTTCGTTCGAATCATCTCTTTGGAGAGCGATTTATCGAGATTTGTCAACAGTGTTTTGTCGAATTTCAGGTAACTCATAAGCGTGGTTATATTGAGGTCGATATAAAAATTGATTTCGAGTTGCAAGTTAAAACTTTTTTTTAACCTGACAATGCATTTCTTTACAAAAAAAACATGTTTTAGAATAGTTTTTCGACCTATCTAATGTTGTTTAATATCTTATATATACTTTTGTAACAACAAAATTACTAAGAAATGGAGTCAAACTTGCCAAAATACAATTTTCGAAAGGTAATAAATATCCTATTTATACCAACTATACTATCACTTTTAATATTATTGGTATTCTTGCTCGAAAAAGGTATGGATTGGAATTTTTCGAAAGCTGGCATTTATCCTCGTAAATCCGAATGGATTTGGACAATTTTTACATTTATTTTTGTACATGCCAATTGGAGTCATTTATTTAATAATTTGCTTTCATTTTTTTTGTTGAGTAGTTGTTTGTTCTATTTTTACCGACCTGTTAATTTGCGAATTTTCGTTTTCTTATGGGTAATAAGCGGCATTATGCTGTGGGTAATTGGTCGCGAAAGTCGCCACGTTGGTGCAAGCGGGCTGATTTATGCTATGGCTGCATTCCTCTTATTCAGTGGATTAATTCGTAGGCACATACCGCTTATAGCCATATCACTTGTTGTAACGCTCATTTACGGCAATATGGTTTGGCATATTTTTCCGTGGACGGTAAACGACCCTGTTTCGTGGGAAGGACATTTATCGGGTTTGATTACCGGATTATTAGTTGCAATTATATTCCGAAACGATGGACCACAAAAGCCTGTAAAAGTGTGGGAAGAAGAGGAAGGTTTGGAGGAGGATGAATATTGGAATGAAGAAACCTCTCCCCAGTCTTCTACAAGAGTAGAGGGAGTTGCTCATTCCGAAAATGAAAAGGAAAAGCAAATTTAAACCAAATAACTAGCGCTTAATTAGTTGTATTTTTTCTAAAATAAATGAAGATTTCTCGGGCGAAACCGGAATTTGTAAACCATTTGCCAAATCCAAACTTCCACCATCCGATTTATTAAACGCTTTTACAAAATCGAGATTTACTATAAACGATTTGTGAGCACGTACAAAGTTATTATTAAGGCAAATAATTTCTTCAAAATTTTTAAGATTTCGACTTACCGTATGTTTCGTTTTATCTTGCAAAAACACATCTGAATACGCTCCATCGCCCTTTAAGTACATAATATCGTTGAGCGAAATAAAAAGAATTAAATTTCCGGAAGGAACAGCTATTTTATCAAAAACATCGTTTTGCAAATTCGATTTCAGCAGTTTGTAGCTTTCGAACTTTTGTTTTTGTTTCTCAACCCGCTGCACAGCCGTCACAAGTTCGTCGGGGTTAATCGGTTTGAGCAGGTAATCCACAGCCGACAATTTAAATGCCTGCACGGCATATTCGTTGTATGCAGTTGTAAAAACAACTGAAAAATTCACCTCATTTTCATCGAAAAAATCGAGTAATTCCAGTCCGCTATGCCCTGGCATTTCAATATCTAGCAGCACCAAATCGGGCTGAAGTCGGCGAATAGCTTTTACACCTTCGGGCAGGTTTTCGCAATCGGCTACAATATCAACATCGGGGCAATACTCATTGAGCAGCATGGTTAAATTCATTCGGGCTCGCTTTTCGTCGTCGATAATTATGGCTTTCATATTTTATAATTCAATGGGTATTTTAATCACTACAGTTGTTCCGTGAACCTGTTCATTTCCAAGCGTTTCGTCGATATATTCAACGGTAATTTTTTTCCCTGCAAACTCATTCAACAATTTCACTCTCTTTTCAATTGCTTGGGTTGAAAACGAATTATGCTTTTTGTTTTTAATTGCATTTAACTCCATGCTTTTTTTACGACCAATGCCATTATCGTCAATCAAAATTCGCATCATAGTAGGCTCCATGCTAAACGATACAAGTAAACGTTTGTGACCAATTTTATGCAAAAGTCCGTGTTTAATAGCATTTTCCACATAGGGTTGAAGTAATAACGATGGCACTTTAAACGATTCCGTATCAAAATTGTTAGCCGTAATGCTGTATTCAAAATCATCATTAAATCGCACCTTTTCAATATCCAAATAAAGTTGAAGCACTTTAATTTCTTCGGCCACCGAAACTTCATCTTTATCGCTCATTTCCAATATACTACGCGTAAGGTTCGAAAATTTACTCAAAACTGCTATGGCCATTTTTTTGTCATTTTCCAAAATAAACGACTGAATAGTATTTAGCGCATTAAAGAAAAAATGCGGATTCATTTGCGATTTTAACGCATGGAGTTTGGATTGATTGGCAATTTTTTCGAGTTCAATGCGGTCGATAATTTCCTGACTTTTTCGGTTAATGCGGGCTGTACGCCATTTATCAAACTTATAAACCGACAGACTAACTACACAAATTACAAGCAAAACAAACCACCAAGTTTGCCAATAAGGTTTATTTACAACAAAATTAAGCTCCGAAATTTCCGAATTTACAAACCCATTTCCATAGCTTAATTCAAGGCGATAATTACCCGATTTCAAATTTTCAATGTCAATCACATTTCTGGTATCAGTAATTTTAACCCATGTACCGTTGTTTATTTTGTATTGAACAAAATTTTGATTATCGGGATTGTAACACAAGTGCGAAAAGTAGATATGTAAGTTGGAGTTTTCGGCTTCCACCGATTTGATATTACTTCCAATATGCAATTTGTAGCCAGCACGAATGCTATCAATTACAAAAACCGGTTTGGAGTATTTTATTTCGGGGGAAGACGACGTAATAATATATCCTTTGTTGGTGCAGATAACCAATTTATTTCCCGACATAGCAATATCGTGCCATTCAAAATCATCGTTGATCGACATAATTTTGTCTGCTAGTCCTTTTTTTGCGTCGTATCGATAAAGACAGTTTTTGGTAAACACATACAAATCGGAATTCAGCATTTTGATGCTCGATGGTTTTTGACCGTTTAAAACCGACTGAATATCAATTTGTTGAATTGAATCGTTTTGGTAAATTTTGTAAAGTTGAGCATCGGAAGTCAGCGCTAATAAATAATCGTGATAAGGCACTATTTTCACTACATTGAGCGATTCATTGTTCAACTTAATTTCAATTACTTTATGTTTAGTGATTTTGAATACTCCTTTGTTGCTCGAAAAATAAATGGCTTTCCATTTATCAGCGTAAGCCACTGATTTTCCTCTGACATTAGCAATCAGCGTTTTAAACAGCAATCCATTTTTCAAAACATCATTTGTTGTTGAAAAAATACTATCCCAGTCGGTTTTAGCATTACTCAGCTTAAGTAAGCCACATTGCCAGGTAGCCGAATAGGCATATACGTCATCCTGAATTCTAACAATATCTTTTACAGCCAACGGAATTTCTGACTTTAAATGCCCCTTTAAATCAAATAATTTAAATGTATTCGATGTTCCAAAAATACGGTTGGAGGCTGTATCAAGGTACATCATGTAGAAAGCATGATTGGATTTACCCGAGAAAATTGCTTTTGGTGAAAATTTTTTAACGTCTGATGAATATAGATTTTCCTCGTCGGTTCCAATTAATAATGTATTTTCTCTAAAAGCTTGTATTGCTGTTGGCGAGAAATTTGTAAATATAAATTTTGTATTTAGGTCAGGAATAAATCGTATTCCTTTGTCCAAAGTAGATACCCATAAATGTCCGTCGTTGTCTTGCAATACATCCGAAACATTATTACCTAATAAATAGAATGTTGGCATCAATACATTGGAGTTTTTTTTGTACTGAAAAATGCCATCGGTTGTACTTAACCAAAATCCCTCAAGTGCTTTACTTATATTCTGAATAAAATTAGGAGATGAAATTTCGTTTGTTTTAAAAACACCGTCACGATATAATGCAGCCACTTTGTTATATTTACTTATCAAAAATAACTCATCACCAGCATCTTGCATCATTACACCAGTCAAAACATTCTGGAGTTGACTAGGAAGAGCAACATGCTGTAAATTTGTTGGCGAACTCAAAATGTGCAATTTGTCGGTCAGAATATAAAAGTATTTGTCACTACCATGCGAGCAGTTAATTTTATTCGTTTCGAAAGGAATAACAAAACGTTTATGTAAACTTACAATATCGTAAACTGCAATTTCTTTGTTTTCAACAACATACAGATAATTATCGATAATAGCAAAATGAAAAAAACCGACTCCCGAATTTTGCTTTAACTGACAAACTTTACCGTTTTCGACATACAGTATTTTTCCATCAAAATTGCAATACCAAATTCGTCCTGTTTTATCCTGCTTAATTCCAGTACCCGATTTTGAAGAAGTGTGATTGGCCTCGAAAGTTTGAAACTGGCTACCATCGTACCTACATATCCCAAACGAGCCACTAAACCACATAAAACCTTTCGCATCCTGAAACACATCGTACACCGTATTCGATGGCAGCCCTTTGGACCTATCAATACGGTAATAAAACGGATCCTGCGAAAAAATATTCGTAGTAAGCGTAATTAATATTATGATATACAAGTTTTTCAAGTTTACAAAAGTACAAAATTATCGGGCTCCATAAAACGTAGTTTGTAAAAAGGGCTTTTCAGTTTAGCAAACCTTGGTAAAATGACTTTCGTAAACCGAAAATACCATTTGGTAAATTCATTATAATAATGAAGCAATTACAATCTAATTTTGCACCATAAAAATTATCATCATTAAAAAATAGAAAACATGAAAACAAAATTACTTCTCCTTACATTCGCCTTTTTAAGTTTTAAAGGCTTTGCTCAAATTGCCGAATACTCTTTCGATAATACCTTAAACAATAGTGCTGGTAATACAGCTTTTACAACCAATTCATCACTGACGTTTACTACCGATAGGCATAGCAACGCCACGGGAGCACTTAATATTAATGGTGTTGGCACATCGGCTGCCATTGCAAATTTACCTATTGGCAGCAGTGCAAGAACCATTTCAATTTGGGTAAAAAGCTCTTTGGGTGGAACTAATAATTATATTTTCACTTATGGTAACGCTACAGATAATGCCGCTTGTGGGCTAGCGAAAACTACAGTATCTAAATCTACTGGTGGGGCTAAACCAACTATTTATTACGAAACAAACCTGATTTTTTTTGGGTGGGCCAATGATCTGAAAAAGTTAAATCCTACACTGTCCGGAAATTGGACACATTATGTAACTACCTATAGTGCCACAGGTGTAGCATCTATTTACATTAACGGGGCATTAGTCTTAACCGAACCAAAAGCCGGATGGAACACCGCAAATACTGTATTCAGATTAGGACAGACTCCCAGTGGGGCTGACTTTTTTACAGGTGCAGTTGACGATTTAAAGATATTCGATAAGGCTTTAAGTGCGGTAGAGGTGGCCAATTTGTACAATTTAGTGGAAGCAGCCCCAATTATCACTAACATTTCATCCTCTTATACCGGGTCAGGTACAAGAATTGATTACTCTATTAACCCCAATGGTTTGGCAACAACTTCAGTGATAAATTACGGACTTACAGCAGATGCATTAACAAATCAAGTGCCAGGAGGAAATGCTTCGGGTATTATAATTCCCAGCCTTTCAACTACTTTATCGAGTTTGGTAAAAGGTACTACCTATTTTTATCAAATTATTGCAACTAATAGTATGGGTTCAACTCCATCGGTAGTTAAAAGCTTTGTCAATGATGCTTCGCCTGCCATTGTAGAATATGACTTTAATGGTAACATTAAGGATAAAAATGGAGCAAATACACTTTTTGCGGTTGATGCAAATACTTCATTTGTGGCAGATAGAAAGAGCTCCCCAGCTTCAGCTTTACGATTGAACAACACGTATGTAAGTGGCACCATCACCAATTTACCTGTTGGATCTTCTGCACGAACAGTTTCATTGTGGGTAAAAATACCAAATGCATCCACCGATAATCACATATTTTTCTACGGCAATCTCGCTGCAAATCAATCCTATGGCTTGTCGGTACAAGGAAATAAACTTGTAAACTTTGGATATGGAAATGATTTAACTGCTGTGGGTTATGGCATTTCAGGTGCTAATTGGGTGCATGTGGTCACTACCTTTGACGGTACAACGGCAAAAATTTATCACAATGGTGTGGAAAGAGTTTCTGGCAATAAATCGAATTGGAATACAATCTCTTCTGCATTTAAATTAGGAGCTGCTTTTGACATTACCGTAGATGAACTTAAAATATATGACAAAGCGCTTGTCGTAAGCGAAATTGAGAATTTATATAATTTCGGTAGCACAACATCGCCTACTAGCTTGAATGATGTTCTGGCAAATAAAGTGTCAATTTACCCAAACCCAGCTACAGAGAAAATTGTTTTTGAAAATTCTACTGAAACTACTCAAAAGGCAATTTACAATTTACAGGGTAAAAAACTAATGGAAACACACGAAAACAGCATGGCTGTATCACATTTACCTTCAGGGATTTATATCGTTAAGTTTACAGAAGCCAATAAAGAAACTGGTTATGGTAAATTTATGAAAAAATAATAGTTTTGTTTATTCTGACTTTAATTTGCGCTTCGAAGAATTAGTTTGTTTCAATTCTGATGTTTTAAATTTTGGCGCCGACAGTCTGATCCGTTTTGGGTCGGACTGTTTTGCACTAAAGCGGTAACCGATACCCCATTCAATAAATTCGGCTTTTTGTAAATGCGTTTTCAACCCCAATGATATAAAAAGATGGTTACTGATGGCATATTGCAACGAAGCACGGGTATATAACCAACCATCTTCTTTTTCGATATCATATTTATAAAACATTGGTTTATCAAGAGTTGTAGTTTTTGCATCGTCGTAGGGTTCTAAGTTTTTTAACGGATTATGCACATACACACCACAATGCAAACCAGCCGTAAAACGTCCGAACATCAACTCAGGTCGTAACGAAACTCCCACTCTGACTTTATTTTCCCATTTATCTTCTGTCAGATATGTTCGTTGAAACTTTGTATCTCCATTGTAAACCCCATCGTAAAATCCTTCCACTCCCACTCCCAAACGAATGGCATTACCGAGCGGACGATAAACTGCCATAACAAATGAGCCTGTAGGATATTGTTTGTCATCTTTATAATACAATTCACGAGCACCGCCCGAAGCAATAAACTCATAACTGAATCGCTGTGGAAAATCTCGCAAATGCTTCCGTCGAGGTCTGTATGCATGTTTATAAAAAGGCGTATAGCTTAAACCAGCACTTGCATTTATCATGTTTATACCCGAATTAGGTTGATAAAAACTACCATTCGAAGCATGATTCCATTGCAAATCGGAAACAAACGCAAAGCCTTTATAAATTGGAACAATGAAATTTACACCGCCAGCAAAATAAACATTCAAATGCGAACCAATGGCAGCATTACTTTTATCTAAATCAACACT
>CAZEEN010000099.1:0-1797 GCA_964511115.1 uncultured Paludibacter sp. | reverse complement strand
CAAAACAAAAAACAAAAAAAACAAGTATTAAAAAAAACTTTTTCATTACAGCTTCACTTTGAAAGGCTTAATATTTTGTTTACCTTTGACAGCGCAAAGTTAAGAATTTATTTTAATGATGTAATAATTTACAGTATTTGCCCCAAGCCCCTAAAGGGGATGTGAAATAGTACCGAATGGTTTCTTTTCTTTACTCCCCTTTAGGGGTTGGGGGCAGTTTATATTTACTATCTTATGTTCTCGATATTTAATAAAGAAATAAAATCGTTTTTTGGCTCGCTTACGGGCTATATAGTTGTGGGAATTTTTCTGATTCTCACCAATCTTTTTCTGTGGGTAATTCCGGGTGAATATAACATTCCCGAATCGGGCTATGCCAATGTCGACGGGCTTTTTACCATTGCGCCTTGGCTATTTTTATTTCTATGTCCAGCCGTTGCAATGCGTGCTTTTGCTGAAGAAAAACAAAGTGGCACGTGGGAATTGATTATTACAAAACCACTTAGCTCGTGGCAAATTGTGTTGGGTAAGTATTTTGCAAGCGTTGTAGTTGTACTTGTTGCACTAATACCTACAATTCTAAATTATTTCGTTGTTTCGTATTTGGCCGAACCAGTTGGCAATGTAGATGCAGGTGCATTTTGGGGCTCATTTATTGGCTTGGCATTTTTAGCCTTCATTTTTACGGCTATTGGTGTTTTTTCATCATCACTTTCAAACAATCAGGTAATTTCGTTTGTTTTGGCGGTAGTTATATCTTTTGCATTATTTTATGGCTTCGATTTACTTACTGCTTTTTTCAGCAAAGGAAATATTATCGGACTCATCGAAAGTGCAGGTATAAATGCTCATTACAAATCGGTTAGCCGTGGAGTTATCGATTCGCGCGATTTGGTTTATTTTATAGTAATAAGCTATCTTTTTCTGTTTTTTACAGAACAAAAGATTTCAAAAAAATAAATCACATTTTATCATAAACCATTAATAATTTATCATTTACCATTTATCATTAAAATGAAACGTCCTCTTATATTAATTACAAACGACGATGGCGATACTGCCAATGGCATAAATGTACTTACACGCTTAATGATGCAACTGGGCGATGTGGTGGTTATGGCTCCTGACGGACCACGCTCGGGGCAATCGAATGCCATAACGGTCTCGCATCCATTGCGCTATACAAAAATTGAAGAACGCGAAGGCTTAGTACGCTACAAAAGTAACGGTACGCCGACCGATTGTGTAAAACTTGCTTTGCACGATATTCTCGACCGCAAACCCGATTTGTTGGTTTCGGGCATTAATCATGGTTCAAATGCTGCCATCAATATTATTTATTCGGGAACAATGGGAGCCGTACTCGAAGGTTGCGAAAACGGCATTACATCTATTGGTTTTTCGATTTGTGACCATTCGTACAATGCCGATTTTAGTGATTTCGAGAAATATATTTTGCAAATAACAGAGGAAACATTGAAAAACGGTTTGCCTTATGGCACTTGCTTGAATGTAAATGCGCCGAAAGGAAAAATTAAAGGAATAAAAATTGCACGTCAATGTAAAGGAAACTGGACTGAAGAATATGCCAAACGAACTGACCCACAGGAGCGTACTTATTTTTGGCTGACTGGCTATTTTAAAAACCACGAACCCGAAGCGCATGATACTGACGAATGGGCATTGGCTAATGGGTATATTTCGATAGTGCCTTCAAAAATTGACTTGACCGATTATAATTTTGTTAAATCAATACAGAGTTGGGAGCTTTAGGAAGATAGAAGGTAGAAATTAGAA
>CAZEEN010000098.1:3055-12146 GCA_964511115.1 uncultured Paludibacter sp. | reverse complement strand
GCTCAAATGTGGCTCTATCCAGTCCCATTTCCTCAGCCCATTTGCCTCTCAAGTCAATAACTTCCTTTTTCCTGTCCTGAGCAACAACACTTTCTAGATCGTTTTTAAATTTTACAATTTCGCTCACATAATCGAAACGAAGTGCAAAAAGCGAAATTATTTCTTTGTCGATTAAATCTATCTGATTGCGGATTTCTTCCTTGTTTTTGCATTCGGTAGGCAAAAGAGAGGGCTGAAGTGACATATTTCTATCAATTTATTTGAATATGGCACAAAAATAGTCAAATATTTTGTTTTTTGAAAATAATATATTGTAAAAACTATCAGATTAATACATCTATCACATCAACACATCAAAATACTTAGGGCGTGCCCCTACGGGTCGGGCTATCCGCTCTTGTGCCGCCGAAATACGGCGCCACGCCGCTTCTATCCCTCACGCATCGCAGCGCAGACGTTTTTTATATTACTTGCAGCACAGCGGGATGACAGATGTTAGGTGGGATATCCCGCTAAAGCGGAGCCAAGCCGAGCTTTACAGTCTACGTTCAGCAGAGATTAATCCGTAAGTTTCTTTGTACATTTGTTGCTTTTAATCTTTATTGTCTTGCTCGACTTTATTCTTATGAGTTTTGAAGATAAATACATCTTAAAGTAGTTTTAACCAAGCGCACCATCTCCTATTTTTCAAATAATTCAAATCGGCATCATTTCTGTATGCTTCCTTTTCGAACGAAATATTCATATAAGCATCCATTCTGTTTTTATACTTAACAAGTCCAACTCCAAACTCAATTAAGTACAATACATAAAAGGGCAAAACCAACAACTCCAACTGCTGACGAATATGAATCCGCTCGTGATTCATAATGCGTTTGTCATGTATCAGCTGCTTGTCCCTGAGAATAATAAACGGAAATAGCGTTATTCCAGAGATTTTAAGATATTTGATTTGGTGTATAATTAGTATCATTTAAAATCTTTTTGTGCAAATCTTTCAGCCAATTTTTCAATATCATTCTTTCGGGCAAGTTGATTCGCCCATTCCGAAGGGATATTCTCAAATCCATAGAGCAAGCCTGCCAATCCTCCTGCAACTGCTGCAGTTGTGTCTGTATCTTCACCTAAATTTACTGCTTTTAATACTGTTTCAGAATAGCTTTTTGAATTCAATAAGCACCAAATGGCTGCTTCGAGGGTGTCAATTACATAGCCAGACGACTTAATTTCATTTTCAGGTAATATCGAAATATTTTGATCAAGGAGTCTTACAAAATGAAGACGTTCTTCTTCGCTTGTATCTGTTGATTCAAAAAAGCTTGAAATATCTTTCTGAGTTAAGGTGTATGCTTCAATACAACTTTTACTATTCAACAGATGTTCCGCAAATCTCAAATAAAACAAACATGCATACGCTGAACGTATATGTGGATGTGTAAGTGCTGATACATCCCCAATAATATCAAACTGTTCTTCAATCTTTTTACCTTTAATATAAAACAACAAAGGTAAAATACGCATAAGTGCTCCATTTCCATTTGAGTTTACATCTGTATTTGAGCGGAGTGATTTTAACCCTTCTACATCTTTTAGCCATACTAACTTTCCCAACTTTTTTATAGATGAATTTGTGGCCTTGCCTATATCGAAAACCTTACCATAAGGTGTCCATAAGTTTCCTTCTCTCCAATTGACAAATGCAGATGCTAAACTTAATAAATGTGGTATTCCCCAATTTGAAAGCACTTCTGCCAAACAAAAGGTTAGTGAACTATCGTCCGACCAAGTTCCTTTGGGTTGATTATGAGTCCCAAACCCTTGCATATCTGTAACAGGATTTTTGTTAAGATATTCTCTGGTTTCAAACTCTACAGGCACACCCAATGCATCGCCTACGGCAACACCGAATAAAACGGATTTGATTTTTTCTGTATTCATTGTTTTTTTTATCAAAGATTTTTGGAAATAATTTTGTTTGTTTCATATTCAGCCAGTGCCTTTTCCCTCATTTCCAGCTCCTCTTTTGTCATATCTGACACACGAACAGTATTTTCCTTCAGATAACTCACCCAAAGATCATACGGAAAATGAATGACTTTATAGTTTACTCCCCAATTACGAAATAGGATGTCATCCGTGTTTTCAAGGTAGTATTCATCAAAATCTTCTACTTACCAATTTGCTCTTACTTTGCTGACAAATTCTTTATCAACGGGAACTAAAGTATATTCTGCTTCACATTCGTCGGTCATTTCTTTGTCAATAATATATATCACATCAAATTCAAAATCGAATGGCGCCGGGGGAATCCACAAGCATTCATTGCAATGAATATTGATAAATAGCGTAAAAAACGTTTCGTTATTTGTGCATAACTCATAAATATCCACTGTGTTCTCAAGTGTCTTTTCAACTCCATCAAAGATGTTAAAATCAAACGACATAAGCCGATGAAACAAAAAATGGTGAGCCTCTTTTTTTGTTACAAGGCTATCCAAATATGCCATTGAAGCCTTTGTGCTGTTTAATTGTATAGGATTTTCGGGGATTAATCCGTAGGTTTCTCTAATCATTTGTTGTATTTAGTCATTATGGTCTTAGGTCGATTTGATTCTTATGAGTTACGCTGAGATACATTTCTTAAAGTTGTTTTACCCATGCCCACCATTTTCTATCATTTAAATAATTCAAATTTACATCATTTTTGTAAGCTTCCTTCTCAAATGAAATATTCATATAGGCTTCCATTCTGTTTTTATACTTGAGAAACCCAACACCAAACTCAATTAAATACAATACATAAAACGGCAATACCAACAATTCCAACTGCTGACGAATATGAATACGCTCATGATTCATAATTCGTTTGTCTTGCTTCAAAGCCTTATCACGCAGAATAATAAACGGAAAAAGTGTGATGCCAGATATGCCTAAGTGCTTGATTTGTTTTACAATAATAACCATAGTGCTTATTTTAATTAATTCATTACTCCCAATTCATTACCATGGCTAAGGTGTTAAGTTCGCAGTATTTCAACAACGCATTTCTAACTTTTTATCTTTGTTCATTAGGCACACAGCTAAATTGAACTATTATACAACACCAGAGGTGTTGACTGTGCATAACCCCCAATGCAATTGGGGGTTATGACGAACTAAAACACAGAAAGAACTCCGTAGGAGTTAACCAACACCATCAAAAGATATACTTCTCATCCCACGCTACCCCATGCTCATCGAGTAAAGCCCGATATTCATCTTCAAATGTAGTTGTATGGTGATGTTGTTTCTGATTTTTTATGTAGTTGATAATCATTTCTTTGTCTTTGTTGCTGTAGGTTGCAGCAAAATATCCTTCTGCCCACGATTCAAATTTTGGGAAATTGCCCGTTTGTTTTATCCACAAATTGGAACCAACTTTCATGTCTTTGATCAAATCTGAAATACAAACCGTAGGATGTAAATCGCACAAAATATGTATATGGTTTTCAACGCCATTTATTCGATAAAGTACACCTTTGTGAGTTTTAATAACTCCCCACAGGTACTTGTAAAGTTCTTCGTGATGTTCTGTAGGCAAAGTGTTTTTGCGCTCGTAAGTGCAAAATACGATGTGGAAAAGAAATTGACGGTAACTGTTCATGGTTTCTTGCTTTTGGTTGTTTTGGTTGTTGGTCAACTCCTATGGAGTTGTTGGGTTGCGTTTTGTTGTTTTATATCCCCCAGTTTGCACTGGGGGTTATGCACAGTCAAGGTCTACGACCTTGTAGTCATTTGTATTTTGCTCCAGTATTTTTCTGTGCCAGTTTTCTATGAATTATCCATGAGGAACGTTCGATTAGGAGAATAAGTTTAAAAATTTGTTGGTTCTACACCACAACTTCTTAACCAACTATGATCTAAATGTCCATAACCGATTCTATTTATTGGTGTATTATGATTTAAACCGTTCCAAATCCAACAGTGAGTTATGCTCCAACATCTTTGATTGTATTGAGGCATAAGATGTCCGAAGCCATTACCTGAAGGCGAGAATATATTTTCAAATGTCACATCGTTTCTATTTTGATTAACTGTATTTGTTAATTCCCTTTTCTTTTCAACTATCCACGAGCCAGATTTAAAAGTAAAATAAACATGTTTTATTGATGGGGTATTTATGATATAATCTGCAATTGCATTTATATTGTCATCTAACCAATTTTGATTACCCATAAAATCGAGTTCTCCGTCTTTATAACTCTGCCAAACAAATTCATTATTTACTTGTACTGTTCTTTGTTGATTATTGACATTGATAGGAATGTCATTTTTTACACCTTTAATTATATCTGCGAAACTAATTTTCCCTTTTTTACATATTTCATAAATTTGTTGTAAAGTTGGTTGATTATTATTCCCATTCCGAGGGTGAAATAATATATTTTCATTATATAAAAATAAATTAGCCAATATAGGCCACATATACATTCCTCTTCCATAGAAAAAATCAGCAGGATTCCAATCCCAATTTGGATTATAGGTACCTACAAAGAGAGTAATCGGACAATATTCTTCAGATTTAAGAATAGTGTCGTTTGTTGAAAAGCCAAATGGCAAATCATTTCGTTCTAAAAATTTGTGCTGCATAATTTAATGATTTAAAGTGATTATTGATATTCTAAAATATATTTATTTGACTTATATAGTGAGTCTTATCGTTGCATTTGGTAATATTTCAACTGTCATAATCTCCCCGATCTCGAAGTTTTGTTCAGCCCACGCATGATATTCCATACCAATATATACACGAGGAGCCCCTGATGTATTAGCATTTCTATCAATCTGACAAACAATACTTTCATCTGACTCCCCAATAAAAACATTTATTGGAGAATTATGTGGCCCAAAATAATGTTCAAATTTTTTACGGATATTGAAGAAGGGTTGCTTGATGTAAGTTTCAGTCATAACAACATCGACTTTCTTAATTGATTTAATCTTTTCATTATTTGCTATTAAACAATCATTATTATATACAAATGAAAAATTTTCATCAGAAAGCTTTCGATAACCATCAGCTAATAATCTTGTTTTTTCCTCTAAGGTAATTGACATAAAATTTAACTTATCGTTCTCATTTACAATTTTGTAAATTGACATTTCAATATTTTTGCTCATAATTGTTTTTTTTAATTTATTTATACCACCTTTTTTCACACCTCAAAATTAAACATTTCTTCGGAATGAAATCATTTTAATTGATTTTTAGTCAAAATATTTTAGTTATGTGATAGCCTTACGCTGCGTAAAGCTATCGCATTCATTTGTAGAACTTTATTTATAGCCAAGCTTTATTCCTCTTTTGCTCATTAAGCGTTCTTCATCGCAGTATTGAATGAGTTCGTCGAGTGTGGAGCGATTGCCAGTAATAACTTCGTTGATAATGGCTTTGCGTGTAATATTGTCTATTTCGCCACCTGAGAAATGGTAGTTTTTGGCAAGTGTTGCCGAATTATCGTCATTTAACCAATTGAGTTTGCTTTTCCAAATTTGTATTTTAGCTTCTTCGCTTGGTAGTTCAAATTTTAATTTGAACAAAAAGCGACGTTCGAAGGCTGCATCAAGATTGTCAACCAAATTGGTGGTGGCAATCAGTATTCCATCGTTTTTTTCCATTTGCTCCAAAATGATATTCTGAATGGCATTTTCGGTTTGTGCCACATTGGAGGCATTGCCGTCCTTGCGTTTGCCAAGTACTGCATCGGCTTCGTTGAAAAGCAAAATAGGTTTCAATTTACTTTTACGACACAATCGGGCATAATCATTAAACACAGATTTGATACGTTTTTCGCTTTCGCCAAACCACATTGATTTTGTTTGGCTAATGTCCACATACATAATATCACGACCCGTAGCTTTTGCAATTTGGTAAACCGATTCGGTTTTACCTGTTCCTGGAGCACCATAAAACACAGCTGCTACTCCTTTGGGCATTGCCATTTCTTCTAATCGGGTTTGCATTTCTGTAAACTTTACTTGCGTGAGACTCGTTGAAAAAAAGTCAATTTGCTTTTGAAGTTTGTCTTCAAAATAAAGTTGTTTGGCAGCAATGGAATCAGCTGAAACTACATCTTTCTTGGTTTGTTTTTTGATAAAGAGTTCGGCATCCTGCCCCAGTAGCAACTCAATAGCAGTTGTGGTGAGCGATAAACTTACATCGCCTACAAAATTGGCTTTGTTTACCATTATCAAATTGGTTTCTATCAATTTGTTGGTTTGTTGGGTCATTTCTTTCACCTTTATAATGCGATGTTTTTGCGAATCGTACATATCGCGTATGGTTCTTTCCAAAGCGGTATCGCCACCACGTATCATGTCGTCGCATATTTCGTAAAGTAAAGTACGGTCGTGAAGTGAAATTTCCATATCCATTAATTTTTCAATTGCATCAATGTGTGAGTTGTTCATTTCTAATGAGGCCACTTCACCCAAAAGACTGTCGGTGGTAATTGCATCGTGCGCCCTTTCTTCGATAAAGTCCGACACGGTTATGCAAAAGTCATAAATATCAAGTTCTTCTAATTTATTGGCTTCTTCAATCGGAATGTTTTGTAAAACAGCTTCTAAGATATTCTCACGAATCATCATGAATCTGAAATTAGCTGTTGGAGTTTTCTTTCGACTACGGCGTGCCAGCTCCGATTTGATTATTTTTTTGTCGATTAAAGCTATTAAGTCAGCGCGGTATTTAACAAACATGGTGGTTTTCATGGATAGTTCGCCTAAGATATCGCTCAAGTCGCACGAAACACACATAGATTGTTGCACATAAATAATAGCAAAGAACCAGGCTTGCTGCTCGGTAACATCTAAAAATTTAGCTAATTGTAAACTTTCTTTTTTTATTTTTTCAGTCGTTTCGGGATTCAATTCGGATTCAAAAAGTTCGATAGAAATTTTGTGAATCGTTTCTAAAACATTAAAAGATAGGGTTTTGTGTTTCATAAAATTGAATTTTTATTATTAGTTTATAAACATTAAATCAGATAAATAGCACATAGAAATGTTTTTAAATGTGTTTTTAAAAAGATTGAGAGTGTCCAGTATGTCAAAGAGCTCTTTTAAAGAAATTCAAAATGTATCTAAATACAAGTATATGTAATTCAATTGAATTATCCAAAACATTAAATAAAAAATTATTTTTAAAATCTTCAATTTAAAATCTTCAATTTCAAAAACATTTAATAGGCATTTTAAAATAAATAAGAGGTCAATTTTGTGACATAACTTCTGAAAATATTCGTATTTTTGGCAAAAAAATTTTTATGACAGAAAATAATGACTTTAATTTCGAATCTGCTGTGAATGAAATGGAAAACCGAAGAGCAGAAATAATTGAGAAATTTGATTTGAAATATGGTTGGTCGTTGGAACGTATAGCAAAAAGGATACAAGTTTTGCTCAAATCAAAATATAGAATAACAAATGAAACAGCAGAAGATGCTGCTTATGAGGCTGTTTCTAAATTGCTAATTTATATCTTTGAAAGGAAAGATTTAAAATTTGAGAATGAAAGTGAACTGTTTAAGTTTATGTACACAATTGCAATTCGAAAAGCATTTGAATTGATTATGAGGAGGGCTAAATTTAACTATATTGAAAACTATGAGAAATATGAAAATATGGTTGACGCTTCAAATAATGCTGATTATGAAGAACATTCCATCGAAACTTTACTAAAAGAGATTTACGATGGAAACAAAAATATTGATGCCTATTTAAAGGAAGAAATTGAAACCCTCAAACTTTTGGAACTTCAAGTCATCGAAAAATTATCCTACAAAGAAATTGCAGTTTTAGACGAGTATTCGAACTTTAATGAGGCAACATTAAGAAAAAAAGTAGAACGGGGTTTACTGAAATACAGGAATTTTTTAAAAAAGTAATTTTCTCCTTAATTCATTTCAGGGGCAGCGTCCCGTTGCTTTTTGTAGCTGTGGATTATAACCAGATACGTCCAAGGGTCGGAGACCCGTAATATGTTTTTTTGAAAGGCTGTTTGAATATTGATATTGCGGGTCTCCGACCCTTACAAAACGCGGTATTTGGTGTTTTCTACAAATAGCATCTGGTCTCCGACCCTAAAGTAAGTTTGCGCAAAAGCAATTTCGGGTTTTCGTAATTCGCGTGCACTCCAGCATTCCACACCGTCTAAATCGGAAGCTGCAAGCTCGAAATTTTTAAAATAGATTTTTAATGTCTTCGGCTTTCATTTTTGGTTTGTTTTTTTAAAGGTATTGTTCTGTTCCACCCACAGAAATATAAACATTATATTCAGGCATTTAACCTATTTGAGAATGAAAAATTCAGTATTTCAGTCGTTTAATATCATCTGTGGTTTTTACCTTTGGAAAGTGATTTCTCAATGAGGCTGTCTCAAAAAACCACTTTTGATACAGCCTCATTGTGCTGCCAGTGCCTCGGTGCTGATAAAACAAAAAGCCTGACTTTGCAGTATTTTGCAAGTCAGGCTCGAGAGATGTAATAAAACTTTATACCTTAAAAAACAAATTATTATTTACTAAAATCAACCTTAATATTTCCTGTGAGTGTTGTTACATCAATTGTTTTAACTAATTGATTTTTAGCCGGGTCGGTCTGGCGAACATAAATGGTTTTATGAAATTCGGAAACCGATACGTTTGATGTAAAAAACAAATCGCGTGAACCTACGCCCGATTTTAAAAGTACTGCACTGCCTTCGGCCGGATTAGCATCGAATATTTCAATTTTATACAAAAACTTTCCTTCGAATGTATCATTTACCAAAACAGTAAGGTTTACAATTTTAGCGCTTTGACTTTCCTGGCCTTTTGCCAATCCATTAATGCCGTCGGAGCTATTATCGCAACTAACTGCTAAAAGTGCTATCGTAATAATTGCTACAAGCGTTGCTATTTTCTGAATGGTTCTCATATTATTTCTATTTTGCTTGTGATAGAAACAATTAGTGTACCAAAAATTACATATATCTGACATTCAGACATATACATAATTTCAGGGAAGTTTACACTCTTCAAAATAAAAGAAAAGTCTTCGAAAACGAAAA
>CAZEEN010000098.1:0-2955 GCA_964511115.1 uncultured Paludibacter sp. | reverse complement strand
TCGTTCATTCCATAGAGTTCGCGTAATTGTTCAACATTCACAAAGCCACCTGTTTGCTGCCTAAAACGCACAATTGCTTTTGCGTAGCCACGTCCTAAGCCATACACTTTCATCAACTCAGTTGTATCGGCCGAATTTAACTCAACAATAATATTTTTGATTTTTGTTGGGGTCGTCGATTTTACGCTGTCCTTAGCGGTTTGCTTTATTTCGGCAATGGTAATATAAGGTTCCAGCTCTTTGAATTTCTCGGGGTAAATGCCATATACTTTCGAGAAACTTTCGGAGGTTCGGAATTTTCCTCCTTTGTTTCTGAATTTCAAAATATTAGAGGCAATAAATGGTTTTAATCCCAGGCGAACAAAAGTAGCAGAATCGACTGTATTCGGGTCAAATTTAAAAAGCGAATACTTCTCCGCTTCTTTTTTTACAAATTCCTTGTTATTTTGAAAAATGCTATCGTATTTCTGTTCCCATTGGGCACGGCGCAAGCTATCGCGCGAAACAAGCGTTTGTTCGAAACGCTTTGCTTCGTCGAAAAAATCAGATTTGGATTGTTCCTGTTGTGGTATAATATAAGGCAAAAGAAATTCAATAACTATCGTAATGATTATCAAACAAATCAGAACAATAATTGCCGTTCGTTGTCCTTTCGAAAAATAGAAGAAATCCTTCCACATAGTTAAAACTCGTAATCAACACAGGCGCGGTCGGTACGCACTTTGCCAATATAAGCTGCTACCCGCTTGTGCTCAGGATGTTCTTGATACGTTTCGAGTTCAGTCATATTTTCGAATTCAGAAACCAAAGCAATATCAAAACTGCCAGCAGGAGCTTCAGGTGTGCATATTCCCACTTTAATCATTTTGATTTGAGGCACTAACGATTGTAGATTTTCTAATTCTTGTTGAATAATCAAAGCGTTTTCGGCTTTTGTTTTACCTTCGGCATTTTCTGCCAATTTAAATAGTACAATGTGCTTAATCATTTTTCTTATTTCTAATTTCTAACTTCTAACTTCTTATTTCTAACTTCTTATTTCTAACTTCTAACTTTAAAGACGAGGCATGCCACGTCTCTACTTACAAACCACCTTATAGCTTTTGTTATTTACTTTTAAAAAATAAATACCAGCGCGGGTAGGAATATAAAATCGACCTTGCACCAAATTTCCTGTCCAAACTACTTCGCCGGTAAGCGAAAATAGTTTTACATTGCCAACAGCTTTGGGTAAAGTGATATAAATACCACCCGAATTGGTGCTAAAAACAATTCCTTCGGCTATGGTTTGTGCATTGCTGGTTGGTGCGTTTTCGCTTTCGGCTTTATTCCAGCCTGCCTCCGACTTTACCACAGCCGGACGGTGCTCAGAAGCACTTTTGTTTTGTGTCGAAGCGGACAAAACAAAAAGAAACAGCACAACAAGAAATAAATACGTTTTCATTATAGTAAAATTTTATCGTTCACTTTTCATTCGTTTCGGATAATCAATGGTGTAATGCAAACCCCTGCTTTCTTTGCGGCGGAGTGCATGTTTTATAATCAGATAAGCCACGCTAATCACATTACGAAGTTCACATATTTCGCGCGAAACAACCGAGCGTTCAAACAAATCTTCGGTTTCGCGATACAAAATTTCCAAGCGGCTCATGGCTCTTTTCAATCGCAAATTTGAGCGAACAATGCCCACATACGTGCTCATAATCTGTTCCACTTCGCGAAAACTCTGTGTAATCAATACCATCTCTTCGGGAAGTTTCGTTCCTTCGTCGTTCCAATTTGGTATAAATTCATTCAATTTTATCGCGTCTAATTCTGTAACTGCATGTTTTACTGCTACATCGGCATATACAATGGCTTCGAGCAATGAGTTGGAAGCCAATCGGTTTGCGCCGTGAAGTCCGGTACAAGTACATTCGCCAGCTGCGTACAAATTTTTTATCGACGATTTAGCATGTTCATCAACAACTATGCCACCACATAAATAATGCTGTGTGGGCGACACGGGAATCATCTCTTTGGTAATATCTAAGCCCAGCGACAAACATTTTTTGTAAATATTAGGGAAATGTTCCTTGGTTTGCTCGGCATTTTTATGTGTAACATCCAAATATACAAACTGATGACCACGAATTTTCATTTCGTTATCTATAGCTCGTGCCACAATGTCGCGGGGAGCAAGCGAACCTCTTTCGTCGTACTTTTGCATAAACTCGCGCCCATCTTTACAACGCAAAACAGCTCCATAACCACGTATAGCCTCGGTTATCAGGAATGTAGGACGTTCGCCCGGGTTATAAAGGCCGGTTGGGTGAAACTGCACAAATTCCATATCCTGAATCACGCCACGTGCGCGGTGTACCATGGCTATTCCATCGCCAGTAGCAATTTCAGGGTTGGTGGTTGTGGCATACACACTACCAATTCCGCCGGTAGCCATCATGGTAATTTTAGCCAAAAAAGTATGAATATGATTGGTCTGCTGATTGAGTACATAAGCACCATAACACTCAATATCAGGCGTATGCAGCGTTACAACTTCACCCAAATGGTGTTGTGTGAGAATTTCGATAGCAAAATAATTTTCAAAAATTTCGATATTTGGATTATTTCGAATTTTCTCAATTAAGCTTTTCTGTATTTCGAAACCCGTATTATCTTTATTGTGCAAAATTCTAAATTCAGAATGTCCACCCTCCTTGTGTAAATCGAATTTGCCGTGTTCATCTTTATCGAAATCAACTCCCCAATTAATTAGCTCTTCAATTTGCGCTGGAGCTTCCAAAATAACTTTGCGAACAGCATCGGCATTGCAATGTCCGTCGCCCGCAATAAGTGTATCTTCAATGTGTTTCTCAAAATTATCGGGCTCGTAAGTTACAGCAGCAATTCCACCTTGAGCATACCGTGTGTTGGTATCGTCGAGTGTAGATTTACTTATCAAAGCCACTTTTC
>CAZEEN010000097.1:0-12242 GCA_964511115.1 uncultured Paludibacter sp. | reverse complement strand
CGTTTTTTTAAATCCCCGATTACAATTCGTAATCGGGGATTTTTTTGTGTAATAATTTAATAAATATACAGAAATTTCAAAAAAAAACAAGTATCTTTCGCCCCGAAATTTAAAATTTACTCGCTATGGAGCCAATAATAACTGCTGCTGAAGTAATTGCATGGGGAAAACAGTTTCTCGAAAAATCGGAGAAAGAAATTACAGAGTTTGAACTGAATGAGCAAAAGAAATATGCTATTCTGATTCAAAACCCGAACGATAAAACATTGTTGTCGAAAATGCTCGACGAATCGTCGCAAATACATAACAACAAGCGATTGGCTCTTCGAATGAAATTATTGATTGAAAAGTACGGTGTGCCCAAATTTTTCAGTTCGTCTGATGCTTATTTGCTAAAATTGTTTACTTCGTTTGGCTATTGGTTCGACTTTATAGCTGTTCCTATCTTCAAAAAGCGACTACGCTCCGATACTGCAAAAGTCATTATTAATGAAAAACCATCGCTACTTAATAGCCATTTAAAAGCCCGCTACGAGCAGCAAATTGGTCAGAATGTAAATCTATTGGGCGAAGTGGTACTAGGCGATGGCGAAGCGAATCATCGCTACCAGCATTATCTCGAAGCGCTTAAAGATCCACGTATTAATTATATTTCCATAAAAATTTCGGGTATTTATGCGCAAATTAGTGCGCTTAACTACGACCTAAATAAAATTGACCTCTGCGAGCGTTTGTCGCATATTTATCAACAAGCTATTGATTATCCGTTTGTTGATGAGAAAGGAGCTAAGCATGCCAAATTTGTAAACCTCGATATGGAGGAGTACAAAGATACCGAACTGACACTTGATGTCTTTAAAACGGTGTTGAGCTATCCTCAATTTAAAAATTATTCAGCAGGCATTGTTGTTCAGGCGTATTTGCCCGATGCTTGGAATTATCAAACCGAATTGTTGGAATTTGCTACCAAGCGTTTTGCCGATGGAGGTGCACCTATTAAAATGCGATTGGTAAAAGGTGCAAACTTGCAAATGGAGAGCATTGTGTCGTCGCTCAAAGGTTGGGAAAATCCGGTTCTCGATAGCAAAATTAAAGTGGATGCTAATTACCTGCACATTCTCGACCGTGCTTTACTTCCCGAAAATGCCCGTGCTATGCATGTTGGTGTGGCGTCGCACAATTTTTTTAGTATAGGATATGCTTATTTGTTGGCAAAGCAAAATGCAGTGGAACAATATATTACCTTCGAAATGCTCGAAGGTATGGCCAATCATTTACCGCGTGTAATGCGTCAGTTGGGAAATCAGATTATATTGTACACGCCAGTTGTGAAGGACGAAAGTTTTCTGAATGCTGTTTCGTATCTCGTTCGCCGATTGGATGAAAATACGGGTGTTGATAATTTTCTGAGCTACTCCTTTAATCTCAAAGCGGAGAGCAAGCAATGGAATTTTCTGAAAAATCAATTTGAAGAAGCGTATGCACTAAAGGATAGCATATTCGCAAAACCCAACCGCACGCAAAATCGTAAAATTCTTAATCCGCTTTTAAACAAACATGAAACACAAAACACGAAACACGAAACATTTTCTAATGAACCCGATACCAATTTCGACCTTCGCCAAAACCGACTGTGGGCTTACGATATTCGTAATCGTTGGAAAAAATCAACAGTCGATATTTCCAGTATTATTCCAGTTCAGATAGGTGAAAAATCAGTAGAAACTGATGCTAAATATCATTTTTACGATAAAAGTATTGAAGAAAAGGTTTGCGTGTATACAGCCAATTTATCCGATTCGAGTCAGGTAAAAGAAATTATTGAAGTGGCACAAAATGATGCTTCGAAATGGCGTGAAACGACTTTGGAACAACGTAAAGAGATTTTGTTTCGCACTGCTGATTTGCTGGCTACCCGACGAGGCGATATGATAGGCTGCATGGCAGCAGTTACGGGAAAAACCTTTGCCGAAGGCGATGTGGAAACTTCGGAAGCTATCGACTTTTGCCGTTATTATCCCTTGAGTATGGAAATGTTTGAGTCGCTCAAAACAGTAGAAATTACTCCCAAAGGTATCGTTTTGGTAATTCCGCCATGGAATTTCCCTTTAGCAATTCCTGTTGGCGGTGTTGCTGCAGCTTTGGTGGGTGGTAATTCGGTTATACTCAAGCCTGCTACGGTTGCTTTACCTGTGGCGTGGGAATTTGCCAAGTGCTTTTGGGACGCAGGTGTGCCCAAAGATGCATTGCAGGTGGTTTGTACAAACGGACGTGAACCGTTGAATTATTTGACGGCACATCCATCGATAAAACATATTATTCTGACAGGAGGAACGGATACTGCGTTCCGATTGCTCGAAAATAATCCTACTTGTCCACTCTCAGCCGAAACGGGTGGAAAAAATGCCATTATTGTGAGTGCAGCTGCCGACCGCGACCATGCTATTCAGAATATTGTAACTTCGGCTTTCAGCAATGCCGGTCAGAAATGTTCGGCGTGTTCGCTACTTATTCTCGAAAAAGAGGTGTATAACGATGCTGATTTCAAGAAAAAATTAATTGATGCTGTGACGAGCTTGCATACCGGAAGTGCTTGGGATGGTGCAAATTATGTTGGGCCAATGATTACGAATTCGAACGACAAGTTGCTGCACGCTATCACGCATCTCGAAGCCGGTGAATGGTGGTTGGTGGCTCCCGAATTTGTTGATAAGGAAAAATTCATGCTCAAGCCTTGTGTGAAATGGGGCGTAAAACCAGGGAGTTATTCGTTTGTAAATGAATTGTTTGCTCCAATGTTATCGGTGGTTTGTGCCGATAATTTCGAACATGCCATCGAGTTGGCGAATAGTTCGGAGTTTGGTTTAACTGCCGGTTTACAAACCTTAGATGAGAGTGAACGTGAGCGTTGGAAACAAAAAATTGAAGCTGGAAATTTATATATTAATCGTGGTATTACGGGAGCTATTGTTAGTCGGCAGCCTTTTGGTGGAATGAAACGTTCGGCTTTTGGCGGTGGCATCAAGGCTGGTGGGCCGAATTATGTAAGTTGTTTTGTAAATATTACGAATATTACTAATTTTTCGAATGATACGAATTTAAACGAATTAGGTGGATTTAAAACCGGAGCAGCAATTTTACGAGGCGATGATAAATTGAAATACCAAATGGCTGTGGCAAGTTATTTGAAAAATTACACCGACGAATTTGCTGTTGAGCGCGACATTCACGACCTACTAGGTGAGCAAAATATCTTCCGGTATTTGCCTCTGAAAAATATGCTTTTCCGTATTTCAAAAAACGATAATCTGACTGATGTACTTATGGTTTTGGCTGCTGCTAAAATTTCGAAAACAACTTTGTTTATCAGTATTTGCCCCAACGATAGTAAACTGAATTTGGTAAAAACGCTTGTAAATCCAGCTTCTGTTTTGATGCAAACCGAACAGGAATTTATCAACTCTATAAACGACTTTGAACGTATCCGTACGTGTTCATCCGATTTGTCGGTAGCAGTGTACAACGAGGTCGCTCGATTAGGAAAATACATTGCTATGCAGCAGCCTTTGGTGGAAGGAAGGCTCGAATTGTTACATTACCTGAAAGAACAAAGTGTAACGTTTGAGTATCACCGTTATGGAAGTATTACTGAAAAACCTTGAAAAACGAATATAATACTGCCCCAAACCCCTAAAGGGGCTTAAAGAGTGGTACTCGAAGTGTTTTACATTAAAACGAAATGATTCGGATTTAAGAGACGAAAGTAACTTCACATCCCCTTTAGGGGTTAGGGGCAGTTATATTGAATTATAGATTTCGTACCACTTTGTCGATTATAGCACTTTCAAAACCACGACTTTGGGCAAAGTTAAACAGTTTGCCCATTTTTTCGTACTCATATTCCCATTTTATGGTTTTGAGTTTGGCTTTGAGAAGTACGGCAAGCATTTCTTGGTATTCACCCTCATCTATGGTGTTTAGAGCATTTGTAATCAGGCTGTTTTCCAATCCTTTCTGCTTTAATGCATACGAAATTTTGATTTTACCCCATTTATTGAAACGGAATTTATCTTTTACAAAAGCAATGCAATAGCGCTTTTCATTGATAAAATCTTCCTCTTTAAGTCGGTCGATAATTTTATCCGATACTTCACTTTCAATACCCCATGCCTTTAGTTTCAATTCTAGTTCCGAAATGCAATGTTCTGAAATAGAACAATACGATGCTGCTTTGTGTAGCAATTCGTCAAATGAGTATTCTTTCATAATAAATTCGATAAAATGAATTGTCATTGCAAAAATAACAATATTAAATTACAAATACTCAAATTTGAATATTAATTTCATAATGTGAGGTTTCGTAAAAATAAAACGCAAATTTACGCAAATTTTGAAGTTATCTTATTTGTGTAAATTTGCGTTTATTTGCGTTCAAAAAAATCGAAAAATTATGCTCCGAAATCGTCAAACATTAAATTCTCGCGTGGAACACCCAAATCCCAAAGCATTTTTTCAACTGCTTTAGCCATTGGGCCAGGGCCACACATGTAGTATTCAATATCTTCGGGAGCATCGTGTGCACTTAAATACTCGTCGTGAATAACCTGATGAATAAAACCAACCATGCCAGTCCAGTTATCTTCGGGCTGTGGTTCGCTTAATGCAATATTGAATGTGAAATTAGGAAATTCAGCCTCTAATTTACGGAAATCCTGTTCGTAGAAAATTTCTTTTTTCGAACGAGCTCCATACCAATAGGTAATTTTACGGTCGGTAATTTTAAGTGTATTCAACAAATGCAATACATGCGAACGAAGCGGTGCCATACCTGCTCCACCACCAACATAAAGCATTTCTTTTTTCGAATTCAGAATTGGGAAAAACTCACCAAATGGTCCTGAAACTTGCACTTTGTCTCCTGGTTTCAAATTGAAGATATACGAAGAACAAAGTCCTGGTTTAATATCTTCTGCCCATCCTCCTTTTGCTCTATCAAAAGGTGGTGTAGCAATACGTACGTTCAACATCACGATATTACCTTCGGCAGGATAGTTAGCCATGGAATAGGCACGCATTGTTTCTTCCTCGTTTTTACATGCCAAATCCCACATTTTGAATTTGTCCCAATCGCCTCGGAATTGTTCTTCGATAGCAAAATCAGTAAATTTCAAATCGTATTCAGGAACATCAATTTGGATATATCCACCCGATGTAAAGTTTAATTTTTCGCCTTCAGGGAGTTTAACAACAAACTCTTTTATAAAAGTGGCCACATTGCGATTCGAAACAACTTCGCATTCCCATTTTTTTACACCCAAAATCGACTCTTCCATGTGAATAGACATGTCGTTTTTTACCTTTACCTGACAGCCCAAACGCCAATTGTCTTTAATCTCTTTACGTGAGAAATGTACCGTTTCGGTAGGTAGAATTTCGCCACCACCTTCGAGTACCTGACATTTACATTGCGCACACGAACCACCGCCACCACAAGCCGATGGAAGAAATATACTTTGAGTGGATAAAGTGTTTAGCAAAGTACTTCCCGACTCTGCTACTACTTGTTTCTCACCGTTAATTGTGATAGTTACATCGCCAGATGCAACCAAATACCTTTTGGCAACAAGTAAAATAATAACTAAAAGTAAAATCACCGCTAAAAAAACCACTAAGCTGGTGATAATCATTGTTGGATTTATTGCTAAAATCATGAGTTGATTTATTTATTTCGTTGAATTGGCTATTGAATTGCCTTTGTTATTAAATTTTTAAACCCGAGAATGCCATAAATGCGATACCCATTAAAGCTACCGTTATGAACGTAATACCTAATCCGCGCAACGGTGCTGGAACATCTGAGTATTCCATTTTTTCGCGAATGGCAGCTAACCCAACAATGGCTAACAGCCAACCCACACCCGAACCTAAGGCATACGAAGTGGCTTCGCCAAGTGTTGCAAATGCTTTTTGTTGCATAAACAATGAACCACCCATGATGGCGCAATTTACAGCAATAAGTGGTAAGAAAATTCCTAACGATGCGTACAACGAAGGAGTAAATTTCTCAACGGCCATTTCTACTAACTGTGTCATTGCTGCAATTACAGCTATAAAGAGAATAAATGCTAAATAGCTTAAATCAAGTGTTTTGAAATCATCGCCCAACCAAGCTAATGCACCTTCTTTGAGTACATAGTTTTCTAATAAATAATTAACAGGAAGTGTAATTCCCAATACAAAGATTACAGCAATGCCTAATCCCAACGATGTGCTTACTTTTTTGGATACGGCAAGGTATGAACACATTCCGAGGAAAAAAGCAAAAATCATATTGTCGACAAATATCGACTTGACAAATATACTGGCTAAGTTTTCCATATTTATTTAATTTAACCCCTAACCCCTAAAGGGGAATAAGAGCAATAAATGTTTTATAATTTTTTATACTTACTTAAAAGTCCCCTTTAGGGGATTAGGGGTCATTATTTTTCCTGCAATTCTTTATTACGAGCACGGTGAATCCAAATAATACATGCTACCAATATAAGAGCCATTGGAGGCAAAATCATAAGTCCGTTGTTTACATATCCTGCTTGATAAAAGGATTCAGGAATTATTTTTATTCCAAGTAGTGAACCCGAGCCAAATAATTCGCGGAAAAATGCAACTGCCACTAAAATCCAAGCGTATCCAAATCCATTTCCTAAACCATCCACAAACGATTCCCAAGGTTTATTGCTCATTGCAAATGCTTCCAATCGTCCCATCAATATACAGTTGGTAATAATTAAACCAATGTAAACCGAAAGCTGAACACTCACATCGTAAGCAAAAGCTTTAAGAATTTCGCTAACTACGGTTACAAGAGCTGCAACTACTACAAGTTGAACAATAATACGAATACGATTTGGAATTGTATTGCGCAATAGCGAAATGATAACATTCGAAAATGCAACAATTATAGTAACCGAGATACCCATAACCAACGCCGGTTCCAATTTCGCTGTTACAGCCAATGCGGAACAAATTCCCAACACCTGTACTGTTACAGGATTATTTTTTCCTAATGGTCCTAAGAAAATTTCTTTGGTTTTATCTGAAATTAATTTACTCATGCTTCAGTTCCTCCTTTTATTTTTTTAAAAAAGCTTTGTATTGACCAATGCTGTTCAATAACATTGATTCAACACCTTTACTGGTAATTGTTCCTCCCGCAATCGCATCTATTTGCTCCATGTTTTCAGCTTTTTGACCAGCTTTCATTACCGCAATCGAAACAAATTCCTTTGCGTCGTTCAAAATGTGCTTGCCAATAAATAAATCTTGAAATATTGGAAGTGAAATTTCGGCTCCTAATCCTGGTGTTTCACTGGCATGCGAAAAGAAAACGCCGTAAACTGTGTTTTTATCGTCGTCCAATGCTACATATCCCCAAATTGGTCCCCAAAGGCCTGCACCGCGAACGGGAATGATATATTTAGTTTTTGATTCAATTTGCGCTATATAAACTGGAAGTTTACGTTCTTCGATTTTCTTTGCACTTTCTTTTATTATATCTATTGCAAATGCTTCGCCTTTTACTTCAGACAAAATTTTTGCACTTTCATCTACAACTAATTCTTTAACAATAAGTTCGTTGTATATAGCAGCTGCATCTTTTCCCTCCAAATCTAGTTTCAACGAACTTAATATTTGTTTCTTTTTATCGAGTTCAGCATTTACAGTTTGCTTTTCTTTTAACCCACTCGAAACTAATGCAAGCATCAATGCCACTACTACAACCATTACGATTGCATAAATAATTGTATATCCGTTATTATTTGTATTCATTGTGTTTTCTCCGTTTTTTAATTAGTTTTGGCACGTTTCAAACGGCTTTTGATATTTGCTTCCACTACATAATAATCGATAAGTGGAGCAAATATATTCAACAGTAAAATAGCTAACATCATACCTTCGGGATAACCCGGATTCAGTACGCGTATAATAATTGCCATTGCTCCAATCAATGCTCCATAAATCCATTTACCTGTTTCGGTACGAGCCGAAGTTACTGGGTCGGTTGCCATAAATACGGCTCCAAATGCAAAACCACCAAAAACCAAATGATTGTACCAAGGGAAATGGGCTGCAGCTGTATCTGGTCCCCATGTGTTGAAAACCAATGCCATCAATGCGCCACCTGCAAATACAGAGAACATAGTTTTCCAGCTTGCAATGCGGGTTACTAATAATACAACTGCTCCAATTAAAATTGCCAATGCCGATGTTTCACCAACCGATCCGGGGATAAGTCCAATAAAACCATCGATAAATGAAATAGGTTCTTGTACAATATTTACCAAATTTACATTCGTTGTAGCCGAAGTGGCAACCTGTCCGAGTGGAGTAGCTCCAGCGTAAGCATCAACTACGTTGCCGGCTCCAAGTCCGAAAGTGTCCGAAGTACGAACCCAAACCACATCGCCCGACATATAAGTTGGGTAAGCAAAGAATAAAAATGCTCGAGTTACCAACGCTACGTTGAAAATGTTCATCCCTGTTCCGCCAAATACTTCTTTTGCAAAAACCACAGCAAAGGCAGTAGCTACACCAACCATCCAAAGAGGTGTGTCGATGGGTACAATAAGCGGAATTAACATACCCGACACTAAAAATCCTTCCTGAATTTCGTGTCCTTTTATTTGAGCCACAATAAATTCGATACCCAAACCAACTCCATAAGCCACAACTATTAATGGCAAAACAGCCAAAGCTCCAAAAATAAATGTATCGAGGAAACTTACTTGTTGACCTATTGCCAAAAAGTGTTGATAACCAGTGTTGTACATTCCAAAAAGCAATGCAGGAATCAATGCTATGATTACCATTACCATGGTACGTTTCGAGTCGATAGCATCGTGTATATGCGTTCCACGTTTCGATGTGGTGTTTGGAACAAATAAAAATGTTTCAAACCCATCAAAAACCGAATGGAATTTTTCAAGTTTCCCGCCCTTTTCAAAGTGCGGTTTTACTTTATCTACTAAATTTTTTAATGCCTTCATATTTTTAAAGTCCGTCAGCCGACGGATTTAGGGGTTTATTCTAATTCTGTTCTCATTAAATCCAACGAATCGCGCACAATTTGTTGCAATGGTAGTTTAGAAGTACATACAAATTCGCAAAGTGCCACATCTTCGGGTGCAATTTCGTAAGCGCCAAGTGCTTCCATTTTGTCGATATTACCCACAATCATTGCTTTTATCAAAAATTCAGGTAAAATATCCATTGGTAAAACTTTATCATACTCTCCCGACATGATTATGGATCTTTTGCCACCCATAATACGAGCATCGAAATCGAAATGCTTTACTCCAAAAACTTTTCTCATAATACCTGTAAAATAAGTACCACTCGTACTGAATTTGTTAAAGCGTGGCATCGCCCAGCCAAACAATTCGTGAACATCGTTTCCTTCTTTTATTACAGTAATTTGAGTTGAATACGGGTCGAGATAGCTTTTGCCGCTCACTTTTAAACCTGTAAGTACATTGCCACATATATAACGGTGAGTTACATTGCTTGTAACCTTTCCTACAATTATTTTGTCAATCTGACAGCCTGAAATTGTTTCGTAATAAGCTGGCGAATTTACTTCTGGTCCTGTTAATGCAATTTTGCGTTTCAAGTCAACAACTCCTTTGTTAAAAAGTCGTCCGATAAATAGCACATCATGAGCATGAATTGTCCAAACTACTTCTCCTTTGTTTATAGGATTAATTTTATTGATTTGAACTCCTACATTGCCAATTGGATGCGGTCCTTGGTAGTGATTAATCTCTACGTTTTTTAAGCCCTCATACAATTTTGTTACATTACGAACTGCTAAATGAACTTTTCCGGGTGTAAGTTTTGCCAACGCATCTAATCCCTTTTGGAAATCATCCATTTGTTTGGATAGCACAAATTCGCTCGAAGGGGCAAGGGGTGCACTATCGAATGCGGATATGAAGATTGCTTTTGGAGCAACATCGGGGTTTGCAATTACATCATAAGGGCGCTGTTTGATATAAGGCCAAAGTCCGGCAGATAAAAGAGCTGCTTTTACTTCCTCACTTTGCATTGTTTCCAACGAACCGGTTTTGAAAGATTCGTAAACAATTTCTTTATCGCGCTCAATGGTGATACTTAGTATTTTACGACGTTCACCACGATTCACTGCAAGTACTTTACCACTTACAGGCGATACAAATTTCATGCTTTCGATGGCTTTATTGTAAAATACTGGTGTGCCGGCTTTTACTACATCACCCTCTTTTACAAGCATTTTTGGTGTAATAGCATGATAATGATCCGGTACAATAGCCACAACATCCGAAAGCACATAAGAATGTAACACTTTATCGGCTGCACCACTTATTGCAATATCCAAACCACGTGTTGATTTAATCAGGTTTGCCATTTTATTGTTGTAAATAATTGATTTTTATGTAAATAGATAGTTTCTCTTCGCAACAAAATATGATGTAATGTTTGCGTTTGAAAAGTCCGACAAAATTACTTAATATTTTTGAATGAACGCGCGTATTAATGATTTTTTTCTTTATTTGTAATATTCAGTAAATGAGTGATATATATTCGTCTGTAACATAAATTATAGATTTATAATAATTGTTGTTTATAAATAAAAGCAAAAATAATGTGTGCTTTCGTTTTTATCTTGTTATTTGAACTTTTTGCTTGATTTTATGTGTTATGTACTGAAATAGTTTTTGTAATTAGTGCAAAAATGCTAACTTTGGCATAAAAATTGGTTTAACGTAGCTATAGTATGAAAACAAAACCTACAATTTTTAATACAATATATTTTGTAAAGAGCTGTTTTATAATGCTTTTTATGTTTTTTGTTGCATTCTCTTATGCAAACGGATTGGTTTATCGAACACAAATTTTTGATTCAACAATTAAAACTCTTCAAATAGGAAGAGAAGGAGAGAAATACTCTTCGAATTTGCTAGAGTTAAATAGTAGTGATGTGTTGAAAATTAAATTTGATCAACTGTCGCACGAATCACATGCTTATAGTTATAAAGTTATTCATTGCAATGCAGATTGGACGCTTAGTAATATATCGAGCAATGAGTATTTAGAAGGATTTACTACTGCTAATATTAGCGATTATCAATTATCGTCCGCTACAACATTTTTGTACACACATTATCGGTTCGAATTGCCTAATAACGACTTGAAATTGAAGATTTCGGGTAATTATGTGGCTTTAATTTATGAAGATAATCAATCGGAAAAGCCAGTTGCACAGGTTTGTTTTTCTGTTTGCGAACCTAAAGTGAGTGTAAATCATACATTACGGGCAAATACCGATATTGAGCTCAATGGTCGCTACCAACAAATAGATTTCGATGTGTTGCTAAACGGTGTTTCGGTACAAAATCCACAAACGGAATTGAAAGTTATAGTTCGTCAGAATAATCGTTTCGACAATGAGGTTTTTGGCGTACAACCTACTTATATGGGTGGTTCAAAACTAAGTTATACAAATAATAAAGCACTTATTTTTGAAGGTGGAAATGAGTTTCATAGTTTTGATATTTCGTCGGTTTATGCTGCCAGCAGGGGAGTGGATAGAATAAAATATATGCAACCACACTACGAAGTGTTTTTAACACAAGATAAAATTCAGACTTCAAAGGTTTATAATCACGAATTTGATGCCAATGGTAAATTTGTTGTGAATTATCAAGAGTCTATGGGTAATTCGGACACAGAGGGCGATTATATGTATGTGAATTTTATGTTGCCTACTAAAGAGCCTTATTTTGATGGACAAATTTATGTTGGTGGCGATTTTAATCAGAACTTGTTGAACGAAGATTCTAAAATAAAGTTCGATTTTAATGCCGGAATGTATTTTTACCGAACATTATTAAAACAAGGTGGTTATAACTATCAATATAGATTCCTGCAAAAGAATAATTCGAAGGCAACTGTTGAAAGGGTAGATGGTAGTTATTGGCAAACGAATAATGAGTACGGTGTTTTCGTTTATTATCGCCCAATAGGCGCTAGATATGATCGTTTAATAGGTGTTAAAGTTTTTGACAAATAAAATAGTTAATGCGTTTTTCTATTTCAAATATTCTGACTTTCTGTTTTTTTTCTTATGAATAGCTCATTATTAGGCATTTTTATTTAAAATGAATACAATTAATTAAAATTAATTATTATTTTTGCAGCGTGAA
>CAZEEN010000096.1:1886-12258 GCA_964511115.1 uncultured Paludibacter sp. | reverse complement strand
AAAAAGCTGAAATCCCCTAAAAGTAAAAAAAGATTCTCGTGAATTGTCGTGGCTACTTTTATACAAAGTGCCCTGCAAATACACGAGAATCAGCATTAAAAACATCTAAGCAACAAACAAAAAATGGTTACTTATTTATTGTAACTTTCACATATTCAGAGCGTTTGCCATTATCAACTTTCACCAAATAAATGGCATGTTTTACTGAAACAGGAATTGTAATTGCTCCTTGACGATTTTTGACAGAAGAAATGATTTTACCAGTAACATTATAGATAGTGACATTATAATTACCTTCGGCACGCACATTTATTCCTTCCGAATTGGTATAAACCTTCAAATTCGACGCTTCAGCTTGTTTTGTAATACTAGTTGGGGTATTGTCGATGGCTAAACTGTAAATACCTTTATTTGTTCCAATAATCAAATTCGTTGCATTTGCCACTACCGAAGTCAAGATAGTGTCGCCCACAACTGTCAATGCCGAAGTGTATGTTGCTCCTTCATCTTTGGATAAATAAATGGCCTTTTCGGCTAGTAAATACAACGAAGAGTTAAATGCCAACATTTTCTTAAATTTGTAAGTTGGAAAAGATGTAATAATGGTTGTACCATCCGTAATTGGCAACGTACGGAGCGTACTAAAACACTTCATATTGGCCGGATTATTCCACGAAGCAGGAGCGCCTACAGTATTTATACCCAATGAATCTACCCGTACCACATCTTTTTGTCCACCCAGAAAATGATAAGTATGACCAGGATTGGATGTGCTTGCCAATTTAAAAATAAAATTAGCCGGAGTACCCGTAGCAATAGAATAGGTGTTGGCTGGACGTGTAAAAGTTGCTCCGTTATCTACAGAAGTGTAAAACGAAGTTTGGTTTTTATTCTCTTCGACATCTCCAACAGGTTTGTTTGAATTCGGAAAATAAAAATTAGGATCACCATCAAAAATATTCACACCTGTAGCAGCTTTGCCAATAGTAATTTTAGTAAATGTAGCACCTCCATCGGTGCTGCTATAAATATCGCCTAAAGTTGTTTTGCCTGTTGGGATAACGATAGAATGGGTCAAGTCGGCATTTGTCATTTGCTCGAAATTTACACCACCAGTAATAGCAACATTGTTTGGTAATGCAGTATTTTGAGTCCAAACACCTCCAATAAGTTCAAAGAGTGGTTGAAAATTGCCAGTAGTAGCGACAATTGCTAATTTCTTCACTTTGAAATTCAACAAGCGTACGTTTTGCCCTTGAAGTCCAAAAGCTACCCAGTCGCCACCAAAGCCCGAAGGCGAAGCCCATACGCCATCGGACGTAGCCGCAAAAAGTGTATCGTTATGCAAAACCAACGCATTGATAGTTTCACTGATTTTCACTGCACTTGATTTTCGGTTCAAGTTTATCTGCGTCCAGCCGGCTGCACTTGCTCCAATGGCTATAGCCAAAAAGAGACACGAGATTAGAAGTTTTTTCATAAATAGTTTTTTTAAGTGAGAATTTTGAGATAAATATAAGTAATAAAATTAAGAGGCTTTTTTATTCAGGCACATAGAAATTTTTGCCTTTTATCAGTATTTGTTTTTGAACAACTTGTTTATTCTTCAACGAAATGCTCTCAGTCTGTTTTTTTTCATTTCAAAAAACAGTTAATATAATTTAGTCCACCAGTATTTTTTGAACAATTTTCTGGTTGCCCGTTGTTAATTGAATAATATAAATGCCGTTATTAAGGGTTAATTGCTCCGTAAAAAGGGTTGAATGAACTTCTTTTTTTAGTTGCAATTGTCCCATCAAATTAAAAACTGAAATATTGAAATTAGTATGGTTTTCCCAGTGAATCTGCATATTTTTATTTTGTACCGAAATTGTTGGCATATCCTCAACAACGACATTAACCCCAGAGTTGATATTAGAATTTACAGTAACTATCATTTGCTTTGATACTGCTCCTACGCTTGCTGTAACTGTGAAATTCCCTTCTTTGGTAGCTGAAAATAAGCCTGTGTTTGACAAATCTCCGCCATTATCTACTGACCAAGTTACCGTTGCTGGCATTTGAGCACCGTATTGATCTACGGCAATGGCTTCCAACTTTTTTGACTGGCCAATTTTCAAGGTCAATATATTGGGATTAAACAACAACTCGCTCAAGATGGATGTTTTCGGTGCCAGTTCTATCTGTAGACGTGGTTGAATAGGAGAAGTTGTATCTTCTTTTGACGACGCCTGCAAAGCGGCTTTATCCTGATCTAAAGGACTGTATGAAGTTAAAACAATCGTAACCGATTTATCCCCATTGAGGCGCGCATTTTCTATATACTGTGAAAAAGCTAAGGTTTCAAAGTTTTCAATTTGAGGAATTAACGCATTTTTAATCTGCCATCTACCCAAGGAATCTACTTTTGTCATATCCATATAAGATGGTGATGTAATCAGATTTCCGGGTGCATTGTTCCAAGTGATGGTATTTTCAGCCCATGTTTCATTTCCTTCTTTTAATGCGTAAATAGTTAAGAAGCCGGAACTGTATTTTTGGGGTTTGTACACCTGAAATTTAGCACTTATTATTGGCTCTGTTACACCCGAAAGATCGAAACGAAAATAGGCTTTCGATGTTTCATCAGGCCTGCCATCGCGGCGTTTGGTGTAAACACTCAAGTCAGAACCATAATTGGTGTTAGTGTTTGTTCCAAATTTGACATCGGCATCAGCATTTGTATTTACAATTACAGCAGTAGTGGAAGCTTTTTCATTATCGTCGAACACTAGCAGGTATCCATCGGTAGTGCCACCGCCATAAGTCGTTTGCACAGCATTTTTGGCTAAAACATCGGTAGTTTTTGCTTTTCCTACAACCGCATAACGGTATGTGTTGCGATCGCGCGCAATTTTATTGAGGGCATCCACACCGGCTAAGTGAGTTACAAAACTACGGTTACCACCTGTGGCATCCATGTCCATTTTTAACAATACTGCACTTGCGCCACTTGATACATCCCAGTTGTTTATGTCAGATAAGCTGGGCGATCTTCCAACCAAAAACACTTTATCATCGTTGGTGTTGCAAAGTCCAGACATTTGATTCCAAATACTAGTGGGTTTGAAACGATGCGAACGTATGAGGTTTCCGTTTTTATCCATTCGTCCGGCAGTTGAAACTGTAGTAGCTCCTGAAAATCCCGCAAACGAATCGCCATCCTGAATAGAAGCTGGCAACGAAGGTCCCTCCGCTGCATAATAACCACCCCACCACGCATCTTTTGCAAATACGGTAGCGCCTCCATCCGAATAACCCGCCCAAAGTGCATTTCCATTTTTATCGGTGCCGAGTACATTAATTTGGCTATCGGAAATTAAACGATTTAAACCAATAGAATCTTGTTTGAAATTAAAAACACCATAATCGCTTGGAGCGGTACCGCGTTTCCATTGCTGTATACCATCCGCACCATTAAAACAAAACAAGAACGGATCTTTGTAAGGCTCTAGTCCAGTGTGTCCCATGCCGTAGCCACCTACATACACTTTATCGCCATCGGGTGTAACTGCCATTGCATTCAATCGTGCTTCGCCACACCAAACAGGATAAGTTTTTGTCCACACGTAAGTTGATAAATCGGATACAATGCGTGATATAAGTCCACTGCCTTGTCCACCTCCTTTGTCATGGCTCACACAAATATCACCATTTGGAAAAATGTCCACATCATTTATATCGCGGTCGGAGTCGCCGCCACCCAAATAAGTAGCATTAAGCAGAGCGCTTCCATCCAACGCAAGCCTTGCTACAAAGGGCTTTTGACCTGCCACATTATCTAACTTACCATCAAAACCTACTAATTGGTTCAATGGAGAATACCCGACAGCTACTACATAAATACCATTCTCGGTAGTTGCAATGCGTACATCCTTTGATTTGACAGTACCGTATCCAAAACGTGTAAAGCTCAATAACTGCTTAGCATCGGAGGTAAAACGCGCTACAAAAATGGTGGATGAAACAACTCCATCGGCTCCCAACACATAGCTTTGTGTACCCGTAGGGAAACTCCAATCGGTACTCAATGTAGAACCAGCCACAACAAGTGTACCATCGGGAGCATAAGCCACATCGAGCAATTCGTCGGTGTTAGAGCCTCCAAAACAAGTGGCTGTCAGTCGTATAGGTGTTGAAAAAACAGAAAGACTGAGAAACAATAGAAAGGAAAAGATGTAAATCTGCTTCATGGTGTAATAGTTTTAAAAATTAACCCCACCGCCAAGAGCGACGGGGTTAAACATTTAATTATCAAAAATGAAATACTTATTTTTGAATCAACACTTTGGTTGTACTCGATTGACCTTTCGAGTCGTCAAGGCGAATTAAATACATTCCCGACGTAAGCGCTGAAGCATCGAAGCTAAGCTCGTTGTTTAAGCTAGTACCTAAGTTTTTAACCAACTTGCCATTTACATCATATAGGTTAAGTGTAGCTACTGCTCCTTTTGCCGGATTGAATTTAACAACTGCATTGCCTTTTACCGGATTAGGATAAACCTGTATAGGTGAAACAAACGAAACCGGTGAATAAATGTAAGTAGTAAATGGAGCAGTAGCAAAAGTACTTTCGTCTTTTACACATTTCAGTGCTGCTACACGGTATTCGTAAGGACCAGCAACTGCAGTATAATCATGCCATTCCTGTTTGTTCATATCCTGAATAGTAATAGGGAAACTGCGGCTGTCGATTGTACCAGCACCATAGTTCGATGCACCTGTAAGAGCCTTCGATAAAGTTGCTTCTAAAGATGTTTTTGTTTCGTTACGAGGGCGATAAGCAATAGTATACCAGCTTGATTCACCTACTTTGCGACGATCAACACGATAAGCAGTTTCGTTGTCCACATCGCTCCATGCTATTTCCACAGCACCGGTTGTAGCATTGTAGGTGCTTTTTGTGATAAGAGGTGCAATTGGGTCAAGTGTTGGGCAGGTATTCATCCAGTCTTGAGGACCGGTCATAACAGCAGTATTTACTTTAGTTGGACCACAGTAAAAGTCAGAAGCAGCACCTGTTAACTTGTAGTTTTCGATATGCGAAATATCTTCGGCATAATTTGGTTTAACATCGCACACATTGGCTCCCACATTACCCATAATGGTATTCCATCCTTGGAAAAGACCAATTACCCAGGTATCCCATGGGCCAATGTAGCCTGATTCACCTTGATTAAAATCAGCTTGTTTGTTGTTGGTAATAGCTACCGAATATACTTCAAGTCCATTATGCCGTTGAGCTAAAATACCTTCGCCATCGTTTCCGCGCGAACCGGTACCACACCAGCGGTTATCATCAAACCATACATTGTGTCCACCATAGTCGATAAAACGCGCCATTAAGTCTGCAGCAGTTTCACTGGTTGAATAGGCCCAACCATCCATGGCATAATGCGTTTGCTTATTTAAATCGGTGGCCAAATATGAATAAGGATTTGAGATACCAAGATGATGACGGTAATTCACATTGTTTTTCACCACAACCCATGTACCAGCCACTTCAATGCCTTTATTTCCATGATTGTACACCCAGTTGTCGCGAATAATCACGTTTGGTTCGTAAAAACCTTCCATTTCGTTTACAACAGTACGATTGGCACACGCCGACACTAAATTTTTATTTACATCAATACCAATAGCATTGCCGTAATCGTAAATAAGCCATTTATTATTAGCTGCACTATATCCAGATGTGGTTGTATTGTAAACCGATGTAGGAGCCTGGTAGCTGAAACAAGCAGTAGGAAAATCAATCACATTGTTTGCAACAAACACGTTTTTGGCATCGATACCAATGCGGGCACCAAAACGCCACCCTCCGTTTTCGTGACGGAAACCTTTCGAATAGATTTTTGTACGGTCGCACACATAGTTTGGTGGCGTACAGTTGGTCATTTTTACACCAAACACCAATATTTTGCTTGGTACAACAGACATTGACTGTCCCCATATTTTCGTTGCTGAAAAGGGATCCATAAAATGGGTACCATTTGGTATTCGGGCACCCCAACCATTTATTTGCTTGCCATCACCACCTGTATAAGATGTGTATAAGGGTGGTAATTTAGGTGTTGGAGGGACTGTAACTGGCGGCTCCGGCGGCACCCAATATCCCCATGTAGAAGCCCAACCATCGGAGAAATCCATACCGAAGTAGATATATCCAAATTCCATTTCAATCCAAGCCACACCCATGTGTGAGTTTTGACCTAAACTGGTTTCGTTAGTTCCTTTGGTTTGACCAATACAGTTCCACATTTTTGGAATACTGTCAGTGGCTGTATTTATAGCAAATTCGGAAATCCGACGAGTAAATTGAAATTTTGTTGGCATACTTCCTAACCCATGATTCATTAAATCAACTTGACCGGCAGCTGTATTTTTGCCTGTAACAGCTACTTTATCAGTAGTAGGAGTTTGTCCGACAATAACAACACCCTTTTTAAGCATTAATCCTTCATCGTTTGGACCATCAGGAATATCGAAAATATATGTACCGGCTGGATAATACAATACACCACCACCAGCAGCGTAAAGAATATCACGTTGTTTTTTAAACTCAGCAAAGTTGGCAGCACCAGAGTTTTGGTTTACCATCGTAATTCGATTGGTCCAGTTTACTTCGTTAACCCAAACTGGATAGCCCTCGGGACCGTTGTAATACTCTGCAATTGGATTTTGAGCCGAAGCACTAAATGTGCTTAGCATTAGGCAAATTATTGCACCAAAAAATTGTTTTTTCATGATTGATTATTATTGAATTGGTAGTTAACAGTTATCAGTCAGCAGACTCAGTTAATAAAGAGAAAATACTCGTTTACCTGTCTACTTGTTTACTCGTTTACTTGTCTACTTGTTTACATATTAAAAAAGAAAGCCATCACAAAAAAAAAATCATGATGGCTTTCGATATATAAAAAAATGAAATTATTCTTTCACTATGGTTTTCACCACTCGCTTGTCATTTTTGTTGATAGCAACGAAATAGATGCCATTCGACAATGCAGCGATATTTAAATTAGCAGTACCAGATTGCACTTTATTTTGATAAACCATAACACCCATGCTATTAAATATCTTCACCTCACCACCTACAAATACATCGCTAACTACGTAATTAATAGTACTTGATGCAGGATTAGGATACAATTTGAATTCCATTACTTGTGGAGTAACGACTGCTTTTTCAATCCCAGTTGTTATATATTTAATATCATAAGTAATCGTTGGGGAAACTGCAGCCACCAAACCATTATTTGCTTCAACCCTAATATTAAATGCATTCACCTCAGGTACAGTCCAATTATACGATGCTGTTCCATCTGCATTGAAATTTCCGGTAACAATAACAGAATTAATAAATAATTTATAGGTCCAGGTGCTGTAATCTGTAACACCTGTCTGTGAAGCTTTCCAGCTCAAGGTTACTGGGCTTGCTGGTATAGTTGACAAATAAACATTGCTGTTAGGTGTCATTGCTACTGAAGGTGTTGCTGGAGTAGTAGGAAGGCAAGGACCTCCTGCAGCTGCACCATTACCAGCCGTCCAAGTGATTGTACCACCGCCAGCGCCCCATACCTGTCCTACTGCGTTCACATTATTGGACTGTTGTACATAACAAGATAATGCCAAAGATGTCACTCTATTGTTGTTACAAAACACGTCACTACCGTTCACACTTCCAAGGATTTTTAAACCCGTGGCGTTGTTGTCATTCACTTTCCCTCCATAAATAGAGAATGGACCACCATTGGCATCAGCCTGGAACATAATGTATCCATCTGTTTGAATCCCATTACGCAACCAGTTATTACTCACTTCAGCATTATAAATATTTTTTGATTTATAAAGCCCCAAATAATTATAGCCTACATTGCGGCGAACATAATAACCATTCAGGGTTGAACCTGACGATTCCTGGTGAAGAACTCCTTCGCCATCAGTTGAATAATAACCCCCTATTTTAAACCTGTATGCCTCGAACCAGTTGTCTTCAACATATACATCCCATCCAGATCCATCAATACCTCGGTTTTCAAATGTATGATGACCTGCCGCTGCAACTGTTCCTGAAGGATCAATTTTCATATCCAGGGTAGTTGATTTTTCCATTTGGTCGCGTATTACATTGCGACGGACAGAAACACCTAATCCACCCACTTGCATCCCTACACGGTTGGTTTTAAATATCCAGTTGTCATTGATTTCCATATTGGTTCCGAAAGATGAAGGCTCATCGGCAGGTGTGTGATGACTGATGCTACCATACCAAGTGGTTTGCCAAGCTACAGGATCGAAATACAATTTACCTCTGTTTATATTAATTCCATAACGGGCATTGTAATCGAAAGTAAAAGCACCTTTATCGACCCCCGTCCCGGCAGCTCCAGTTCCCTTCAATCTATAGGCGCTCATTACAAAATTGTCTGAAGCCACAGGATAGGTAGTATTGGTATAGACTGCCGAGGCTTCTTGTAAACCATAAGGATTCTCGGTGTGGTAATAATCACCGTTTGTAGGATCACCATCACCAAAATTGGCACAAGCTTCCATATCACCGATACGATTATTGGAAATTACCCCATTTTTATAAATAAAGGCACTAATAGCAGCACTCTTCCTGTTTGGGAAACGTTGCCATGCATTCTGACCGGTAGCAGGCACCCCACCTTCAGGTTCAGCTGCATTTAATACCCTAAGACCAAAAAGAATGACATCTGTCATGATGGTTTTTGGTTGATAGCAAGGATCCCATTTGTTTTGACCCGCATTCCACATCAGAAAAGTACCTTTATAAGGCGCTTCATCTGCTGGCGCAATGACATTAACCCAATCTGCTTTCGGCGCAAGGTAATTGATCACAGCACGGTTGATGGTTAAGTAAATTAAACCAGAACGTTTGTTTCCTCCAACAGCATGAATGTGCTTGAAAGCGGACTTTTTGGAAGTGCCCAAGCCAGACTCCACATGAATATACTTAGGAAAAATAAAAATGGTGGGTGGTGAAAAGTTGCACTTGGTAGCTACTGTTTTGCCTACAGGTGGGTTATCACCCCTAAGCACTATATTAGTAGGTACATACACATCGAACCCGAATACGTATTTTCCTGTTGGAAAATAGACTACGGCGCTGGTGTGAGCCAATGAAATTGCACTTAATTGTGCAGCAAACTTTGTAGAATCTACCAACCAAACCGTTCCGGTAGCATCCGGGAATTTAGCGTCAGAAACAGTAGTAGAAGACACTGCATCAGTTGTTGTGATGTCAAATGTGTTGGTCCAATTGATGTTGTCGTCGGTCCAGTGAGCATTGGTAGTACCATAAAATGTTTTGTACGGATTGTCGGTAGGGGCCGCAGCATTTAACAAAACATTGCTAAATGCGAAGCATACCATAGTAATAAAAAGTTGTTTTTTCACGATTGATTATTATTGAATTTGTAGTTGATAATTAGTTTTTAACAAAGCGATTAGTAGAAAGCACACCGTCAGTTGATAATACTTTCACAACATATACTGCTGAATTTAAGTCTTTAATGTTTAGGCTAGTTTTTGTAGTAGCAGCCACTGCTGATTTTACTAATTTACCAGTAACAGTATATACCGAAATCTTAGACCCTAACTCTGCTTTTACAAACAATTCGTTTTGTGCTGGATTAGGATAAATAGAAAGTGTGTTTGCAGTTGTATTTTTAACGGCAGAAGGATTTAGGTTATATACATAAATTCCATCATCTTTAATTGCTGAACAGTAAAGTTTAGTGGCTGATTTAACAAGGTCACTTAAATAATAATAGGTGCCAGCAGGTGCCACTCTTGTTGTAGGAATGGTAATTCCAGTTCCGGCAGGAGCAAAAGTTTCGTTGTACAATCCTTCTTCTAAATCCCAACCGGCAGTAGCATTGTTTAACTGCGATACATATACATTATGTACGGAACTAAGGGCATAAACCTTGCCGTCATCGTCACCAATAATTTTACGAACCTCCCAATATTCAACTCCAGCAGTAGGGGAACCTAGCCAGCTAACACCACCATCCATGGAGCACCAAAGAACGCCAGCACTTCCGTTCTGACCACCATAATAAATATACTCTTTACCATTTACTTTACGAACCAAAATAGAATATGGATTATAGAAAGGTCCAACTGGTACATTTTGCCATGTAACACCATAATCAGTTGACCAAATCATATAGTTAACATTGTTAGCCACTTTATCAGTTCCATAAAGCGTTGTTGTTCCAGGAAAACTACGAACACTTAAAACATTCTTATAAGCTTTTCCATCAGCAACATCTTCTTGAGCATAATTTGTCCAAGTATCGCC
>CAZEEN010000096.1:0-1786 GCA_964511115.1 uncultured Paludibacter sp. | reverse complement strand
TATAAGCTTTTCCATCAGCAACATCTTCTTGAGCATAATTTGTCCAAGTATCGCCACCATCGGCCGAGCGCCAGATACCATTTCCCCAAGTTGGATAAATAATTACGGTGTTGTTATTTGCATCTTGTATTTGCGCCATGGATGTATGTACACCATTAAAAGTCTTTACTCCTGTAGGATTCAAGTTTGTAAGCACCCATGCACTGCCACTATATTTGTATAGTTTGTTGGCTGTTTTAGTTGCATCATCCGTAGCTGTGATAATTACATTTGCAAGTTTCATAGCACCGAAACTTAAATGAGAAACGTTTTGTCCTTGTAACCCAAAAGCTTCCCAATCGCCACCATTAGCTGATGGAGAAACCCATATCCCATCAAAAGTAGCAGCGTAAAGCTTTCCTTCAAAAAGCTCAAGCTTATTAATATTTAAATTGATAGTACCACCTCCGACTTTGTTGTTAAGATCCATTTTTGCCCAAGCTGCGGCAAAAGTTGAAGTAAGCACTGTGCTCATCAATAAAAGCACCATTGATAAAGTAATTTTTTTCATGATAAAATTGTTTTTAATTGTTATTGATTTGAAATTATTTTTTTACAAAACGATTTACAGAAAGTTGACCTTCAACCGAAAGCACCTTTACTACATAAACCGATGATTGTAAGTCTTTTATATTTATTTTAGCGTTAGCATTATCTGCCACAATATTTTTAACTAATTTACCTGTTACAGAATAGATGGCAATATTAGCTCCGGCTTCGGTATTTACAACTAACTCATTTTGAGCCGGATTTGGATAAACTTCCAGCTTGTTTGTGGTTGTATTTTTTAAAGCCGTTGTTCCTAATGCAAACTGATAAATTCCATCGTTGTATGTTGAAACGTATAATTTGCTATTCGATTTGATTAAGTTTGTCAGAAAAAATGGTTCGTTGGCTGGCGCCGGAATTTTAGAGGGAATAGTAATCCCAGTGGCCACCTGTCCAAAAGTAAACTCGTAGAAAGGCATTTCAGGATCATCTAAATTCCACTTTTCTGAAGTAGAAACATACACGTCGTTGGCGCTTGACATGACGTAAAGTGGACCATCATCATCCCCAATAATCCGTCTATTATGCCAATATGGGACACCTGAGGTCAGTGATTGTGTCCAAGTCAAGCCGGAATCGGCCGACCTCCAAACAATTCCCTGATTACCACCTTGACCAGCCCAATAAAAACAATCTACTCCTGCCATTTTTCGTTTGTGAAAAGCCCAAGGGTTGAAAAAGCCACCCACTTCTTGATGAGTCCACGTAAGACCAAAATCGGTGGATTTAATCAAATACTGCATGTTATAATCAGCTTTGTCGGTTCCATAAATAACATTATCGCCAGCAAAAGTATAAACTCCAGGTATTTTGCGAAAAAATTGATAGCCATTCGTGGGATGATTTTCGTATGCAACCTGCGTCCAAGTATCGCCTCCATTAGCCGAACGCCAAATACCATTGCCCCAAGTAGGTACAATTATTACCGTTTGATTACCGTTTTGAATCTGTGCAAAGTTTATTAAATTGTCGGCAATATTTCCGAAAACGTTTAATTTAGAGGGGTTAAAATTGGTATTCACCCAATCTGTTCCGTTGTGTTTGTATAGTTGAAGTGTTTTTTTTGTGGCATCGTCGGCAGCAGTTTCAATGGTTAAGGCTAATTTAAGCACACCAAAACTCATCAAAAAAACACGCTTGCCTTGTAGTCCGTAAGCTGTCCAATCGGCTCCTGCAGCCGAGGCTGATTCAAAAATTC
>CAZEEN010000095.1:0-12548 GCA_964511115.1 uncultured Paludibacter sp. | reverse complement strand
AAACCGAACCAACCGTAATGTCGACCATCTCTTCTTTTTCCGAAAAATCTATAGCCTTGCAAACTTTCTCACATTCGCCACAACGGGTACAATTTTTATTGTCAATTACCGGAATTTGCGGATATTCGCTGGGGTAGTTTTTGTAAATTGCTTTGCGATTGCTCAAACGGAAGTTAAACTCATCGGGCACTTCAACCGGACAAACTTCGATGGCACGTTTCAAATCATCGGGGTGACAAGTTGAAGCTTTAATAAAACGGGGCGTTTTTTTTATTTTTAATTCAATATTTCCCACACTACCTTTATTTTCAACTACTTCGCAGTTGGTCATAATGGTAATGTTGTCGTGCTTCATCAACTCGTTATATAGTCGTTTCACCATTTCTTTACCCGTTTCGGTAGTCGTCGAGAGTGAATCCCATTGTGCTACACGTCCACCAACAAAAGGTTCTTTTTCAATCAGAATAACCTCTGTATCTTTTTCGGCAAGCGAAATAGCTGCTTTCATGCCCGCAACACCTGCACCAATAACGGCAACGGCTTTTTTGGCTTTTACCTTGTTGGTTTCCAACGCATCGGCAAATCGCGATTTGGCAATAGCGGCTTTTACCAAATGAATGGCTTTTTCGGTAGCACCCATTTTATTATCGGAATGTGCCCACGAAGCCTGTTCGCGAATATTGGCATGCACGTAGGTGTATTTGTTCAAATCGGCACGGATAGACACATTTCGGAATGTGAGTTGGTGTAACTTTGGTGAGCACGAAGCCACAATTACGCCATCCAATTCGTTGGCTTTAATATCTTCCACCATATCGCGCTGATTGGCATCGGAACAAGCAAACATGGTGGTTTTGGCCATAACTACTATGTCGGCATCACCTCCATCCACTGCCTGACGTACTTTTTCTACATCTACATAATCGGAAATATTTCCACCGCAATGGCAAATATATACTCCTATTCTTTTCTTTTTCATGCGTGTTGAATTAAATAACTGATTGCTTCGGACGATGCTGCTCCCGCCGAAAGTATTGAATCCGGAATATCCATAGGGCCGGTAGCGGTACCTGCCACGAATACGCCTTCGATACTCGTTTTTGCTGGGCTGGCAAGCATATCGCTTTGGCCAACAAAACTGAAAGTGTCTAATTGCAATTTTTCGTTTTCGAAAAACTTATCTATTCCTGTATTTGGTAAAACACCTGTTGATAAAATCACCATATCATGTTCGGCTTCTTGCAATTTTCCTTCGTTAATATCTTCGTAACGCAATATCAGATTTCCGCCTTCTTTTTCCGAAATGCGTCCGATTTTTCCTTTTACAAAGTTTACACCCATGCCTTTAGCTTGTTGGTAAAACTCTTCGAAACCTTTACCGAACGAACGAATATTAATATAATAAATGGTCACATCGGCCATTGGTAATGCACCCATCAGCAATTGAGCTTGTTTGATGGAATACATACAGCAAATCTGAGAACATATTGGATTGCCCACCGATGCATCACGCGAACCAACGCAAAGTACATACGCAATTTTATCAGGTACTTTTCCATCGCCCGGACGAAGAATAGTATTGAAAGGGCGGGTTGGAGCCAATTCACGTTCCATTTGGAGGGCTGTAATTACGTTTTTGTATTGACCGTAACCATAGCGGGGCATTTTTTGGGCATCAAACATATCAAATCCTGTAGCAATCACTACCGTTTTAATATGCAAATCCATAATTTCTGTTTCTTGGGTAAAATCAATACAGTTGGTAGGGCATACTTTTTCACAAGCTCCACAAAGAGTACAACTATCAATATCGATAGCTGCAGCTTTAGGGCTACAAATGCTAAACGGAATAAAAGCTGCTTTACGACCAATAAGCCCAAACTGATACTGGTCGCGTACATTCACAGGACAAGCTTGTTCGCAGAGCTGACATGCTGTACAATCTTCGACACGCACATAACGCGGGTGTTTAGTTACTTTGGCTGTAAATTCGTTGTCGCTAATTTTTTTTATGTTACTAACTTCGCTACCTGTAAATATGGTGATATTTGGATGACGCGAAATTTCAGACACCTTTGGAGTTGTTATACAAGCCGAGCAGTCGAGTGTTGGAAATACTTTACTCAACATAATCATTTTTCCGCCAACAGATAATTCTTTATCAACCAATAACACTTTGAAACCAGTAGTAGCTAAATTCAATGCCGCTTCACCACCAGCTATTCCTGCGCCAATTACGAGTGCATCGTAACTTATATTTTTAATTTGATTTTCCATTACTCGGGTCGTGTTTTTAGTAAATACTCGTTGAATGTACGCATTTGTTTTACAAACGATTCGCTGCAAACCGAACAGATGGCAGCCATACGCAAACGAGCAGGTTCTATCCCTTTCTCTTTCATCAAGTTATGTGTTTTTCCCACAAGATGACCGGTTTTTTCGGTACATGATTCACCAAAAACACAGTCACTGCCATCTGCAGCTATAAATACGCCATCGAAACCTTTCTCATAAGCATACAAAATCCAACTTGGTTTTATGCCACTAGAACAAGGTATTGAAATGGTATAAACAGTAGGTGGGTAATGCAATTTTAATAATCCAGCCATATCAATCGCCGGATCGGAAATTTTTTCGGTGGAAAATACAAGTATTTTCGCAGTTTTTTTATTTAATTCTCCCATTATGGTTGATTTAAGTATTGAAAACAAACCACAATAGAAACAATAGTTTTTAAAAGTTAGCTATTGAACCTATTGTGGTTAATAAATAAGAAATTATTTTTTCTTCATATAAACTTTGAAGTAGCCGTTTTCTTCAATATAGCCCATATATTCGTGACCTTGTTTACCACACCATTTTGGAATGTCTTGCTTTGTTCCTTCGTCCGACGAAAGGATTTCCATTACATCACCGGCTTTAATAGTACCAATGGCTTTTTTTGCTTCTAAAAGCGGTCCGGGGCAAGCTGTTCCACGTGCATCTACTGATCTTGCTACATCTACTGATTTTAATTCTTCTGCTGTCATAATATTTAATTGTTATTTTGCCCTACGGGCGTTATTTTACTTTGTGTTATTTTGCCCTACGGGCGTTATTTGCTTCGCGTTATTTTGCCCTGCGGGCGTTATTAGGTGCTTCGCACGTTATTTGTTGTTATTTGCCCTACGGGCGTTATTGATTGTTAACGGCTTTAGCCAAATAACGCGAAGCAAATAACAGCCAGAGGCTAAATAAAGAGTTGTATCGAACTTTCGCTTGCATCGGCCACAAAAGTGGCAGCGCCTGCATAACTTAAATGTGGATAATCAATAAATTCTTCTTTTTTGAAGCCCATTAAACCCATCGACATTTCGCAAATCACGATTTCGATACCCAATTCACCAGCTTCTTTAAACATGGTTTCTAATGACATCACGTTTTGTTTTTTCATTAAATACGAAATCATTACAGGCCCCATTCCTGCCATATTCATATTGGATAGTTTAAGTTTTTTAGAACCGTTAGGTAGCATCCATCCAAACATTTTTGAAATTACATCTTTTCCTTTAGGTGATTTTTTGGGATCACGAAGTGCCGAAAGCGACCAAAACGAAAAGAAAAGTTTAACCTGAGTATCCATAGCTGCTGCAGCAATTGATATAACCATGGCAGCAAGCACTTTATCTAAGTCGCCCGATACCACAGCGATGGATAACTGATCCAATCGTGATTTTTCGAGTTTTGAAACTTTTCCTTTTAGCTCCTCAATTTGAGCCTGTAACTGTTCAATAGTTACGTCTGATGAATTTTCCATTTTGAATCCTATTTATTGATTAAAGAATTATTTCTGCAAATGTATTACAGAAATTTTTATTTATTCGAAATATGCAAGTGTATTTGGATGCAATATTTTGTGATTTGCATCACAATGTATATATTTGCATTTCATACTAATGCAAAAAATCAATATCAAATGGAAAACAATTGTAAAACTTGTCCTTTCAACTCAAAAGCAGCAACCACACTTTGCGATGCAAGTTTTGAGCAACTTTCGGAAAATCATCTTGTTTTAAAATTTAAAAAAGGGGATACAGTTATTAAACAAGGCATGTTTTCCACCAATGTGGTTTTTTTGCGTACCGGTTTGGCTAAAATCCATTTAACGGGTCCGTATCATGAGCAAATCGTAAAATTGATTAAAGCCCCAACTTATTTAGGATTACCAACTACTTTTGGCGATAAAATAAATCAATATTCGGTTACAGCAGTTACAGATGTAGAAGTTTGTTTTATCGATGTTCAAATTTTTCAGACTATTTTAAATGAAAATCGTGAATTTTCGCACGAAATAATACTGGAGCTTTGTCGCAACGAACTAGAGTCATTTCGCAGATGTGCCAATCGTACACAGAAATTAATTCGAGGCAACATGGCGGACGTTTTGTTGGAGTTTTCGGAAAAGATTTTTATCTCGGACAGTTTTACAATGCCACTTTCTCAGTCAGACTTAGCTAACTTAATAGATACCAGCCGCGAAAGCGTAAGTAGGGTAATGACCGAATTTGATAAAGACGGCATAATAAAGGTGAATGGAAAACAAATAGAGATTGTTAATAAAAAATCGTTGAAACTAATTAGCCAAAATGGTTAACCATAGTCACTTATCATTTTCAATTTAGCCATATCCATAATCTGAATTGTTTTTCCTTCCATTACTATAATATTGTCGGCTTTAAATTTCGACAAAATACGGATTACACTTTCGGAGGTTAAGCCTGTGAGTTCTGCTAATTCTTTTCGGGTAAGATTTAACTCAAAAGAATCGCATTTAAAAATATTGCACGAAAGACATATCAGTGTATCGGCCAGTTTGCCATAAGATTGTTTTTGGGTGTACGAAAAAAAGCGGGTTTGTGTTTGAATTAAGTTTTCACACAAAATATTTATCACCTCTTTGGCAAATGCCGAATTTTGAGAAATGACTTTTTTAAACGCATTGATATCAATTAAACGTACTCTAGATTCTTGATAAGCCATTGCGGAATATTTAAAAACATTCGATCCTTCGAGCAGGGCAGTTAATCCTATCATATTACCGCCCGGAAGTACTTTTAAAATCAGCGAATTATTTTCATTTTCCATGTAAATTTTCACTAATCCGCAACATATATACATGATGTGCGAAGCCATTGAACCTTGTTTACACAGGGTTTCGCCTTTTTTGTAGGTTAAAACCACATGGTTTTCTTCGAGCATAAGTAACTCTTCGTCGGTGAGTTTTTCGAAACAATCGGCAATTGCTTTATTCAATGTACAACTATTTCGGATGTGAGTTTCCTTTTTTAAAGATTCTATCATACAATATTTTATCAGATATGGGTTAATCGTTTTGGAGAGAATTGCTAAATCTACATTCCAATTCACTTTAAAAACTGTATAAATATAGTGTAAATTTTTCAAATGCAAATTTGGAGGTGCAAATTTGGATGAAAATATAAATAACTAAAAACACTTAAATAACGATGTTATTGTGTTTATTATTAGTCACTTTACGATCTGATAGTTGCAGAAAACTTGTTGTCTAATAGCAACGAATAGTGATTAAGTTCTGTATAAATATTGATTTACATCACACTTTTCAATGAGCAAGAGTAGCGAACTTTGGTATGTTACATCATGCTATTTATTTTTGCTGAGAGTAAAAAAAATTGAAACTTTGTCCCATAATTTTTAAAATCAATATTTATGGAAATCAAAATGACTTTGGACTGCAAAGGCCTATCGTGCCCAATGCCAATGATGAAAGTTGCTAAGGCAATGAAAGAGTTAAAATCGGGTGATGCATTGGAAATGTTTGGAACCGACCCCGGAACTAAAACCGATTTGCCCAACTGGTGCATTAAATCTGGAAATGAATTTGTGGAAATGACCGACTTGGAAGGTGGAATAACCCGAATGGTTGTAAAAAAAGCATAGGAGAGCGCAAATATGTCTGAATCAAAAAGTAACCATCCGCTGGTGCATCTTTTCAATACATTTTTTGGCAAACACTGGCCGGTTTGGGTTGGTGGTATTGTATTGGGCATGCTCAATATAATTTTGTTCGCCATTAAAAGTCCGTGGGGTGCAAGTGGTGGCGTGGCCAATGTAGGCGATAATATCTATTCGCTGTTCGGCCTTTTTGGCAACAAAGAAGTTGTTCCGATTAATGAAAATAACTATGGAATGCTAGTCATTCTCATTGTATTGGGTTCGTTTGCAGGTGCTTTGTTTTCAAAAGAATTTGCATTGCGTATTCCTCCAAAAGGCGAAATGATAAAAGGATTTTTGGGCGGTTCACTTATGGCAATTGGAGCTACGGTGGGCATTGGCTGCTCTATCGGTTCGTTTTTTAGCGGTGTACCTGCACTTTCGGGTGGCGCTTTGGTATTTACGTTTGCCATGTTTGCAGGCGTAATTCTTTCGCTTAAATACCTGATTTGGGAAATGGAAAACCGCCCCAGCTGGAGTTCCGGAAAAAGTTATACTTATTTGGCTGTAACACCCGACAAAGGTCGTTGGCAGGTAATACTTGGTTTTGTAGTGGTGGTGCTAATTGCCATTATGAGTTATAGTTATGCCGCTACCAATATGGTTATGGCGTGGTTTATCCTTATTTCGGGATTGATGGGCTTAATATCTCAACGCTCACGTTTTTGCATAGTAAAAGCTTTTCGAGATCCCTTTATGAGTGGCGAAGCGCATGGTTCCGAAGGTGTTATTGCTGGATTGGTAGTTAGTTTGGTAGGTTTTACTGCTATTAAAGTTTTCGGCTTAGGTTCCGTAAGCGAACTTTCGTTGCGTGCTCGCGAAATGACATGGGTATTCCCACACTTTTGGGGAAAAGCTGCCGTAGGTGGTTTTATTTTCGGACTGGGAATGACCATTGCCGGCGGATGTGCTGTAGGTACATTGTGGCGTGTGGGCGAAGGGCAAATTAAGCTTTGGTTTTCGGCTTTGGGACTCATTCTTATTTCACCTTTATCCAATGCATTTATTGTACCGGCTGTTGATTCTGTTTTGCCACAAACTATGAAGTTCCGCAATTATTTGCCTGATTATTTGGGCTATGATGGTGCATTTCTATTGGTATTGGGATTAATACTTCTCTGGTACTGGTTTGTGAAATGGAACGAGCGAACAGGGAAATTCAGTGCATTTTAAATTAATCAAATATTATTATGCTAACAGAAATAAAAGAACAAAGAGCAAAGAGCAAAGAGCAAAGACAAAAAGATAACAGAACAAAGAGCAAAGTCAAAAGACATAAGTATGGATTTTTGAATGCTCTCCTTATCTCAGTATTATTTTCTTGTATTGCAAGCTCATGTGTAGGTGTGTACGAAAATGCTGAAGAGATGGCAGCGGGATACAAATCGGATATACAAACAATTACAGTAGATAGTTTAAAGGCTAAAGTTGAAAAAACCGGTGATTTTATACTGATTGATGTACGTCAACCATCCGATTACTATACCGCCAATATTCCGGGATCTGTTTCTATTCCAAGGGGAATTTTAGAGTTTAGTATTGCTTCTCCCGATTTTTGGATGGCTCAATACATGTATCCACCCGAAAAAAACACCGAAATTATTGTGTATTGTAATTCCGGAAACAACAGTGTTTTAGCCGCTTCGGCATTAAAAAACCTTGGATACAAAAATGTTAAAAATTTAACTGGGGGTTACAAAGTCTATAATCCAAATCAAGACCCTAACGCCAAGCCTAAAACAAGTGGTGGATGTGGAGGATAAGAAGACTTTGGAATAAAGAACAAAGAATAAAGACAAACAAGAAAAATCTATTAGAAATTCAATATCAACAATTAAAAAATTAAATATCATGAAAAAAATTAATTTATTTAGTACTTTCGTTTTAAGTGCAATTTTATCAGTATTTTTATTTACTTCATGTATCGATGAAGTTGAAACTCCCAAAGTAGATCATTACAAAGTGATGACCACTTACATGAAGGCTAACAACATGGACTTAAACAAGATGACAGACGCTTGGGTGATATCTGCAACCGCTGTAAACACAGCAGGAGTAAGTACCTATCATATTCTTGATTTGCGTACACCAGCCGATTTTGCTTTGGGACATATTCAGGGAGCTATAAATACTACTATGGCTAATGTGGTAACTGCTGCCACTGGAGCAACAAAACCTATCTTAGTTGTATGTTACACTGGCCAAAATGCTGCAGTGGCAAACATTGCGCTACGTTTAAGTGGCTTCCCAACGAGTAAAATTTTAAAATGGGGTATGAGTAGCTGGAATCCAATGTTCGATAAAATTACAGCCAATATTTCGAACCAAGCTAAAGGACATGCTAATTGGTCAACAACAAACACAATTAAAACACCAGTATTATTTTCGTTGCCAAAATTTGCAGAAACCGATTTTGCTGCTGCCGATACTACCGGAGCAAAAATTCTTGCTAAACGTGTTACTTATATGTTGAGTCTGGGATTTAAAGGAGTAGATGCTTCTGCTGTACTTACAACTCCAGCCAATTATTTCTTAGTAAATTACTGGACTGAAGCTGATGTAACTACCTATGGACACATTAAAGGGGCTTATCGACTAAACGAAACTTTATTGTTGGGCGATGGTATGAAAAATCTTGATCCAGCTGCAAAAGTTACAGTTTATTGTTGGACTGGTCAAACTTCAGCTTTAGTTTCAGCTTATCTTAACGTACTGGGATATGATGCTTCGGGTATCAAATTTGGAACAAATGCTATGATTAATGCTGATTTGTTAAAAAACAAATGGCCGGCAGCAAGCGAAATGGGCAATTTCACATACGTAACAGGTAACTAATTTGTTCCTCCAAAAGTGGCTGTCTCTGAGATAAAGCAGCCACTTTTGATAAATTTTAATAATTAGCAAATATGAAAAAAATAATATCCTTTGTCATTTTACTTTCCATTGCACTTTTCAGTTCCAATGCATATTCACAAGGATGTGCTTCGGGCGGTGGCGATTTAATTGGAGTAACCGGATTTATTCAACCACAATATAATTACAATTTAAACGGCACAGATGGAGCAGGTAATAGTTTGAATACTAACAATTTTACATTTAATCGTGCACGTATTGGCGTTATGGGGTCAATTCCCTATGACATTGATTATTATGTAATGTTGGAGTTTAGTTCGTTTAAAACTCCTGCAAAAACGCCGCATTTATTGGATGCTTATGTGGCTTATACCCGTTTTGGAAAATGGGCTAAAATATCGCTCGGACAGTTTAAATCGCCTTTCAGTTTGGAGCAAAACACAGCTTGCTCGGGCTTATACACAGTAAATCGCTCCGAAGTTGTAAATCAATTAGCTGGACCACAACGCGATTTGGGTGTGCTGATAAGTGGTGGACACGATTCGCTTTTTGTGCAATATAGCATTGGTATAATGAATGGTACAGGCATGAACATTGAAGATGACAACAACAATAAACAAATAGTAGGACGTGTCGTTTTCCAACCTTTCGAAAGTTTTAAAATTGGTGGTAGCTTTAAGTTCGGAAAAATTAACCCAACTGACCCAGCCGAGAAATTAAATAATATCTCGCGTTTTGCCGGTGAAATTCAATATAAGTTAAAAGATTTATTGCTACAGGGTGAATATATTCTTGGTGTTGATAAATTGTATTCTGCATCGAAAGTGCCTGTGTATGGTGGTTGCGGTGGAATTGTAGGTTACGACACCAAACAAGCCGGAACATATAACAAAAGTGGATTGTGGGCAATGGCTTCGTACATGACTCCTTGGAAATTGGAACCTGTAATTAAATTTGATAGCTGGAATGCAGACCACAGCGTTACTGGCAAAAGAACCAACTATATTACTGCGGGTATAAATTATTATGTAAACGATTATTCGCGTGTACAAATAAATTATGTAAATGTTGCCGAGTCGAATCCTGTTGTTAACGATGCCATAATGGTACAATTTCAAGCAAAATTTTAAATAAATAAATGAAATGAAAAAATATATTTTATCGCTGATAGTATCTGTTTTCAGCATAGCAATTAATGCTCAGTTTATTAGTGTCGATGCATTATCCAAATCAATAAAAGATGCCAATGTGGTAGTTATCGATGCACGTTCGGCTGCTGATTATCTCAAAACTCACATTGATGGTGCCATTGGAATTGATGTTATTTCACTTTGTAACAATACACCTGTTGAAGGCACTTTGAAGCCGGTTTCGGAGTTGGCTTCCATTTTTGGAAAAAATGGTGTTTCAGACAAAAGTAAAATTGTAATTTATTGCAAAACAGGTGTTAATGCCGGACGCATGTATTGGATTTTGAAATACTTAGGTTGCGATGATGTGAGCATACTCGATGGACAAATGGACGCTTGGTTTGCTGCACGTAAACCTATCACCAAAAATGCCAAAAAACTCGCTGCTACTTCTTTCAAAGCTTCTGTTAATCAGTCAATTTTTGTGGATAAAGCGTATGTAAAATCGAAATTAAGTTCTGCGATTTTAATTGATTCTCGTAAAAAAGAAGAATATGATGCAGGCCATATTGGCAATGCTTTGAACATTCCTAGCGAATCAATCCTCAATGCTTCGAAATTAAAGCCACAAGCCGATTTAGTAAGTGCATTTTCAAAAGCACCTAAAGACAAAGAAATAATACTTTATTGCAAAACAGGTATAACTGCTGGTTTTATGTATTTTGTATTGAAATCGGTATTGAAATATCCAAACGTGAAAGTGTATGAAGGTGCTTATTTGGACTGGAAAAGCTAAATAATATGGATATGATACAAAAAATTATTTTTTTTACACTCGTAGTTTTACTTTGGTCATGTACCGGTAAAAATACGAAAGAATATGCAAGCGTTGATGAAATGGTAAAAGATGCCAAAACGCATGTGGAGTTTATTTCGGCAGAAAATTTTAAAGCCGAATTAGACAAACATGCTATAATGTATCTTATCGACTGTCGTGAGACGCAGGAGTTTGATAGTTCGTGTATAAAATCGGCTATAAACATACCGAGAGGAACCATCGAAAGTGTTATCTCGGAAAAAGCACCCAAACATCGCCAAACACTCTATATTTATTGCGACAATGGCGACCGGTCAACATTGGCTGCCGCTATTTTACCACAGCTAAAATATACGGATGTTAAAGTGATTGAAGGCGGTTTTGATGCTGTAAAAGCGAAATTTCCTGCATTGGTAGAAATACTTCCAAAGCGTGGCGACAGTGGAACAAAACCAGCTGCAAAACCTTCGGGTGGTTGTGGAGGATGAAACTATTTACAATTAAATAAAATATTATGGCAAAAATGGTTATCGGACTTTCGTCCGGAAGTATAGATAAATTGCTCGGAGCAGGCGTTATAATGAGTGGGGCTGCTGCCGATGATATGGAAATAGAAGTGTATGTGTTGCTTACCGCGGCGCGTGCTTTTATAAAAGGCAATGAAGATTTGGAAGATGCTTGGGTAGAATATCCGCACCTTAAAAATGAAATGCTTGAACGCATGAAAGAAATAAAAATGAGCTCGTGGATGGACTCCATGCGCGAAGTGAAAGATATGACCGATGTAAAAATCTACATTTGTAGCCTTGCAGGAAAACTCTGGGGTGGCGAAAAACTTGAAGATTTCAACGATTTAGTTGACGGTTTTTCAGGAATTTTTCAATACGTTCAAGCTGCTCAGGAGGCTGATTTACATATAAGTTTGTAAGTAGGCGTAACGTATTATATGGAAACCGACTTGTGGAATTAATTTTCGCAAGTCGGTTTTTTATTGTCTAATTTATTTTCGACATCAAAATCGTTTTTATCTCCACTTTTTTATCTTTTCCAAGTCCGATAATGCAATCTTGAATGCGTTTACGGAATTTCCAGCAAGTCATTTGGTTTAATTCTAATTGGTCAGCATAGTTGTACGACGAGAACTCGTTGCCAAGCACACATACATTGTAGGCTATGTAAAAAGCTTTATTTATAGGGAATTTTATATTGTGAAAAATAGTATTCGCCGCTGCCGATTCTTCTTTTTTGCAGCGTGTACACCGCCGCGACGATGGCGTTTTTCCATCACAATAGTTCGTATGCCCACAGTTTCGACAGGTAAAACCATCTTTCCATTTAATGTCGGCAATAAATTTCAATACCTTTTCGCTGTCGTCAAAAAGTTCATTTGCAATATCCGGTGCAATATTTTCTTTAAATAACATATAATCAGATTGTTTTGATTTTTCGTGTGAAATTTCGATGCAAAGATATAATATTTTTTAGTGATAACAAAATAATTTATCAGTGATACTATTGTAATTTAAAAATATTGTTCTAACTTTGCAGCGACAAATACCCCCAACCCCTAAAGGGGAGTCAGAAAGAGTAATTTTGGAAATTATAATTAATAATATGCAAGAAAATATACAGAACACAAGTAACTTCAATTCCCCTTTAGGGGTTAGGGGTGCAATTAACGAGCGTTATACTCAGCTGAGTGAAACCAGTTGTTGCCTATCGTGTGGTGGTGCAAT
>CAZEEN010000094.1:0-12682 GCA_964511115.1 uncultured Paludibacter sp. | reverse complement strand
TTGTAATTTTTGTTGACTGTAATTTTGACATACAACTGACAAAAGTAACAAAAAATCAGCTATTACACATTTAAAATTTTAAGATTAAGGAAAAAAGAGATTTTTTTTAATCAACGTATTACTTTATTCTGCTCTTCATCAATAATTTTCTTTAAATCTTCTTCATTGGGCAAATTAAGCATGTATTTATTCACAAACACTTGCTGAGCCAAACCAGTGGTAGCGTATCGTACCAGACTTTCATTTTTACTTGCACAAAGTATAATTCCAATCGGTGGATTATCTTCAGCTAACATTTCATTCTCAGTAAAATAGTTTAAATACACATTCATCTGTCCTGCATCGGCATGTGTAAATTCGCCCATCTTCAAATCAATTAACACATTACATCTTAGTATGCGATGATAAAACACTAAATCGATACGATAATGTTTGTTGTCGAATGTAATTCGTTTTTGACGAGCTTCAAAACAAAAACCTTTTCCTAGTTCTAATAAAAAATATTGTAAATGATTAATAATCGCTTGTTCTAATTGCGATTCGGAGTATTCCGCCTCTTCTTTTAAACCTAAAAACTCTAATATGAAAGGATTCCTAAAAACATCTTCTGCTTTTACATGCTTTCGTTTATTATAAGTGTCCAACACGGCTTGTTTGTTCGTACTTAAACCTGTACGTTCAAAAAGCAGACTATTCATAGCTCGTTGTAACTCCCTTACCGACCAAGCGTTTTTTATAGCTTCTAATTCGTAAAAGTTCCGCTTTAATGCTGTGTCAGCTTTAAGTAATTCGATAATATGAGAGAAACTTAGTTGATTAATTAGCTTATTCACATCAATTTGGATACTCGAAGATACTGACTGTGTAGCTTGAGGAAGTAGCTTTTCATTTTTGTTTATTTCAACTTTATTTAATTTTGCGGACGCTGTCCGCAAAATCGTATTGTCTTGAAATTCAGAAATATAAAATTCTGCGGACAGTGACCGCAAAATCTGTGGATAGCTCAAATAAAAATCTTTACACAAATAAAGATGCCTTTCACGAATCTGTTTATATCCGTTTCTTTCAAGTCGAAATGCAATTTCTTTAAATAGTTTTTTACCGTAAGCAGCTCTATCCGCCCCGTTCAGCTCATATTCAGAAATATAATAACCAAAAAACCAATTTCGCAAGGTCAATGCAACATCTACTTGTTTACTTGCTTGTTGCTTAAAGTAGTGTTGCGTTTCGCCAATTAATAAAACTAATCCGTTAATATTATTCATATTTAATCAATCATTAATGCTTTGATAACTATACCAGGGGCAATGACGCGTCGTGTATGTTCTTTAATTTGGGAGTCAGGTGGCCACATGCCGCTCTGCGGTGAGACTTCCTTTTACCGCGAAATTGGCAAAGAGCCTATCCCGAGCCAATTGTATTTCTTAACCGCCGAGCAGGGGTAGTTTTATTCAAATGTTACTTCCCCTCTGCTGTTATCTATAGATATTTTGCCAAATTTACCTAAGGCGGATTGACCAAACAATAATGGAGCATTCAAATTATCAACAACTGAAGCTTCGATGTTCTTCAAAATTCTATTGCCAATTTTTATAGTTTTGAGATTTATTATTGTCCCTTCAGAGATATCACCATTAGCATCCATAAATTGTTGACTTCCTACAACATCTTTTTTTGATAATAATCCTTGCTTTGCCAAAAACATTGCTTCGGTTGTTGAAATAGAAATACTACTTGCTCCAGTATCGAAAATAAATCCCATTCTTACTCCATTTACATCTACTGGAATTTGATAAACGCCACCTACTTTCTTCATCTTTATCACAGTTTTATCTCCGCTCGAAAATTGTGGTTCGCGGTCTGTTCTATTTTCTCTATGTGAAGAGTTTGAAGAGCTCGCATAAGAGATCTTTCGCCCTGATTTGGAACAACCGCTACAGCTTGAAAGGCTTATTAAAATAAGAATTAAATATAGGACTTGGTTCATTTTATATCTCCTATTTTTGGGAAAATCTGAATTAGAAATCTTTGATTATTAGTTTCAATACTATCCCTACCAATACCACCCCAACCATTACCAGATATCTGCAAGTCAATTAAGTCCTTATATTCGTCTGCCTCAAAATCAATTTTTTTTTCTGTTTTCCAATAATACCATAAACACCACGCACGATGATAACTTAACTCATAATTGTGAAATTCAGCACCATTTCTTGAAGCATTACCAGATATAACAAGAATGTAGGAAACATTTTTTAGTTTGTTATTATGTTTCTTTTCTTCATTTAGTTTGTCAATAATTTGCTTTAACTTTTCTCCCACTTGATCAATTTTTATAACTGTCTGTTGAAAGTCTAATAATTCATCATTACTAATTTTGAACTTATTTTCTATGAACTTTACATTAAATGCAAGTTTAAACCGTTTATATTTTTCTTCATATACGAACAGAGAGTTTTCCTTTTTAAGTGGCTTTAAATTTTCCTCTATTGTATTTATCATTTCAATTTGTTGCTTTTGCAAGTTAATTGTATTATTCAATTTAGCAACAGTTAATACGAAAAGAGCAAGCATAATAAAAAATAAACTTGTCATTAAATCGGCATAACTTGCCCAGAAAAAAGTAGGTTTCTTAGACATTGTCAAAAAATTAATTTATACAGAATTGGAAACCATGTAATTAATTGGAAGCAGATATATCCAATACCAATGATTATTCCACTAACTAAAAAAGTGTATTTCAAATACTTCAACAATGGTTTTTCAGCAATTGTACCATCGCCACTATTTCCTGTCGAAATTTTTCTGTTTAAAGATTCAACTACACTTGTAAATTTCGACAATGTATTGTTTTGTTCTCTTAATGTTCCTGAAATACGGTCTATTGCTGATCTTAATTCAGTTTGTTTTTGAAGTTCCACTAAAATATCATTATTCTGCTTAACATGAGCTACCACTGTCGCATTTTTATCATCAACGATTGTTTGTAAAGTAAGTGAGCTCTCATTCATGTATTTTTCGAAAGCATCCTGTTGTATAATAGCAGAATGTTTAAGTTCTTTTAGCCTTTCATCGTTACTTGTTTTCAATAATTTGATACCCGACTCAAAGCTATCGTTTATTTTAACATAAGCCATTTCAAATGCCTCTTTTCTATCACCTATACGATCTAAATCAGATTTTAAGGCTGTATTAAGTTGAGTAGCATTATCAATTACTTCATTCACCCTTCCAAGATAATGGTTAAACTTTTCAAACTCTAATGTGGAAGTTCTTAATTCTTTGAGAACATCAATGTTTAGTCGTGCAAGTTTTGCAACATCAATTTCCTTAAGTTCCTCTACAATACTCATTTGGCTTTTAAATGAACTAAGAATGTCTTGAAGTAAATTATCAAACTTATCAACGTTATTAGTAAATCCATCGTTGAATTTTAATAAATTATTTTGTAAAGTAAGAATACTGTTAGTTGCACTATTAGAAATACTAGGCAATAGTTCTGTTTGAATAAAAGTATAAAAGTCATTTTTTTGACTTTCAACATCACTTTTTGCTTTCTTGTAGAAAACTCCTGAATTGAACGTTGTAAATGCAAGTCCAACAAAACTTGCAATCATGGCTACACCTACACTGCCCATCAAAACTTCAATTCCATTAGTTTTAGAATCAGTGGTTGTGGCTTCAATAGCACCACCCAAAAAACTATCAAAACCAACAATAGCCATATAACCAACTCCAACGATAATGCCTAACATAGTGCCCATTAAACCTAAATATAAAGGAATTGGCAAAAGTGTATTTATTTCTTCATCTTCAGCATCACAATTTCTTTCTACTATATCTTTCACTAAATTAAAGTCTGTGATAGCACCTTTATTTCGCAAAAGATATGTATTGATAGAGTTTAGAATTTTTTTGAGTATATTATTTGCTTTTGTAGGTATTTCAATTCGAGTAACCTCAATATAATCAAGTATTCGTTCGGCAAGCACCCAGCCCGATTCTATCAGTTCGTTAAATTGAGTTTTGTTAGCAAAGGTTGTTTTATTGCCTTTTTTTAACAACAACTCATAATAATTAGACTCATTTTGTCGAACTACTGATTCAAAATCTAATAAAGAATGAAAAAATTCTTCATCATAAACTTTTATAACAAAAGCCTTTCTATTTATTAGCGTTGGTTTATGCTTAAAGACATTTGGGCTTTTCAAAAAATCCTCTTCAGTAAATGACTCAATCTTATTTTCAGGAATGTATATTGTAAATATTTTGAACTTATGTATCGGAAATATTGATTTATAACTGTTTATTTTAGATTTTGTTTCTAAATGAAATTTTCTTTGATAGTATATTATTAAGAATAGTATTACTAAAGAAATTATATAATGAAATTCCATAATCTATATAAATTTAATTTTTGCTTTTGTAACTATAACCCATCTATCACCCTCTTTCTTAACTGCGCCAGGCTTTTCTGTAACAATTTTCTGTGGGATTTGGGTACCATTTAAACTGTCGCAAGCTATATCAAGCAATTCTGCTTTATAAGTAATGGCACGTTTCATCGTTGGGTTATCATCTACAACTCGATATAGAGCAGAATTTTCATCCTGCTTTTCAAAATAATAAATAGATTCTGTTTCAACAAATTCTGTTGTTGTTTTATCAACATAAAAGAAATTCCCACCACTTCTTGGTTCTATGCTATAAAAATATTTTGTAATAGTCTGTGTAATTGATTCATTTACAGTTTGTTGCGGCGGAATAGGTTGCTTGCTATCTTCTTTTGAAAGTTGAATTTGATAATTAACCATTGCTTGATATTTTTCATCCGTTTTTATTTGATCAATTACCTGTCGCACAATTGAATTATTGCTTGGCGTTTGGCCAATTGATTTATTTGATTGTAATTCAATAAATTGTCTCATTCTTGAACTGTTAATTACTTCTTCAATAATCCTATCTCTTGACCATTTTTTTTTGAAAAATAAAAAGAAAAACCATACAATAACAATTGAGAGTATCAACGAAATTAATAACAAATAAATATTAGCTTTCGTAAGTATTTCTGTTGATGTTTCTTCCGAAATTCTAGAATTTAGCTCTAAAGTTACAATTTTAAGAGAATCAACTTTTAACTGTAGCTTTTCAACTTTATTCAATATTGAATCATTATACTCTCCAACTTTTGCAGCCCAAGTATTTATGCTTAGTAAGAACACTAGCAATGATAAATAAATTCGATTCATACTTATTCTTTTAATTTAATGTTTCTTACAATTGCATTAATGATTCCAACTAGAGGGTAGAAGAATAGGCTTTCCTCAATATTTTGATCTCCATTGTACAATTCAATTTCTTTACGTTTTAGCTTTAGTCCCTCGTCAATATATTTTCTAATATCTTGAAGACATAGTGCTTTTACTGAGTCTAAACCTGACGCAGAAGCTCCAAAATTTTTATTGAACGAAAATGATTTATTTAAATCAAAAATAAATTCAATTGCTTTTATCGCCTCATTTTCAAGCTTTTTCAATTCTATCTCTGGTAAATTATCATATTTGGTTACCAAACCTTCAGAAATAAATGTTGAATTATCTGTACCCAACAAAGTCGTTTTAATTAAATCTATATCACCATAAGCTTGTTTTATTGGAACTTTTATACCTCCTTTGCATGTTACCTCTTTGGGATTGTCTGCATTTTGAATGATGTCAAGAGGGGTTGTGTAGGTTTCATTATAAATTTTTGCAAAAACTAATTTAGTGAAATCCTGTAAAGTCTTTTTATCTCGCGTAAGTATTTGCAAGGTCTTAGATCCTGTTCCACTAAAAGTTATATGACGTGGTAGAGGTAAAGACTTAGCTTTCATTAATGTAGCTATATGATATAATAGTGCAGTATAAAAGAAGATGAAAACTATCTTAAAATCATTTGATTTTTCGTCACGCAACATTTCGTTAAACGAAATGTTTATACTCTTCTTCTTTAATTCATGATTGTTTTGCAATGAAAAGTAAAACGCAATAATATCTGATGTTCTTTTACTCTCTTCTATAGTCGATAAAACCTTAGCTAATTCACCCAATTGATTAGGATTGTTTTCGTCACCAACTATACAGTTTCGTATATGTTCGTGAAATCTAGCAATAAACCCATTAGTGTCTGAGGTATAATTATAGCCGTCACCAAACAAAGTATTTGCTGCAAATCTAAATGAAGTTAGGAATTTGGTTTCGTCGTTCTTAAAAAAATACACATCCGTAGTACCACCTCCAATATCGATTGTTATTGAATTATCGCTAACTCCAAGTGTTTTACTGTAAAGATTATATGGCGCTATGGATTCTGACATTTCTATCAGATTTTCTGTAACATTATTTCCAAAATTCTTTAAATATAGCTTCTCCCATATTTCTTTGTAAGCATCATGTCTATATTTCAACATGCTTGCAGGATAAAACCAAACAATTTTAGTATCACAAAGACTACCTCCATTAATTAATACTTTGTTACGTATAAGCAACATTAAATTGTCCAAATAGCATTCAACTTGCTTTTTATTGTGTTGTTCATTAGACCATTTTAAATTTGGTATAAACTCATTATGTTCTCTTTTACTTTCACGTTCATATATGAACGGTATATTGACATCGGCTAAAGCAAATGCACTACCGTTAAAATTCGTGGTGTTATTTACTGAAAGAACTGTTCGAATTGGAAAGCTATATTCTGTTCCTGCTGAAATAATATCTGGTATAAAGTCATGTTTAAATGCTCCTGTAATTTCACCAAAAATATGAGCATCATCTGCATATAGTTTAGCTAACTGTTGTTCCTCTGCCTTAATTTCCATTGGCTTAGCAGGCTCATCGCCAATGCTATATTCAACGTGTGTGTTTGTTGTTCCAAAATCAATAGCAAAAGTAAATTTCCTTGTTCGCTGAGTTTCTTTAAATAATGGAACAATTAAACCACTAACCATATTATTAATACTTAATTCAATTAAGTCAAAATTATTATTAACTACATCAAATCTAGTTTCAACAGAGGAATCACTCTTTCTTCCTCTAATTTTACTGTCTTTAATAGACACTTCTTTTGATATATCTGTTTGATTAAAGAACTTCAAAGTATATCTATTTTGAATTGTTTCCTTTTTGATATCTCTATCAACCAAAGCAACTCTATAGCGAGGACTTTCACCATCCACAAATTTAACACAAGGAAATAAACCCAACCCAAATTGATGATCTACAATTATGCCTAAATTATTATCATTATCAGCTTCTGGCTGAGACTCTTTACTAGGATACGCATCATAGTTTCGTTTCAATTCTACATAATTGTTATTTGCCACTGGGATTCGAAGAATAACCTCAACATTTCCACTACTTTTGACATCTACCCTAAACATTGACTCTCCATCCACAATCCGTTTTAAGTCGGTAATGTCGAAATACTCAAAAAATGTTTTTTTGATTGGCAATAAAAATCCCTCTGTCTTTGTAATAGAACCATTATAATTTCCATTAAAAAAGTATTGACTATTAATAGCATAGGGTGTACGAATTAAGTAAGGTTCTAAAAAATCGCCTACGCTTAAATATGGATAAACTGTATTCGTAAGACCTGGAAGTGTTCGTTTATCCAAAGGACGATTATCATTATACGGAACTTTATAACCTGAGACATAAGAACCTGTATAATAGATCATTTCTACACCAGTCTTACTGTTTTTACCTGTATGACCATTCATCAACACCAGAGGTTTTGGAGCAGAAGAAAATTTGGTAGATGCAATTTCGTAATCACTGTTGATTTCTATTCCTTCGGATTTGAAAATATATAATGGTAGTCCATTTCCACCTTTTGTAGCTTTGATTAAAAATATCGTACTTTGCTTATAATTGCTATTTATATAATTTGTCGTATTTGAAATGTTGTTCAGACCATTAATCATATTATACAATTGATTATTATATATTTCTAATAACGGCAATTGATTTTTCATCATGTATGCGTCTAACTCACTGAAAGTTTTACTAAAATCAGGATAGTAAGCACGCATCCTATATAACCATAATTGAAACTCGTCACTTCGTTTATATAATGGGCACAACTGTTGGTCAAATGCTTTATCACCGTTGGCAAAAGTAATTTTTGTCCAACTTAAATCATTGGCTGAGCTAAAAAATAAAGTTAATGGAGAGGTAGCACCTATAATCTTATGTTTGTATTTGAGCAAATATATTTTATCGACCTTATCAAAATTAAAAGTCCCCGCATCTGCTTTTAAGTACATTTCTAGGGTTTGTCCCAGCTGTTTGTGCTCATCCGAATTAGCTGTTTTTAAGGCATTAATTTCGTCCGTTAAATCCCAAGGCACCACTTGTATGTCAGATCCAAATTGATAAGGTGAGAAGAAAATTTCTGCAATATCCAAACAGTCAGAAACAATTTTCTGATACATGAACCCAGCATTTGCTCCCATACTATTTACATAAGAAAAAGCTGAGTTTGCTAAATCCATACGTGCGAATGGACTTGGAATAGAAGTAGGTTCACTGCCTTTTCCACCATTGGGGTCGGGTATTGCAAGTATTTCGTTAGTTTTATACTGTGAGGACACAAACCAATCAATATCATTTTTGAGGCTCGTTTGCTGGCCTTGTATTCTGAAAACGCTCATATAATTAATTGTATTTTTCGGTTAATATCTTTGAAGTAGCTGTATTAAATAATTCATTGAATTTTTGTTCAATTGGAAGAGTTGGAAGATCTTTTTCAATTTCGTTAAGATATCCATCCATTAAATCATAATTCTTACTAGAAAATAAACCTGCAACAATATTCGATTTCCTGGATGGTCTATTAGATATTGAATCCATTAATTCTGCATCATCGATAAATGGTGTAAATTGTGGCTTGTTATTTTTCAACTCATTCAGCCATTCATCAAATCGCAAATTAAATTTATTTAATATTTGATAAAAGCCACTTGTGGCAACCGTAAAATCTATCGTGATTCTAGGATTACTTCTTACAGTCCATTGTTGCTTTTTATTTATTGATTTACTTAATCGTTGCTTTAGATATCTATTGAAAAAGTAATATTTTGATAATGGAAATTCAATCATATCATTACTTGCTTTACCTAGAACTGAGAAATCTATGTTGGTTGAGAAGTCATTAACTCCGTACTCCAAAAATCGATTACCTTGCGGGGCTATATCAACATCACTTTGTTTTGCAAAATCAATAATTGACATTGCAGCAGCTACTTCAATAAAATGAGCATCATTTTGTTGAGTAACACCCCCCTTATTGTTTTGATAACTTTTGTTGCTCGTATTTCCAATATAATACATTGAATTCAAATATGGATTTACATTTTTCTCATAATACTGTAAAGCTGCTTTTGTTTTAGAAATAAAATCAGCACTATTTATATCTCCAACTTGTAAATCAAAATATGGCAATACAGTTACTGCACCAACGAGAGCTTGTTTTAATAAGGCAGGGTTTGGAGTAGGCAACTCTGCATGTCGGATATTTTTAAGTAACAGAGGAAAACCTGCAGCACCAGTTCCTCCATGGATTGAGCTAATAATAAAAATCCTATCGCCTTTACCATGGTCATACTTTTCCGCAAAAGTATTAAAGTCTGGATTGCCTTTAAATTGGTCTAATACAACACATCCTAATTTAGGATTGCCTTGAAAACCAACTGACATATCCATTTCCAGTAATGACTTTTCAACTCCATTATCATTAAATGATCCTGAAAAAAGCAAGTCAATCATATCACAGTTTTGTCCACGCAAAGTGGACGCATCAATATATCTACCAAATGTTTTTCCATCCACATTTGGAAATGTCAAACGGTATTCTTTGCCTGCCGTAGGATAAAGATTGGTTTGTTTGGTTTGGAAAAAACCCTTATAATTGGGTTTTGATGCAACTGTATTATAAAGAGTTTCATAATTTTTTAGTATCTCAACTGTTCGTGTCAAATCTTGATTTCCCTTATCTATATCAATGATAATAGGAACAATTTCATTGATATTAGTACCCATATCTACACCTGAGGCGAGAAGCATTGAAAGTGATTTTATCACACGGGAACCGGTTCCACCAATTCCAAATACAAATAATTTTGCCATATTTTGTTGATTTAATTAGCTTGGAAATGGAGAGGTGGAAGCATTTTTACTCCACCAGCGTATAGTAAATGAGACAATTAGAAATAATATAGATGCTACAATAACGTTTGCTAAACCAAAACCTATACAACTACCATTATCAATTTGAATAAGTCCTGTATCGGTTGCAGTAACAAAACATTCTGGTATTTTACCAGCATCTAAAGCGGCTGTAGTAAAATTGTAAGCTACTAGAAAATTGATTCCTGCGTTAATTAATAACATAATAAGCCAATGATACCAACGGTAAAAACGAGGGCTACTTATTGCATAGTAAAACAATGCTGCAACAACTATTGTAATACCAATTAACCAGAAACCTACAAAAGCATAACCCGACTGATTGACTACAATAAAGTCACAATCGAACCCAAAAAGATAATAACCAAGATTTTGACCATACAAACTGAGAAACAGTTCATAAATCATTGCAAAAAAACCATTCATAATTTACACGTTTTATTAATTAGTAACCGATATATTTGTTTCAAAAAATGGCTGATTACCATAAGCTTCTTTTACTCCTTCAATTAGGGTTTTTATTCCAAATGTTTTGAATCTATCATTTGGTGTAAGTGCTCCGGCATTATTGGTGTTGAGTTCAGTAACCCAGCCAGGCAAATTATTATTTAAGCTAATTTTCACGTCACCTGCCTTAAGTGTCGGTGAAGTCAGCTTAAGTATATGAGTATAAGTTCCTTTCCCAGACGTGTTCTTTTTTATTTCAATTGTGTAATTGGCAGCAGAAGTTATACTGTAATTGGTAACATCTAAAACATAACTATCATCAACTCCTAACAAACTCTCTTTCAGATTTAAACCAATAGAAAACTGAAACATTCCAGCATTTGGTCCTGCTTGGATTCGTCTTGCATTTACAATTTGGTGTTTTGGATTACTTGTTGCCAATCGATAATTGGGTGCCCCCATTATTATATATTTTACTGATGATTTGTTATTGCTTAGAGAATAGAAATTTTTGACACCACCTCCTACGAAAGTACTCAACGGAATTTTATCAAACATTGCTTTAATATAATTCTCTTTCCCAACTATCCATATATAATAAGGTCGGTCGTGATTAATTGTCCTATTGCAATAAATCCCATTATAATTTGACATTAATTCTAAAACTACCGTAGCGTACTCACCTTTATTTAATAGTTGTTTAAATGATGATTTAATAGCTGTTTTTTCAAATCCAAGATATGCAGTGGGAGAATCTCCAGGTTTCGGGGTGAATACACAATCTGAAATCCAAATATTTACATTTTTATCATTGACTCTATCCAACACATTTTTTAGCATTACACTAATTTCTGATGAATTAATTCCACCTCTAATTTGCATAAATGCAGATGGAGTCATTTTAAGAATATACTTTTGTATGTCAAATTGATAGGGTGCAATTTTTTCATTGATCATAAAATTCAAGCCCATTGATTTGTCCAGTTTGCCATCATGGATATCATTTAAAAAGCTATATACTGCATTCTGAAAAGTAGTACCACCGGCTTTTACATACCCATCCATACTACCTGAGTTTTCAACGTAGATATTGTATCTTGGAACTAAATCTGTTTTAACTGCACCCGCTGTAAGTTTGTTTTTTGGTGATGGTCGTTCTTTTGCACAAGCAGTAAAACAAAATGCACAAAGTATGCAAACAGTAAAAATGTAATTTCGTCTTTTCATATTGAAAATAGTTATATTTATTCTTCTATTATTGTTTTGGCATAGTGTCCGACAGCTCATCAACTGCTCCTTTTACTTGATAAATAGCATCCTTTATGTCTTCAATTAAATCAGCACCTTCTCTTTTTAAAAGTATTAATTGATATTTTGCTTTTAGTTTACCAATAACTTCTTTATCAGCTTCAGTTAGTTCATTTCGATACTTTATATAGTCTTGCTCTGCAAATTTTTCATATTGAGTGTCTGCTTTCTTCCAATCTTCGGCATTGTATTTATCTGAATTTGTTTTCACCTCGGTTATAAAGTTGGAAAATGATTTTACATAGCCATCTTTATTAACATATAAAATACAACTACTCAAGAATATGCAAGAAGTAAAACAAACAATTTGTGCAATTTTGATAAATTTTTTATTTGCCATATTATACTTTTTTTTCTTATCCTTTCCTTTAACACAAAAAAAATCCCACAAAGCCATAAAACGCATTTATACAATACATTCAATTCTTTATGGGAGACATCCAATTGCTGAGAAATATTTTAATCTCTAAAGCTATGTTATTAAAATGATAATCAAACAATTAAAGTTATACGTTCACACGTAATTTCCGGTCAAGAACTTGGCAGGGTCAAAAATAGTTAATATATTTTATAAATGCAATAGATTGTGAAAAATAAATGAAGATATTTTTATACAAGCGACAAGGAAGAAGCTTGGCCTATATATAAATAAAAGCAGGTACTGTTTCCTTGTGAACAATACCTGCTTTTAATATCAAAAG
>CAZEEN010000093.1:6616-12765 GCA_964511115.1 uncultured Paludibacter sp. | reverse complement strand
TCAATAGTGCCTTAATGAATGATGCCATTTACAAATTCAAACGCTACGAAGATGCTAGTTTAGAATATGTTGGCATTAATAGGCACAAAGGCGAAGATGTGGGATTGTTTGATACAGTATTAAGTTCGGTTGATTATCAGGAGAGTTTTGTGAATCAGGATTCATTTGAATGAATTCACATATCCCCCTCTTTGCCTTGTCATCCCGCAGCGCAGCAAGGGATATAAAAATTTCTGACGCCATAGATGTCGCATATCAATAGAAAAACACATTTACGAGATGGTGTTCGATCCGTACGGGGTCGTATATCTTTGGTTGATAATGGTTTTCTATTGATATATTATCCCGCTAGGATAAAGAAAAAGATCATGTTTTTTTAGATTCCTCATTACGCATTTTGCTTATGCAAAACGCTCCTTTCGGAATGACAAAGGCATTTTGTGGTCAATTACCGTCGCCAACATTTGTTACAAACTTGGAGTTTATAGCGCGACGGGTTCGTAGGGCACATAGTGCCGTCGCCGATTGAATGGTAATGTAATCTGAGACGGACGGGCGACGGAATTCCTCTCTCACACATTGCCGTTGTCATCCCGATGCGCAGCGAGGGATATAAAAAAGCATTGACGCCGTAGGTGTCGCAAATTTTTAGAAAATCCAAAACTTCAAATTGAAGTTTCTGGCCATACCGACAATCAAGGAAATCCATCAGGGAATTTACGACTTTCGACCTACAGAGCAAATGCTGTAATGAAATACTTAGTGAGTAAAGGTGCCAAACCTGAACAGTTAAAAGCCATTGGTTTCGGACAAACTAAATGGATTGCGAGCAATATTACGCCCGAAGGAAGAGCCGAAATTCGACGAGTTGAATTTAAAGTGTTGGGAATGTAATTGATATATAAAATAAAATATTATCTTTGCTGCATATTAAAATAATAAACATTACAATGAGTAAAGGAATAGTTAAATTCTTCAACGAAGCCAAAGGGTTTGGATTTATCAGCGAAGACGGTTCAAAAAAAGAACATTTTGTACACATTTCAGGTTTAATCGATAAGATTAGCGAAGGTGATACTGTTGAATTCGAATTGCAAGAAGGCAAAAAAGGATTGAACGCAGTAAATGTAAAAGTAATTTAGTAGATACTATTTCGCTTTGTAGCACTTCTAAAGTGGCTGTCTTAAAAATAGGACAGCCACTTTTTTATTTACTATCTGTTATTCAAACGCTTTCTAAAATAAATCAGAATTTGTATCTTTGTATTAAAATTTTGAATAACTATGGCCGACCACAACGACTTGGGAGAAATTGGCGAAGAACGCGCTCGCGATTTTTTGATTGAAAACGGATACAGAATACGTGAAACAAATTGGCGTACAGGCAGTTTGGAACTCGATATTATTGCCGAAAAAAACGACACACTCGTTATCGTTGAAGTAAAAACGCGCTCAGGTGCTTTTGCCGATAACCCCGAACAATACATCGACAACCGAAAAATCAAAAACATTGTAAACGCCGCCGAGCGTTACATCATGCGCTACGATTGGAATGGCGATACCCGTTTTGATGTAATAGCCGTGGTTGCAAGTGGTCAAAAATTCGAGATTGAACATATTGAGGATGCCTTTTTGCCTCCGAGATAAATACTGGTATATGTAAACCCTTCAAACCTTTCAAACTCTTCAAACCTAAATATCATTTCTTTTTAAAATAATGTTATATAACAGTCCGTTTTCTGCTGTTTTTAAAAATAGTTTGACTAATTTTGCACCGTCGGAAGATTAGGCCGATTGATTGTGTTTTTTTAGTTCGAATTATATTTAAATAGCATAAAATGAAATCGTTAGAAAAAAGCGTTGCCGAAAAACTTTTAAAAATTAAGGCAGTTAAGTTACAACCCAACAATCCTTTTACATGGGCATCGGGTTGGAAATCTCCCATTTATTGCGATAATCGCAAAACTTTGTCGTATCCCGCCATTCGTTCATTTATAAAAATTGAAATAGCTCGTCTTGTTCAAGAATTGCACCCTGATGCTCAAGTAATAGCGGGTGTTGCTACCGGAGCAATAGCTCAAGGCGCATTAGTAGCCGATGCACTTGGCTTGCCATTTATTTACATTCGCCCTACTCCTAAAGGTCACGGGTTGGAAAATTTGATAGAAGGTGATCTTCGTCCAGGACAAAAAGTAGTTGTAATTGAGGATCTCATATCAACAGGCGGTAGTAGTTTAAAAGCTGTAGAAGCTATTCGCAGAGATGGTTCGGAAGTATTGGGCATGATTGCCATTTTCACCTATAACTTTCCTATTGCCGAAGAAATGTTCAAAAAAGCAAAAGTAAAACTGACTACACTTTGTAACTACGATGCTGCACTTAACGAAGCTCTAGCTACTAAATACATTACCGAAGCTGATATGGAAACGCTCAAAAAGTGGCGTTTAAACCCTTCGGAATGGAAAAATGAACTTAAATAAATGGTGAATGGTAAGTGGTAAATGATAAATTAAACAATGACAACATACCAAAGCGATATTAAAACCATTTCTTCGAGTGGAGAAATGGTTTTTAACATACTTAGCGACCTTACTAATTTGCAAAAATTAGCGTCGAACCCATCATTTGCCGAAAAAGCAAAAGATATGCAATACGACACCGATAGCTGCAGTTTTGCAGTAGATGGTTTTGGTAGAGTTGGTTTCCGAATTGTAGAACGAAAACCATTTTCGAACATAAAACTGACTTCGGAAAACGCCCCTGTAAGTATTTCGGTAGATATTATCATTGATGCCATTACCGAAAATCAGTCCACATTAAAATTGGTTTTATTAGCAGAATTACCTGCCATGATTAAAATGATGGTTGGTAGCAAATTGCAGGACGGCGTAAATGCCATTGCCGAATTATTGGTAAAAGCGTTGACCCCTAACCCCTAAAAGGGGATAAGAGATTTTCCAAAAATCTTTGGGTTTGAATTTATAGTTTTCAGAATATTGATATTTAAAAAATTAAGAAATAAAAGTAACTTAATTCCCCTTTAGGGGTTAGGGGCAGATTTATGGCAAAACTTTGGGAAAAAAGCACACAAGTAGATGCTAAAATTGAAGCATTTACCGTTGGTCGCGACCGCGAAATGGATGTATTTTTGGCAAAATACGATGTGTTGGGATCTATGGCACACATTACCATGCTTGAGTCGGTTGGTTTATTGCAAAATGAAGAGCTGACTTTATTATTAGCAGAGCTGAAAGCAATTTACAAAATAGCCGACGAAGGAAATTTTGTGATTGAAGAAGGCGTGGAAGATGTGCACTCGCAGGTGGAACAACTTTTAACTGCAAAATTGGGCGATATGGGTAAAAAAATTCATAGTGGCCGCTCGCGCAACGATCAGGTGTTGTTGGATTTAAAGCTTTTTGCACGTGCCGAAATTCGAAAAACTGCTACCGCAATCGACGAACTTTTCGAAGTGTTAATTTCACAAAGCGAGAAATTTAAAAACGTGCTTTTGCCTGGCTACACACATTTGCAAGTGGCTATGCCATCGTCGTTCGGGCTGTGGTTTGGTGCTTACGCCGAAAGCCTTGCCGACGACTTACAAACTCTGCTCTCGGCCTACAAAATTACCAACCGCAACCCGCTTGGTTCGGCTGCCGGTTATGGTTCTTCATTCCCATTGAATCGTCAACTGACAACCGATTTGCTCGGATTTGACAGTATGAATTTCAATGTGGTGTATGCCCAAATGGGACGCGGCAAAATGGAGCGCACCGTAGCGAATGCTTTAGCCGGAGTGGCTGCCACCATTTCGAAGTTAGCCTTCGACGCTTGTATGTACACCTCGCAGAATTTTGGCTTTATCAAATTGCCCGACGAATTTACTACAGGGTCAAGCATTATGCCACATAAGAAGAATCCGGATGTATTTGAACTTACGCGTGCTAAATGCAATAAACTGCAATCACTTCCACAGCAAATATCGCTGATTACCAATAACTTGCCTTCGGGCTATTTCCGCGACTTACAAATTATAAAAGAAGTTTTTGTACCTGCATTTGCCGAATTGCGCGATTGCATTGAAATGACCACCATGATGATGGCGCAGGTGGAAGTAAATAAAAATATTTTGGACGAAAAACGCTACGATTTTTTATTTAGCGTTGAAGAGGTGAACCGTTTGACTTTGGAAGGAATGCCTTTCCGCGATGCATACAAAAAAGTGGGACTAGAGATTGAAAGCGGCAACTTTACACCCGACAAAAACATAGCACACACACACGAAGGCAGCATTGGAAATTTATGTAACGAACAGATTGTGAGCTATAAAAAAGAAATATTAAGTGGTTTTAATTTCACCAAAGTTATCGAAAGCGAAAAGAAAATACTATCTTAATCCGCCTTTTCCTTCGACTTTTGACTTCCGTTTTTTTTACTTTTGACTATTGACTCTTTGTCCTTTACATCTAGTTTTTTTGACTTTTAACTTCAAAATATATGAATAAAATAATTCTTGTCGATGATCATTCGCTTTTTCGCGAAGGAATAAAATTATTAATCGAAAACGAGGGTTATGGTGAAATTATTGCCGAAGCCGAAAACGGTCAACAATTTATCAACTTGCTGAAAACACATCAGCCCGATTTAGTGATTATGGACATCGAAATGCCGATTATGAATGGATTAGAAGCCACCCAGAAAGCCATTCAGCTATTTCCAGGTATTAGGATATTAGTTCTCACCATGCTCAGTGAAAAAGCAAACTATATCGATTTGGTAAATGCGGGAGCATTAGGCTTTGTTCTTAAGACTTCGGGCAAACAGGAGTTCGAAAAAGCGATAAAAGCCATTTCCGACGGTGGAAGCTATTTTTCGAACGAATTGCTTCGGCAACTCATTATGCAGCAGCACGAAAAAAGAGTTAAAACAAACGATTCGAGTTCTACCGATTTTTCAACTATTTCGAAACGAGAAAAAGAAGTCCTTCAGCACCTATGCAACGGACTCACTGTTAACGAGATAGCCGAAAAACTATTTATAAGCCCCAAAACTATCGAAACGCATCGTTCGACATTACTAAAAAAATCGAATACAAAAAACACCATTAATTTGGTACTATGTGCCATTCGGAATAAAGTGGTAGAGGTGTAGGATAGTTTATAGTATATAGTTTAAAGTATTAGACATTTGGAATCCTGTGCAGGCGTTTTGCTTGTACGGGATTTTTGTTTTTCTAAGGGTTTACACGGATAAAAAATCAGGGTTTACACGGATAAAAAATCAGAGTTTTAACCACAACATAATTAAAAAATATTATCTAATTTTGAAGTTCACAAAACTCTAATTTTATTAAACGCTCGAATTATGAACAACCTTGAACTACAAGTAATTACACAAGAAAAAGTCAGAATGTATCCCAACCCTGCGGGCGAAAGCTTTCAGATAAGTGGTTTTGAAGGGAATGCAAAGCTAATAATCAGTGATTTTCATTGTAGAGTGCTTTTTAAACAAGATATTGCTTGTGACGAATTAATTTCGCTAAAGTCCATTCCAAGAGGTGTTTATATTGCCAAAATAATTACAGCAAAGGGCACGGAGCGAAAAAAACTGGAAAAAAAATAAGGTGTTATGATGAAAATAATACTCGTCGACAATCACATTGTGTTTCGCGAAGGAATGAAACTCTGGATTGAAAATGTAGGTTTAGGGGAGATTATTGCCGAGGCCTCAAACGGATATGAGTTTATTGATTTACTCCATCGGCATACCCCTGATTTAGTGATTATGGATTTTGAATTACCGAAGATGAACGGTGTTGAAGCAACTAAATTTGCGCTCAAAATTCAACCTGAAATTAAAATTCTCGGCATTTCCCTGCAAAACGACCTTAACAACTACATAGAAATGATTTTAGCAGGCGCCACCGGCTTTATGCTAAAAACATCCGGTAAAATTGAATTCGAAAATGCAATTAATGCCGTTGTTGATGGCGATTGCTATTTTTCGGAAGATTTAGTGCCGATGAAAGAAAAAGAAATAATTTATTATTAAACTTACACTAATTTTATTTTTGTGATTCATTTTAATGTTTTGTTTATTACAAGAAGGGCTGTCAGAAAGATTTTCAGACAGCCCTGTTTTTAAATAAAT
>CAZEEN010000093.1:0-6516 GCA_964511115.1 uncultured Paludibacter sp. | reverse complement strand
GGCGGCATCGTATGGTAAGTTTGCACCACAGTTCGATGTAGTTGGACCGTATACACTTCCTTATACCCTGGATTTTTATGGAAAAAACGATGCCGATGATTATGATACTAATCCGCAACAAATGATAATTGATGCTTGTAGCGTGGCAAATACGAACGGAGTTGATTTTACACAATACGATACAGACAACGATGGAATGGTTGACAATGTTTTTGTTTATTATGCCGGTTACAACGAAGCTGAGGGTGGCCCAGCAAATACAATTTGGCCGCATCGTTGGTTTTTGGACGATTACAGTACAAAATTCGATGGTAAAACAGTTTTCGATTATGCTTGTACTTCAGAACTTAAGGGCACTTCGAATGCTGATATGTGCGGAATAGGTACTTTTTGCCATGAGTTTGGTCATGTGCTCGGATTGCCCGATTATTATCATACCAAAGCTGATAAAAACACATTAAATGATTGGCACATAATGGATAGCGGGGCTTACAACAACGAGGGTCGTACGCCGCCAACATACTCAGTTTACGACCGTTTCTTTTTAGGATGGCTCACACCCGAACAAATAAATACACCGAACGACTACACGCTACTTCCTATTTATCAAGGCACTTCATTGCCTGCAAACACAAATCAGCAAGCCTATTTATTATCGGCTACAACGCATAATTTAAACGGTGGAAATCCATTGCCTAGCGAATTTTTTATGCTCGAATATCGCAAAAAAACAGGTTGGGATTATTTCCTACCGGGTGAAGGAATGCTTATTTGGCACATCGATTACAATGCTTCCGCTTGGGATGAAAACACGCCAAACAATTACACCGGCACATCGCAAACTCCTTCAAGCCACATGCGCGTATACTTACAACCATTAAGCGGAAGTACAACAACGCCAGGTGCTGCTTTTTCAACTGGTTCGTTTACACCTTCTACCTGGAGTGGAACGGATATAAATCGTGCTATATCGTCTATTAATAAAACACCTAATAATGTAACATTTAAACTATTGGGCGGTGCACCTATAGACCCAAATGCTCCACATATAATTGCTGGTGTAATTGAGAATTCGCTTACCTTTACGGCTACAACTATAAACAAAATAAAAACCAAAACCCTTAATATCAAAACTACCGACCTTTTAGGAAACTTAACCGTTGCAATAACCGGTACTCATGCAGCTATGTTTAAAACTTCGTCAACATCTATTATTAAAGAAGCTTCAAACAATATTTCCGGTATTAATATTACAGTTAACTACGAACCAACAGCAATTGGGCAACACACAGCTACGCTCACTATTTCGGGCGGTGGCCTAAACCCTGCAAAGGTAATTACATTAAGCGGAGAGGGAAAATAGGTACTAAATAAATGCTATTTTACTAAAATTTACAATTTATCTTTCAAAAATTTCCCGGTGTACGAATATTCGCAGGCTACAATGCCTTCGGGTGTTCCTTCGTAAACAAGCGTTCCACCTTTGTCACCTCCTTCGGGACCAATGTCGATAATATGGTCGGCGCACTTAATAACCTCGGGATTGTGCTCGATAATTATTACCGTATGACCTTTAGCAATCAGCGCATCCAATGCTTTGAGCAGCGTTTTTATGTCGTGAAAATGGAGTCCGGTGGTCGGTTCATCAAAAATAAAAATCGTTGGTTCGGGTTTTTCATTCGCCAAAAATGAAGCTAACTTTACACGCTGACTTTCGCCACCCGACAGCGTGTTGCTCGATTGCCCGAGTTTTACATAACCAATTCCTACATCCTGAAGGGGTTTCAGTCGTTTTACAATTTTCTTTTCGGTGGAAGTGCCTGCATTTTCGCTAAAAAACTCAATTGCCTGATTTACGGTCATTTCCAGCACATCGAAAATATTAACTGCACGGTATTGTACGTCCAAAATATCTTGTTTGAAACGTTTACCGTGGCAATGTTCACATTCGAGCACAAGGTCGGCCATAAACTGCATTTCTACTGTTACCGTACCTTCGCCCTGACATTCCTCGCATCGACCGCCTTCGGTATTGAACGAAAAATGGGAAGCAGAATAACCCATTTGTTTCGAGAGTTGCTGGTCGGCAAATAGTTTGCGAATTTCGTCGTAGGCTTTTATGTAGGTTACAGGGTTCGACCGCGACGACCGACCAATAGGATTTTGGTCCACAAACTCCACATCTTTAGCCAATTGCATAGAACCACGCAACGCACCAAACTGACCTGTACGGTCGGCCACACCGCCATAATGCTTTTTGAGTGCTGCATAAAATACATTTCGCACAAGCGACGATTTTCCCGAACCGCTCACACCCGTAACCACTGTCATTACATTAAGCGGAAACTTTACATCAATTCCTTTCAGATTGTTTTCGCGCGCTCCTAACACTTCAATATAATTATTCCATTTACGCCTGTGGTCGGGTATTTCAATGGTTTCTTCGCCCAACAAATATTTTAATGTGAACGATTTCTCTGTCTTAAAAATTCCCCCTGTTGGTGGTGGAGGAGTTCCTTCATACACCACTTCGCCACCTTTTCGTCCGGCAAACGGGCCAATATCAATCAAATAATCGGCAGCGTGCATTATTTCCTCATCGTGTTCCACCACTACCACTGTATTTCCGAGGTCGCGGAGTTGTTTCAGTACTTTTATCAGCAAATGCGTATCGCGCGAGTGTAAACCAATACTTGGTTCGTCCAGAATATATAACGAGCCCACCAAACTACTGCCAAGCGAAGTCGCTAAATTAATGCGTTGACTCTCACCACCCGAGAGCGAGTTCGACAAACGATTTAGCGTAAGATAACCCAAACCCACATCGAGCAAAAACTGAATACGGCTGTTTATTTCTATCAACAATCGTTTGGCAACTGCGGCATCTTGTTCATCGAGCTGCAAATTATCAAAAAAATCTTTCAATTTAGATACAGGCAATAGCACCAATTCCGAAATGGAGGTTTCGCCAATTTTCACATAACCCGCTTCTTTTTTCAGTCGGCTTCCTTTGCAATCGGGACAGGTAGTTTTGCCTCTGTAGCGGGCCAACATCACACGGTACTGAATTTTATACTGGTTATCTTCGAGCATTTTGAAGAATGCATTCAGCCCTTCGAAATATTTATTTCCAGTCCACAATAATTCTCGTTGTGCATCGGTAAGTTCGTAAAACGGTTTATGAATGGGAAAATCAAACTTATCGGCATTGTAGATGAGTTGCTTTTTGAATTCGCCCATCACTTCGCCACGCCAACACATCACGGCATCTTCGAATATTGAAAGTGTTTTATTCGGAATAACTAAATCTTCGTCGACTCCAATGACGCGACCAAAACCCTCGCAAGTAGGACAAGCTCCGAGTGGACTGTTAAAGCTAAAAGTATGTACCGAAGGCGTTTCGAACTGCATGCCGTCTGCTTCGAAGCTTTTAGAGAAAGATAATCGCACTGATTGCGGCTCTTCAAGTCCCTCTCCCCTTGGAGAGGGATTTAGGGAGAGGTCACAATTTCCTCTTCCTTCGAAAAATGCCGTTTCAACCGAATCTGTCAAGCGGCTGATACCCGTTTGTGTGCGGTCTACGGTTAGGCGGTCGATAACCAACGCAATGGTTGGATTTTTGTCGAGAGCAGCGTCATTATCAATGGCTTCCTGAATGCGCACAATTTCGCCATCCACTTCCACACGACTAAATCCTTGCATCATCAAACTTTGCAATTCGCCTTTGAGCGTTCTGTTATCAGCAGGAACAACTGGAGCTAACACCAAAATTCGTGTTTCGTCCGGAAATTGCATAGCTGCTTCTACTACATCATCGGCTTCGTGTTTTTTAACTTCATTACCACTTATGGGCGAATAGGTTTTGCCAATTCGGGCATAAAGCAGTTTTATGTACTCATAAATTTCGGTCGAAGTTCCCACTGTGGAACGCGGGTTGCGGGTGTTTACCTTTTGCTCAATGGCAATGGCTGGTGGTATGCCTTTTATAAAATCCACTTCGGGTTTGCTCATACGCCCCAAAAACTGACGAGCGTACGACGACAAACTTTCCACATAGCGGCGTTGCCCTTCGGCATAGAGCGTGTCGAATGCCAGCGATGATTTTCCGGAACCCGATAAACCGGTAATAACTACCAATTTATTGCGCGGAATTGATACATCAATATTTTTGAGATTGTGCACACGGGCACCTTTTATTTGAATACTTCCTTTGTCGGACATGGAGACATTTACAATTTTATAATTTACAATTTACCATTTTAAAGAGTCAAGAATTAAGAATCATGACTTTTTTGCAAGCTGCAAAGATACGAAAATGCAATTGATAAAAATCATTTCTTATATTTTTAGACCTGCTACAAAAACATATTTCCATTGCGAATTGTTTTGTGTAGACTATGCACAAAAAGTCGATTTTATATTACGATAGCGAATGTAAACTATGCAATACATGGTTGGGGTTGATACGCCGCTTCGATAAAAACAAGCACATCGAATACATTTCGTTGCAATCCGAAAGAGGGAGTAAGGTTTTTGCCCAACTAAACTCAGTATCTTTACATCCCGATACTGTCGTTTTTGAGAAATCCGGAGTAATATCAATTCGCTCCGAAGCAGTTCTCAATTGCTTGTCGGAACTTGGAAGCTTCTGGACTGCAACAAAAGCTTTCCGCATTTTGCCCTTAAAATCCAGAGATGCCGTTTACGACTTTATTGCTCGAAATCGTTTTCGCTGGTTTGGGAAAATGGATAAATGCTAAATAATTAATAAGAGTCAAGTTTGATTTGAGTAAAATAAGTACGTTTTTAAAATTTTTATACCAATGTTCAATTTATGGAAAATGTAGCGCCAATAGTTGATAGTGATTTTTTACTTCAAAAAATGTCAGGCAAAGGCGGATGGACTTTTGTGCTTTTATCTGATTTAAAGCAAGATAAGCGAAGTTGGTTTGGAATGACAAAAGTGCGTGGAAGCATCGATACCTTCGAAATATCCGATTATAATCTAATGCCTTTTGGCAATGGTTTGCTGTTTTTACCCGTAAAAGCGGAAATCAGGAAGAAAATTGGAAAAGACGAAGGCGATTGGGTGCATGTTACGCTTTATTCGCAAGATTTGCCTCCTGTTGAAACCGAAGATTTTTTTATCTGTCTTGCCGAAGAGCCGGTTGCACAACAACGATTTAATGATTTACCAAAACCAGAACAAAAAAAACTGTTGGATTGGATTTATTCTGTTCGCAACGACACCCTCAGAGTGGAGCGAATTGCACAAACCATCGATAAACTCTTAATTTAAAACTTACTAAATATTTCAAACCGACAATAAATAGTGTAAGTAAAGCTCAACCTATTGTTTATGTCGTTATATATTTAAAAAAAATGCCGATTTTTGTTATTTATAGCGAATAAAGTCAGCAAATCATCTAATTTTGTGTTTTAATTTAAATAAAATCAGAAACAACTCATCAATTCTTGTTCCACTTTAGGGGTTAGGGGCAGGACTTAATAAAAAAATATGAAATCATTTTTTTCAAAATTAGCTATTTTAGCTGCTATCATTGCATTTACTGCTTCGTGTAAAACCGCTATGCAAATTGAGCGTCCACGGGAATCGTACTTGCCTTCGAATTTGGCTCCGGCTGTGTCCGAATTGCCATTGGAAGTAGAAGTGGACGTAAAAAAACTCGAAGCTGCCATTAACAAAAAACTCAACGGACTCGTTTATGAAGGCGATAAGCTAAATAATCAGGACTTGAGTGTGAAAATTTGGAAAGCGCAGAATTTTTCGTTTACCGTAAAAAACAATGTGATTGAATACCGTGTGCCGCTAAAATTATGGACGCGTTTTGCGTGGACAGTTGAAAAATTTGGAATAAAAGTGGGTGATAATTACGAAGCCAATGGCAGCATTGCACTGAATTACAAAACAACCATTGAGATTGATAAAAACTGGAAATTGGTGGCTAAAACTACTTCGAATGGTTTTCAGTGGATTGAAACTCCCAAGTTGAATGTAATTGGAGTTACGGTTCCTGTTACGCCTATTGCTAATATTGCGTTGCAAAAAAGCGAGAAAGTTATTAGCGACCAAATAGATGCTGCTTTGGCACAAATGGTGGATATAAAAAAATACGTGGCAATGGCTTGGACCGAGGCGCAAAAACCCATGCAAGTAAGTGCCGAAAACAATCTGTGGGTGCGCATTACACCGAAAGATGTGCTTGTTTCGCCATTTACAACTACGGGTCAAAAACTGAATTTGGCAATATCGCTTCAGGCTCAAATTGAATCGTTTATGGGCGTAAAACCCGACCAAAATAAACCTGCTCCACTACCCGCCTTTAAAATGGCAACAACGCAGCCCAAAGATTTTAACCTGAATATTGCTGCCGATGCTACTTACGATAAAATTTCGGAAATGGCAAAATCGCAGTTGGTTAACAAAACATTTACAGAAGGAAATAAAACAATTACCATTACGGATTTGTCGATTTTTGGAAGCGAAGGAAAACC
>CAZEEN010000092.1:11409-12857 GCA_964511115.1 uncultured Paludibacter sp. | reverse complement strand
ATATGATTTTAAGCGATTTAATTCAAAACATTAAAGTGGTTTCAATTTCGGGAAATACCGACATTGAGGTTTCGGGCATACAATTCGACTCGCGAAAGGTAGAAGCGAACTCGGTTTTTGTTGCTACTTGTGGTTCGGCTGCGGATGGACACGAATTTATTGGCATGGCTATCGAAAAAGGAGCAACTGCCATTGTTTGCGAAAAATTGCCTGCCCAAATTGCTGCTGGAGTCAATTATTTAGTTGTCGAAAACAGTTCGGATGCTTTGGGTAAAATGGCATCAGCTTGGTACGATTTTCCTTCGTCACAACTTACATTGGTGGGCGTAACGGGCACAAACGGCAAAACAACCATTGCCACATTGCTTTACAAATTATTTCGTGAATTGGGATACAAAGTAGGGTTACTTTCAACCGTATGTAACTACGTGAACGACGAAGCTATCGAAGCCACACACACTACGCCCGATTCGTTGGCATTGAACGAATTGTTAGCTCGCATGGTTGATGCTGGTTGCGAATATGCATTTATGGAAGTGAGTTCGCATTCGGTTGACCAACGCCGCATTGCAGGTCTTGAATTCGATGGCGGTATTTTCACCAATATTACCCGCGACCATATTGATTATCATCTTACTTTCGAAAATTATTTAAAAGCAAAAAAAGGCTTTTTCGACGTATTATCGTCCGAGGCTTTTGCACTTACCAATGCCGATGACAAAAACGGATTGGTGATGTTGCAAAACTCAAAAGCCAGAAAATATACTTACTCGCTGCGCGGCATGGCCGATTTTAAAACCAAAATTCTGGAACATGGATTTGATGGTATGTTGCTGGATATGAACGACCGCGAAGTAAATGTATCGTTTATCGGAAAATTCAATGCCAGCAATTTGTCGGCCGTATTTGGAGCAGCAGTGCTCTTGGGCGAGGATGAGTTGGAAGTATTGCGTATCATCAGCTCGCTCAGTTCTGTTTCCGGACGATTCGAAACACTCCGTGCACCTCAGGGATTTACTGCAATTGTGGATTATGCGCACACGCCCGATGCATTGAACAATGTAATTTCAACTATCAATCAGATTTTACAAGGCAATGGCCGATTGATTACGGTGGTGGGTTGCGGTGGCAATCGCGACAAAGGCAAACGCCCTATGATGGCGCGCGAAGCAGTAGATGGAAGCTGGAAATCAATTCTAACATCAGATAATCCACGCAACGAAGAACCACAGGACATTTTAAACGATATGATTGCCGGACTTGATGTAACTCAAAAAGCAAAAAGTTTAACCATAGTTGACCGTCGCGAAGCCATAAAAACTGCTTGCGCTTTGGCACAAGCTGGCGATGTAGTGCTTGTTGCTGGCAAAGGACACGAAGATTATCAGATTATTAAAGGTGTGAAACATCATTTTGATGATAGAGAAGAGGTGAGGAATTGTTTTTGA
>CAZEEN010000092.1:0-11309 GCA_964511115.1 uncultured Paludibacter sp. | reverse complement strand
AATTATGCTGTACCACTTATTTACCTACTTAGACAAGTATTTTGATATTCCCGGAGCGGTGATGTTCACATCTATTTCGTTTCGAACGGGAGTCGCATTTATTTTCGCTTTGATACTTTCGACTTTGTTTGGTCGCCGAATAATCGACTATTTACAAAAAAAACAAATTGGCGAAACCATACGCGATTTGGGTTTGGAAGGACAAATGAGCAAAAAAGGAACACCAACAATGGGAGGCGTTATCATAATTATTGCGATTTTAATTCCAACATTGCTATTGGCAGCACTGAATAATATTTACGTTATTTTGATGATAACAACCACCGTATGGATGGGGTTAATTGGTTTTTTGGACGATTATATCAAAGTGTTTCGCAAAAACAAAGAAGGACTGAAAGGAAAATTTAAAATAGTTGGACAAATTGGTTTGGGGTTAATTGTTGGATTAACCATGTATTTAAGTTCCGATATTGTGATTCGCGAAAATACTGAAATTAAAGGTAAAAACACACGTGTAGAAGGAGTTACTTATGCCAAACACGATATAAAATCGACAAACACAACGATTCCATTTTTCAAAAACAACAACCTCGATTATGCCGATGCATTTACGTGGGCTGGCGAAAAAGCGCAGCAATACGGTTGGATTTTGTTTGTATTGGTGGTAATATTTATCGTAACTGCCGTGTCGAACGGCGCCAACATGACCGATGGGCTGGATGGATTGGCAACAGGCTCATCGGCAATTATCGGGGTCATTTTGGGTATATTAGCGTATGTGTCGGGTAACGTCAACTACGCTGGTTATCTAAATATTATGTACCTTCCGGGCACAGGTGAGTTGCTAATTTATGCCGGTGCTTTTATTGGCGCAACGATTGGATTTTTGTGGTACAATGCTTTTCCAGCTCAGGTTTTTATGGGCGACACCGGCAGTCTGACACTTGGTGGAATTATTGCCGTTTTTGCCATTGTTATTCACAAAGAATTATTGATTCCAATTCTCTGCGGCATTTTTTTAGTTGAAAATCTGTCGGTTATGATGCAGGTAAGTTATTTTAAATACACCAAAAAACGTTTTGGCGAAGGTCGGCGTATTTTTAAAATGGCACCGCTGCATCACCATTTTCAGAAACCCGGAAATGCTGGAATTCAAGCATATTTCCAAAATCCGCTACAAGCAATGCCCGAATCGAAAATTGTTATTCGCTTTTGGATTGTAGGAATTATTTTGGCAGCAATAACTATTATTACATTGAAAATCAGATAATGAATAGAATCGTAATTTTAGGAGGTGGCGAGAGTGGTGCAGGTGCAGCCATTTTAGCTAAAAAGCAAGGCTTTGAAGTGTTTTTATCCGATTTATCGGAAATAAAACCCAATTACAAAGCCCTCTTGGACGAATACGGCATTGCTTGGGAAGAAAAACAACATACGGAAGAAAAAATTCTGAATGCTAACGAAATTATAAAAAGTCCGGGAATTCCAGACAAAGCACCATTAATCAAAAAATTACACGCACAAGGAACACCTGTAATTTCGGAAATTGAATTTGCAGGAAGGTACACCAGCGCTAAAATGATTTGCATAACCGGCAGCAACGGTAAAACAACGACCACCATGCTCACCTATCATATTCTGAAAAATGCCGGATTTAATGTGGGATTAGCCGGAAATGTAGGAAATAGTTTGGCGCTACAGGTTGCCAACGAAAATTTCGATTATTATGTAGTGGAACTCAGTAGTTTTCAACTGGATGGCATGACCGAATTTAAAGCAGATATAGCTATTTTGCTTAACATTACACCCGACCATTTAGACCGTTACGATTATAATTTTCAGAATTATGTGGATTCAAAATTTCGCATTACACAAAATCAAACCAAAGAGGATGCTTTTATTTTTTGGGAAAACGACCCCGTGATAAAAGCCGAATTAGCGAAGCGAAATATTCTATCGACCCTATATCCGTTTGCCATTGAGCGCAACGAAAAAACAAAAGCATTTATCGAAAAAGACGAATTGATAATTAAAACATTAAAAACAATATTTACTATGCCACAATCAGCACTTGCAATTCAAGGTTTACACAACACCTATAACTCCATGGCAGCCGGACTTACTGCCACCGTTTTGAATGTTAAAAAAGAAAGCATTCGCGAGTCATTAATGGATTTTCAGGGTGTGGAGCATCGCCTCGAATATGTTGCTACTGTGCGTAATGTACGCTATATCAACGATTCGAAAGCAACCAATGTAAACTCATGTTGGTACGCTTTGCAAAGCATGAAAACGCCTGTGTTGTTGATTTTGGGCGGCACCGACAAAGGAAACGATTACAGCGAAATAGAAGAATTGGTACTCCAAAAAGCAACCGGACTGATTTTTATGGGTGTGGATAATGCGCCATTACATAAATTTTTCGATGGAAAAATTGCCAATATTGTGGATGTAACTTCGATGGAAGATGCTGTAAATGCTGCCTACAACATGGCAAAATCGGGCGAAAGCGTTTTATTATCACCTTGTTGCGCCAGCTTCGATTTATTTCAAAACTACGAAGACCGTGGCCGTCAGTTTAAAGCTTTTGTAAGGAATTTGTAGAAAGTGAGAGGTAAGAGGTAAGAAGTAAGAATATGGATTCACTATTAAAGAAATACTTGCGCGGTGATGCTACACTTTGGATAGCATTTATCATGTTGTGTGTGGTTTCGATTATCGAAATGTACAGCGCATCGAGCACGCTGGCATACAAAGCCGCCAACCATACAGCGCCCATGTTGCGCCACGTCGGGTTTTTGGCGGGTGGTGCGCTTATTGCTATTATTGTGCATCTTATCCCTTATCGGTTTATTCGTTTAATGTCGTATGTTGGTCTATTAACATCCATTGTTTTGCTTATTTTGGTGCAATTTATTGGTCAAAGCGAAAACGATGCTACACGTTGGCTGGTGATTGGCGGTGTACAATTTCAACCTTCCGAATTAGCCAAACTATCGGTTATTATTGTGGCTGCCGACTTTATTTCGCGCATAAAAAACCCCGAAACGGACGAAAATCGGTATTTCTGGAGTATTATGATAATGCTCGGAATCATTACCCCGCTTATATTAATCGAAAACTTTTCGACAGCAGGAATCCTTTTTGGCGTTGTTTTTATCATGATGTTTATTGGTAAAATTTCGATGAAAAAATTAGGAATTATTGCCGGAGGTTTAATCGTAGCTGCCATCATGGGTTACGGTGCTATCAAAGCAATTCCTAGCGACAGTATGCCAAAACCTTTAAAACGTGCTTATACCTGGACAAGTCGTATCGATAAGTTTTTTGTAGAAGATGCTGATAAAAAGGAAGATAAATATGCCATAACCGACGATAACTTGCAGGTTCAGCACGGTAAAATAGCCATTGCACGAGGAGGAATTTTTGGCGTAATGCCCGGAAATAGTGTGGAGCGCGACTTTTTACCACAGGCATATTCCGATTTTATTTTTGCAATTATTGTGGAAGAAATTGGATTAATTGGTGGATTTGTGGTAATGCTCTTGTACCTGATATTGCTCTACAGAGCCGGACGAATAGCCATGGAAAGTCCAACGGTATTTCCGGCAGTAGTCGTAATTGGGCTATCATTAATGATTGTTATTCAGGCATTTGTAAATATGGCCGTAGCTACAAGTTTAGGGCCGGTTACCGGACAACCGTTGCCTTTAATTAGTCGCGGTGGTACTTCAATTTTGATAACTTGTATTTATTTTGGCGTAATACTGGGAGTTACCCGTCAGATAAAAGAAGAGGGTCAACCTCAGGACAAAGAAATGGATACAACACCCGATTCAGCTATTCCGGTTGTAAATTTGGAGGAGTTGAATTGATGTGCCAATGTGCAAATATGCCAATGAGAAAATTAAGAAATTAAGAAATTAAGAAATTAAGAAAATAACGCGAAGCTATTAACGGCGAAGCCCAAATAACGCGAAGCTAATAACGCACGAAGTGCCTAATAACGGCGAAGCCCAAATAACGCAAAGCATAAATATGAAACATAAATTTATTGTAAGTGGTGGTGGCACTGGTGGACATATTTTCCCTGCCATTAGTATAGCAAACGAATTAAAAAAACGATTTGCAGATGCCGAAATTTTATTTGTGGGTGCTAAAGGCCGCATGGAAATGGAACGTGTTCCGGCAGCGGGTTATAGCATCGAAGGGCTTCCTGTAAGCGGTTTCGACCGTAAAAACATGCTTCGCAACGTAAAAGTGCTGATGAATTTAGCAGTTAGCATACTAAAAGCGCGAAAAATTATTCGCACGTTTAAACCCGATATTGCCATTGGTGTAGGTGGTTACGCGAGTGGTCCTTTGTTGAAAGCAGCATCGGGTTTTGGTGTTCCAACGCTACTTCAGGAGCAAAATTCGTATGCCGGAGTGACCAACAAACTCTTGGCGCAAAAAGCATCAAAAATATGTGTGGCATATGACGGTATGGAAAAGTTTTTTCCGAAAGATAAAATTGTAAAAACAGGCAACCCTGTTCGTCAGGATTTATTTAATGTCGCGCCAAAAGCCGCCGAGGCATACGAGTTTTTTGGTTTTACGCCCGATAAAAAAACATTGCTTATTGTGGGTGGCAGTTTGGGCGCGCGCACTATCAATCAAAGCATTATTGCTCAATTAGATGCATTAAGCAAAGCTGGTATCCAGATAATTTGGCAAACTGGCAAATTTTATATTGCTGATGCTCAAATGGCTGCTAAAAATTATGCATCTAAAAGATTTTTGGTAACTGACTTTGTATCGCGCATGGATTATGCTTATTCCATTGCCGATTTGGTCATTTCGCGTGCCGGAGCAAGTTCTATTTCAGAGCTTTGTTTGTTGGCCAAACCAACAATTTTGGTGCCATCGCCCAATGTAGCTGAAGACCACCAAACACAAAATGCATTGGCATTGGTTAAAAAGGATGCGGCAATTATGGTAAAAGATGTTGAGGCCAACGGACAGTTGATTAAAACAGCTTTAGAATTGATACAAAACGATACTGAATTGGAAAAATTAGCTCTGAATATTTTAAAATTAGCCGAACAAAATTCAGCAAAACGCATTGTTGACGAAATAGAGAAGATAATTACGAATTGAGAATTACGAATTAACTGATGAACAAATTAACTTACTAACTAAAAATGAACAAATACAATAGGTATTATTTCCTCGGAATTGGAGGTATTGGCATGAGTGCGTTGGCGCGTTATTTCAAAACAAAAGGTTTTGAAGTGGCAGGCTACGACCGCACCGAAACCAAACTTACAGCAGATTTAACCGCCGAAGGAATAGACATTAATTACAACGAGGAAGTCAATTTTATTCCCGTAAACTACTTAAATCCCAAAAATACGCTTGTTATTGTTACGCCTGCTATACCAGAAAATCATCCGCAACTGCAATATTTCAAGGATAAAAATTTTATTATCCAAAAACGGGCTCAAGTGTTGGGCGACATTACCCGTACAAGCAAAGGAATATGCGTGGCCGGAACACATGGAAAAACGACCACTTCTACTATTGCTGCACATTTACTGTATCAATCGCAGGTTACCTGTAGTGCATTTTTGGGTGGAATTGCAAACAACTACAACACCAACTTGCTGCTGTCGAAAGATAGTAATTTTGTGGTGATTGAGGCTGACGAATACGACCGTTCGTTTCATCAACTTTCGCCCTACATGGCGGTAATTACCTCAGCTGATGCCGACCATTTAGATATTTACGATACGCCCGAAGCTTTTCGCGAAAGTTTCGAACATTTCACTTCGCTTATTCGTCCAGGAGGAGCTCTGATAATGCGCAAAGGCATTAATATTGAACCAAAACTACAAAAGGGCGTAAAACTTTACACCTATTCGATGAACGATGGTGGCGATTTTAGAGCCGAAAACATACGTTTCACGAAAGGCGAAATACATTTCGATTTTGTAACACCGACCGACCGAATTGCCGATGTGCGACTTGGAGTGCCCGTAATGATAAATGTGGAAAACAGCGTTGCGGCTATGGCATTGGCATGGCTCAATGGTGTAACTGCCGAAGAGCTTCGCGTAGGAATTTCTTCATTCTCAGGTATTTATCGTCGTTTTAATATTGTATATAAATCCGACAAATTAGTGTATATGGACGATTACGCCCATCATCCTAGTGAATTGAATGCCAGCATTTCGTCGATTAAAGCCTTGTACCCCGACCGTAAAATAACAGGCATTTTCCAGCCCCATCTTTACAGTCGCACACGCGACTTTGCACCCGAGTTTGCAGCGGCTTTATCTCAATTAGATGAGCTTATACTTTTAGATATTTATCCAGCTCGCGAACTACCTATCGAAGGCGTAAGTTCTGAAATAATTTTACGCGATGTTAAACTCACAAATAAAACTTTGTGTAGCAAAGAAAATCTCTTATCTTTGCTGAAAGATAGACAGTTGGACGTATTGGTGACTTTTGGAGCTGGCGATATTGATAAAATGGTGCCACTTATTAAAAAACAATTGAAAGAAGATAAAAAATAGACTTAAACCTATATGTCCACTATCAGTAAAATATTAATTTCGTTGTGTATCCTTGCCATACTCGGCTATGCCGGTTTTATGATATGGCAATCGTCCGATACCGACAAAAATACGATATGCGTTGGTTTGGATGTAAAGTTGTTGGACGAAAGCAGTGCTCGATTTATTTCGGAGCACGAAATTGCCAAATTACTCGACAGCAAAGGGCTTAATCCGGTTGGAAATAAATATAAGATAATTTCGACCGAAGCTATCGAAAGGGAATTGCTCCGCAACGAACTGATACGTACAACCGAATGCTATAAAACAATTTCGGGGAAAGTGGTGGTTGAAGTTACGCAGCGCACACCTAAGTTTCTGATTGTTGGCAACCAAAGTTATTATGTGGACTCCGACCGAAAGTTGATGCCGGTGTCGCTTAATTATGCTGCTTATGTGCCTGTGGTTTCGGGCAGGGTGTTACGCAGAATGGCAACGCACGAATTGTTCGATTTTGTAACTTACCTTGAGAAAGATACGTTTTGGAATGCGCAAATTGAGCAAATTCACGTGCGCGATGATTTAAAAGTGGAATTGGTTCCACGCGTAGGGAATGCAGTGGTGTTGCTGGGTTCATTTGATAATTTTGAAAAAAAATTACGTAACCTGCGCGAATTGTATACACAGGGATTTAATGTTGTAGGTTGGAATAGATACGATAAAATAGATTTGCAGTACGATGGACAAGTTGTTTGCACCATTACAGGCACAAAGCCAATTATAGTTGTAAAGCCCGACACTACAAGCGTTAAGGACAGTACAATGTTGAAAGAAAATATTGAACTTAAAAAAGAAAATATTTCATCTAAAAAAGAAATTATTGCGCCTAAAAAAGAAAATAATACACCTAAAAAGGAAAATATAGTTCGTAAAAAAGAAAGCATAGCTCATAAAAAAGAGAGTAAAGCATCTAAAAAGAAAGCATAGCACTTAAATAATATGATATCGAATAAATTTGTAGCAATAGACTTGGGGAGTACCCGAATTTCGGTTATGGCAGGCGAGATTCAGGAGGATGGCTATTTGAAAATATCCGGTTTGGAATCGAAACCGGCTGATGATGTTCGCTATGGCTTAGTGGAACAAGGCTCAGGTGCTGCATTTAAGTTAAACGAATTAATACACTTACTCGAAAACAGTGCTCGTATTCAGGATATTGAATATATTTCGGTAAGTGTGGGTGCCAAAAGCATGCGAAATGTTTCTATTTCGGTTAGTCATTTTGTTGGTGCTTCCAAAACGGTTTCCGATAATTTAATCGACGAAATGATAATCGAAGCCGAGGGCAAAATCAGAGGCGAGAGTGTAGCTGTTTACGATGTTATTCCGCTTTGGTACGAGTTGGATGGAAAACGCATGGACGACCCTGTAGGAAAACAAGGAACACAATTGATTGGTCGTTACAATGTGGTTTATGGAAATACGCTAATTGCCGAAAAGCTTGAAGGCTGCATTGAGCGCACCGGAAAAGTAATTGAATACCGTTGTTTGGCAGTTGATGCGTTGGCAACCGCCGTACTCGACGAGCACGAACGCGACAATGGCTGCGCATTGATTAACTTAGGTGGCTTAACAACTACGCTGTCGATATTTGAACATGGCGCACTCCAACAATTGGTAGTAGTGCCACTCGGCGGCAAAACCATTACCAAAGATATTCAGGAATTTGGCATAAACGAGAAAAACGCTGAACGATTAAAATGTGCTGTAGGCAAAGCGCTCGAAAGTCAGGTGCAGGACGAGATTTACGTATCAGTAGCAGCATCCGACCCTGAATTGCCTGCTGTAAAAATATCTTCGAAAATGCTTGCAATGGCTATCGAAGCCCGCATGGACGAAATAATGAAACCGATTTTTGATGCTATCGATGTTTATGCCGGCAATTTAGCAAACGGAATAATCCTTACTGGTGGTGGCGCTTTATTAAATGGTCTTTCGGAATATTTTACCGAGCGCACCGGTTTTAACGTTCGATTTGGACATTATACCGATTGGCTGGCCGACAAAACAGACCCAAAATTTATCAATCCTATTTATGCGCAATTAGTAGGTACACTACTACTCAATCACGAATATCGCGACCATCATCCACTTGTGGAAAAAGAAAAATCGAAAAGTAAGGCAAAACAGCCAAAAATTCCACGTGGAGGAGCAATTACTGATATGATGAAAAAGTTTTTTGAAGACGACAACAAACTCGAATAAACAACATAACAACTTAAATTATAAAATTTTAAATCGAAAATAAATATGGGATATTTAGATGACGGATTACCCTTGGATTTACCTGTAATAGATTCTTCAATCATTAAGGTTATAGGTGTTGGTGGTGGCGGAGGTAACGCTGTAAACCACATGTATCGTCAGGGAATTTCTGACGTATCGTTTGTAGTATGTAATACCGACAATCAAGCATTGGTAAAGTCGCCCATTCCTAACAAAATACAGTTGGGACTGGATACAACTGCCGGCCTTGGTGCTGGTGGCGACCCAAAAGTAGCACGCCGAGCTGCCGAAGAGTCGATTGAAAAAATCCAAGCATTATTGCAGGACAATACAAAAATGGTATTTATTACTGCCGGAATGGGTGGTGGTACTGGTACTGGTGCTTCGCCCGTAGTGGCTAAAGCGGCACACGACCTTGGCATTCTGACCGTTGGTATTGTAACCATCCCGTTTGCATTCGAAGGTAAACAGAAAAAAATACAGGCACTCGAAGGCGTTGCCGAACTGAGCGAACATGTGGACGCTATTTTGGTTATCAATAACGAGAAACTGAAAGAAATATATCCCGATTTAGAATTAGCAAATGCCTTTGCAAAAGCCGATGATGTATTGACCAATGCAGCGCGAGGAATTGCCGAAATTATTACCGTTCCGGGCTATATAAACACTGACTTTGCCGATGTGTACAGCATTATGAAAGATGGTAAAGTGGCGATTATGAATACCGGTTACGCTTCGGGCGAAGACCGCATAAGCAAAGCAATCGTAAATGCGTTGAACTCGCCATTACTCAACACCAACGATGTAAGTGGTGCAAGTAAGGTACTGTTGAGTTTGTACTGCTCTACCACCAACCAGATTAAAATGGAAGAAGTACAGCAAATTCACGACTTTATGAACAAAGTGGGTGAAAATGTACAAGTTATTTGGGGTGCTACTTTCGACGATTCGCTGGGTGATAATGTAAAAATCACGATTATTGCCACCGGTTATGGTGTGGGCGATATTCCAGGAATGCCTATAAATGCAGTTAAAAACTTAAGGAAGCAAGCAGCACAAAACGAAAGTGGAAATGTATTGCAGAATGTGGTGAGTGCCTTCCAAAACTTTGGCAGCGACAAAAGTGACAAAGCAGAAAAAGAAGAGGTAGTAGATACTATTCAAATGGCTATTGATGAGTATTATGGTCCCGAAAAAGCTATGCTGGAAACCGAATTAGTTTTCGACAACGATGAAGATATTATCATGGTAAATGCGCCGCTCGATGAACCTGTAAAAGCTCCAGAGCCTGCTAAAAAAGCAGAACCCGAAATTCAGGTTTTCACACTCGACGACCTCGAAAATGATTCGAAACGCCAAAAAGCTGAAAGTATTCCTGCTTGGAAACGTAAATTTATGAAAAACAAGTAAGCGTTTCGTGTTTCGCGTTTCGTGTTTCGTGTTTCAAGTTTCGTGTTATTTTTCTAATTTCTAACTTCTAATTTCTAACTTTATTAAGAATGAACGAACTATTTGATACAATAAGTGCTGACATAAAGACAGCTATGTTAGCACGCGAAAAAGTTGCTTTAGAGGCATTACGCGGCATAAAAAAAGAATTTATAGAAGCCAAAACAGCCAAAGGAAGCGATGGTAATTTGGCCGATGATGTAGCCGTTAAGATTTTGCAAAAAATGGTGAAACAGCGCAAAGAATCGGCACAGATTTTTGCGGAGCAAAATCGTCCGGAATTGGCAGAAAATGAATTAGCGGAGGCTGCTGTAATTGAAAAATACTTACCAACGCAAATGACTGATGCTGAACTCACAGCAGCTGTATCGGCTGTGATTGCGCAGGTTGGCGCAACCGGACCACAAGATATGGGAAAAGTGATGGGTGTAGCTTCAAAACAATTAGCAGGAAAAACAGAAGGAAAACTTATTTCCGAAAAAGTAAAAGCATTGTTGGCGGCATTGTAATACCTGACATAAAAAATGGTGGCACTGAAAATTTCAATGCCACCATTTTTTGTGAATGAATTTGTGATTACTTTACATTAAATGCTACACGCAACTCTTCAATTTCTGCATCACCCATTGGTTTTAAAGGTCCGATAGACGAAGCCATAACCAAAGAGTTTGCCGAAAATTCAGCTACTTCGAGGTAATCAAAAGTATTAATCAATTTATTTCCAGTTACGATAACGCAATCATTTTCAACAATTACCACACGATTTTTTGCGAACATTTCGGCAATCATCTCTGTGTCATTATACAAACTTTCAAATGGAATTGAAGGAACATCTTGCAAGAAAATCCAGCTTTCGGGAATGGTGCGTACATCAAATTTCTGATGACTTACCGCATGTGCCATCAAGTTGGTTGGTTGCGTAGTGATAATGGAGTTGATATGCGGATAAAGTTGGTAAATACGGTGATGCAAGGCTACCGAACGACTTGGTTCTTTGCCTGCTTCGGCCATTCCATTTTTTACCTGCACAATATT
>CAZEEN010000091.1:0-12911 GCA_964511115.1 uncultured Paludibacter sp. | reverse complement strand
ACAATCTCCAACTCTGATTTAAATGTGGTTTATCGTGGTATTGTAAATAATTTCAGTGTTTCAGTTCCCGGAATTGCACCCGAAAATATTATTTTAAGTGTACCAAATGCTAAGACAGTACAAAGAGGACCTGGAAGATATGAAATTACAACCATGAGCGAAGGTGAGTTGACAGTTTCGGTTTCGGCTAAGATTGACAAAGCTGTAAAAGCAATGGGTTCGGGTAAGTTTAGAATTAAACGTTTACCTAAACCTACAGCATTTTTAACCGATAAGGCAGGCAATCAAAAACAAAATGGTTCGATGTCGCCAGATATATTAAAAGAATGTGTTCTTGAGGCAAGCTATGGTAAAGATGAATTAGTTAAGGCTAAATTCCAAATTATTTCTTTCACTATGTTGGCTGATGGTTATCCTGTAAAAAACATTGAAGGAACCAAACTAGATGCAGGTTTTATTTCACGCCTAACGAAAGGTAAAACGCTTATTATTAGTAATATTGTAGCTCGCGGACCAGATGGTTATAATCAAGATTTGGGTGTTTTAATTGTACGACTTGGATATTAATTTAATAAAATAGATATGAAAAAGATATTTTTAATACATAGTTTGCTAATTGTTGCTATTTCTGCTGTGTTCGCACAAAATGAAGTATTGCCTTTTTTTGAGAAATCAGGAAAGGTAATGATTCAAACAGAAGAAATGAAATCCTTATCGGATACAATTGCTATAGTAAACCACCGCAGGGATGACATTGTATGGTCACGTATAGTATACAGAATAATTGATCTGCGCGAAAAGCAAAATAGTCAATTGTATTTTCCTGTTACACCTACTGTTAAGTATAAAAACTTACTTCGTGTAATTTTGGAGGCAGCTGTAAATGATACTTTAAAAGGATATGAAAAGAAGGATCAGGATATACAACCTGCCTGGGATAAAGATCCTATTTGTAAAGATAGATTTGCTGAGTTTTTTATAGATTGCGAGTTAGATACAGTTCTAAGGAAAGTAAATAAAAAACCTTTGGTTAAAAATGATCCAATTATGAATAAACCTATAGTAGACGAATATGCTTTTGGTTCCTATTCAACCAATTCATTGAAATATGTTATTCAGGAGATTGTTTTCTTTAATAAGCATTATTCTAAAATGTATTCGAAGGTTATTGCTATTGCTCCATATTTTTCACAAAATGAGCTTAACCTTACAAAACGACTTGGTGGTACTGCTATATCTAAATCAGATGAAGATATTTGGAATTATTTTCAAAATTCAGTAGTTTGTTGGTTTTTGTACGACGAACTCAGACCATATATTGCTAAAGAACTGATTGTACCCAATGGTAACGAAAACCAACGCATGACGTTTGACGATTTCTTCTCACAGCGTCTGTTTTATTCATATTTGTTAGGTGATAGCAATATGTTTGATAAAATGTTACTACAAACATACAGCGACCCTGTAAGCATACGTCGTGAACAGCAACGTATTGAATACGAGTTAATGAACATAGAACAAGATATTTGGGAACAATAAACCTGTGTTGATATAATAAAAAAGCCTGAGAATTAATTCTCAGGCTTTTTTATTTCAAATAATTACCCTTTCTTTTTGTAAGTAACAAATGAATATGAATATTGATTCTTTTCATCAGGATTGAATTTTTCTCTGCTAATCTCTTTCCATTTGGTAAAATCTATTTCAGGAAAAAATGCATCGGCTGGAAAATCGGCATGTACCCAAGTAATGTGCATAAAGTCAGCTACATCCATTGTTTGCTTGTAAACAGCTCCTCCGCCGATAATAAAAATATTTTCCAAATTATCACATAATTCCAAAGCATCTTCAATTGAATTAGCTTCATAATAACCTTCACGAACACCTTCATTAAACATAGAAGATAAAACAATATTTTTTCTATTAGGAAGTGGCCCATTAGGTAAACTTTCGAAAGTGCGTTTTCCCATTACCACTGCAGCACCAGTAGTTAATGCTTTAAAATGCTTTAAATCGGCGGGCAAGTGCCAAGGTAGCTTATTCGACTTTCCGATAGCGTAATTGTCGGCTACAGCGGCAATAATTGAAATTTTTGGCATAATATTAATTTTTTCGATTGGTAAGTATTCATAATTGCGTAATAAACTAACTTCAAAATTTACCATCGATAAAACAAGGCTGACAAAAGTACAAAAAAATATGAACAATTGATGTACCTTTGCAAAAATAAAAAGTGTGTTTTGTTTGTTAATTCAGAACTACCTTAAAATTAATTTTTATTATCAAAACTCGAAACAATTAATGTATAAACTAATTATTTTTGATCTTGATGGTACTTTGCTTGATACCATCGAAGATTTGGCAAATAGTGTAAATTATGCTTTGGAGCAATTTTGTTTTCCTACGCACAAATCGGAAGATTATCTTTTTTTTATAGGAAATGGTGTAAATAAGCTTATTGAACGTTCTTTGCCTGAATCTAAACGCAATGCAGATATTATTTCAATGTTGAAGGTGGAGTTTACAAAGCATTACTATAGTCATTCTGATGCGTTTACTAAACCATATGCCGGAATTTCTGACTTATTAATTAAATTGCAGGAGGGAGGTTTTAAATTGGCTGTTGCGTCTAATAAAATTCATCCAGCAACTGTGGAATTGACAGCCCGTTTTTTTGAAGATATACGTTTTACGGATGTATTCGGACAGCGCGAAGGATTTCCTGTAAAGCCTAATCCATCTATCTTAAACGAAATAATAGCAAATGCCGGTGTTGAAAAATCGCAAGTGCTATATGTTGGAGATTCTGGAGTTGATGTTGCTACAGCTTTTAATGCAGGAGTGAATTTTGTTGGTGTTCTTTGGGGATTTCGCCCACAAGAGGAATTGGAAGAGGTCGGTGCCAACGTATTTGTTAATGATGCAGAGGAATTACGCCATCTTATAACCTCAACTAATTAAAAGCATTGCAGTTTTGAATTTATGAATTTTTGCTTGCAAAAAGCAGTTTATTAATTATTATAGGCTATGTAAAGTTATTTATCATTCTTAACTTTTTGATTTGAAAGAATAATCGGATATTTGCATACTAAAAAATATTATTCGTTTTTATAATATTCTATTCCGTTTTTTTTCAAAATAATATGAAGTTACTATCTTATATATTCCTTCTCGTGTTTGCTTTCAGCTTCTTTTTTTCTTCGTGTATCGATGAAGTAACGTATGGAGATCAGTTGAAAGACGAAAAAACTCTGATTGCTGACTTTATTTCAAGAAATAATATTACGGTTGTCGAAACTGAGCCAGATTCTGTTCCTTATCCCCAGAATGTCTATTTCAAAACGCCAACCGGACTTTATATTAATATAACTGCTCTTGGTGATACTGCTGCCGGTGAAGTGGAAGTGAACGATGAAATTATCTTCCGTTATGAAAAATATACCTTGGATGCAAAAGCCGATACCTCTTCGTATTTAAATACTGTTGATAGTACCGACCCGAAATCCTTTAATTATTACGACTTTACACAAAAGCAAAGTTGTAAAGGTTGGCACGAGGCTGTATCATATATGAAATATAACAATGCACGGGCAAAAATAATTGTATATTCCAAATTAGGTTTTTCAACCGATCAAGAAGCCGTTATTCCTTACGGTTACGATATTTTTATCAAAATAAGAAAATAATCATTTATGACATTAATCAAATCAATTTCCGGCATTCGTGGTACGATTGGCGGCTCTGTTGGCGATGGACTAAATCCGGTGGATATTGCACGTTTCACTGCAGCCTATGCCACCAATATTAAAGCGAATAAAACAACCGATTCGAAAAAAATAGTGGTTGGTCGCGATGCGCGCATTTCGGGCGAAATGGTGAATCAGTTAGTTGTAGGTACTTTGTTGGGTATGGGCTTCGATGTTGTTAATATCGGACTGGCAACTACACCTACTACCGAATTGGCTGTAACAATGGAAAAAGCTGCCGGAGGTATAATCCTCACTGCCAGCCATAATCCCAAACAGTGGAATGCCTTGAAGTTGCTCAACGAGCGTGGCGAATTTCTCGATGCCAAAGCAGGTGAAAATGTACTTCAGATTGCAGCTGAGGAATCGTTTATGTTTGCCGATGTAGATGAAATTGGAAAATTAACCCATGATGATAGTTATAACGAAAAACATATTCAGAGTGTACTTTCGCTCGAATTGGTGGATGTAGAGGCAATTAAAGCTGCCGATTTTCGGGTGGCCATCGATTGTGTCAATTCTGTTGGTGGTGTTGTTTTGCCCGATTTGTTGAATGCATTGGGCGTTACGAAGATTGAAATGCTTTATTGCGAACCAAATGGACAATTTCCGCACAATCCGGAACCTTTACCCGAACATTTAACGGCCATTTCTGACCTGATGAAACAGGGTAGGGCAGATGTAGGTTTTGTAGTTGATCCCGATGTGGATCGGTTGGCAATTATTAGCGAAGATGGCTCCATGTTTGGTGAAGAATACACGCTGGTTTCGATTGCCGACTACGTTTTGCAGCACACACCTGGAAATACAGTGTCGAATCTGAGTTCAACCCGTGCTTTACGTGATGTTACCCGCAAGCATAATTGCGAATATACAGCAGCAGCAGTGGGCGAAGTGAATGTGGTTACTGCTATGAAAGCTACCAATGCTGTGATAGGTGGCGAAGGTAATGGTGGTATTATCTATCCTGCCAGTCATTACGGGCGCGATGCCTTGGTTGGTATTGCTTTGTTTTTGACCATGATGGCTAAGTCGAAATTAAAAGTTTCGGAATTGCGCAAAACATATCCCGAATATTATATATCAAAAAATAAAATTGAGCTAACACCAGCTATCGATGTAGATAATATTTTAAAAGTGGTAAAAGAAAACCACCAAAAATATGATGTGAATGATATTGATGGTGTAAAAATAGATTTTCCAACCGGATGGGTACATTTGCGTAAGTCGAATACAGAGCCAATTATTCGTATTTATTCCGAAGCAGCAACAATGGATGAAGCTGCCCGTTTTGCCAACGAAATTATAGTCCAAATAAAGCATATTGCCGGTATTTAAAAGCGAAAGTACTTTTTAGGATACTTAAAGCCCTAAAGAATTTGATTAAAATCAGTTCTTTAGGGCTTTTTTTATGTTGTATAAATAATAAAAAATTACATTTAGGTAACTATTTAAAATTAACGGCTTACAAAAACACATAGATATGATGTAAAAAGTTACATATTGATATATTAATGTTGAATATATCGTCATATTGATATTTGTGGAAAATTATTGCTATTAAATTGCTGTGTTATTTGGTTTGAATATATCAAATAGTCTATCTTTGCAAAGTATTTAAATCATAATGATAGCAATAAATAATAAAATATATCATTATGACAAAATAGTAAATTTTAATAATCGAATAAGTATTAGTTTTTTATTAATTACAATTAAATTTTTTAAAGTATGAAAACAGTAAAATTTTTCGCAGTAGCAATGGTTGCTTTAGTAGCAGCAACAAGCAGTGTAAAAGCACAAGAGTTTAAAGCATCAGCTGATTTAGTAAGTCAGTACGTATGGCGTGGTACCACTTTTTCAGGTGTTTCAGTTCAGCCAACACTCGATTTTACAACTGGTGGTTTTTCAGTTGGAGCATGGGGCTCGGCAGGTTTCGATGGTTTCTTAGAAGCTGACTTGTATGCAAAATATGCTTTTGGTTTTGGTTTGACAGTTGGTGTAACTGACTATTATTATCCAGGAACGAGCTATTTTGATTTTAGTAAAGCAAGTGGCGGACATGGTTTAGAGCTTAACTTAGGTTACACTACAGGTGGTTTATCGATTTCAGGTAATTATATTTTAAACGAGGCAGGTGGCGCAGCTACAGCAGGTGGTGACAAATACTTTGAATTGGGTTATGCATTCGAAAAATTCAGCATTTTTGCTGGAGCAGGTGACGGATGGCACACGCCGGATGCAAAATTTGCTCTTGTAAACGTTGGTATCAGTACAGTAAAAGAAATCAAAATTACCGACACTTTTTCAATTCCTTTGAAAGCAAGCGCTATTTTGAATCCAAAAACTGAACAGTTCTACCTTGTAGCCGGTATTACATTATAATTCTACATTTCAGCATATTCAAAGTTTGAATATTGAGTTGAGAAAATACTATAATTCAACAACTCAATATTCATTCTAAAACAATAAAATAACAATTTTAAAAATATACAAAAATGAAAAAAATTGAAGCAATTATCCGCAAGGCAAAGTTTGAAGACGTAAAACAAGCTTTGATGGATGCTGACATTGACTGGTTCTCGTATTGGGATATTACTGGTCTTGGAAAATCGACCGAAGAACAAGTTGTTCGTGGTCAGGTATTTAAATCGGGTTATATACAACGCAGAATGATTTCGATTGTAGTGCGTGATATCAACCTCGAAAAAACGGTTGCAGCAATTATTAAATCGGCTCACACGGGTGAACTTGGTGATGGTAAAGTGTTTGTGTATGATATTACTGAAACCTATCGTATTCGTAATGGAGAGTCTGGACCAGATGCGCTTTATAACAAAGAATAGTAAGTTTTTAAGGTTATAAAGTTCATAAAGTTTTAAAGTAAAACGAATAAAAAAATATAAAAATGAAAAAATATATATTACTTCTCGCCGCACTTGCTACTGGTTTTGGCAGCACGTTATTAGCTCAAACAGCGGCCCCGATAGTTCCTACAATTGATGCCGGTGATACCGCATGGATGATTGTTGCAGTAGCTTTGGTCTTATTTATGTCAATTCCAGGATTGTCATTGTTTTATGGTGGTTTGGTACGTCGTAAAAACGTATTGAGCGTATTTATGCAAGTTTTTATACTTGTAGCTGTTATTAGTATCCAATGGGTTATGTTTGGTTATAGCAATGCATTTGGATCGAGTTCAATTGAGTGGTTAAAACCTTATTTTGGCGGTTTTGATTGGGCGTTTTTGAATGGAATTGGTATCAACGATTTAAGTCCGTATTTTATTTCGCATTCGCAGCCTACTGCTGATGGTGGAACTATCGGAACAATTCCTCACATTTTGTTTATCATGTTTCAATGTATGTTTGCCGTAATTACACCAGCTCTTATCATTGGTGCTTTTGCCGAACGTATCAAATTTAAAGGATTTTTGCTATTCTCACTTCTTTGGTCAATCTTTATCTACAATCCTGTTGCACACTGGGTGTGGTCGGGTGATGGTTGGTTGTTCAAAATGGGAGCACTTGACTTTGCAGGTGGTGCTGTAGTACACATTAATGCTGGTATTGCTGCTTTGGTTACTGCTCTTATGCTTGGCAAACGTCGCGATTATAAAAATCATGCAATTCCTCCTCACAATATTACTTATGTAGTTATGGGTGCTGCTATGCTTTGGGTAGGTTGGTTTGGTTTCAATGCAGGTAGCGGTTTAGCTGCCGATGGACTTGCTGCTAATGCACTGATGGTTACACATATTGCCGCTGCTGCTGCTGCTGTTGTATGGGCTGCTTTGGAATGGATTATCGACAAACGTGCTACTGTAGTTGGTATTAGTACTGGTGCAGTTGGTGGTTTAGTTGCAATTACTCCCGCAGCTGGTTTTGTAGGTGTTGGCGGTGCATTAATTATTGGACTTACTGTTGCTGTAGTTTGTTTCTTTATGGTTGCTTATGTAAAACCAAAACTTGGATACGACGATTCATTAGATGCATTTGGTGTTCACGGTATTGGTGGTATTTTAGGAGCAATCCTTACAGGTATTCTTGCTACTCCAGCTATCCAATCAGCTTATAGCGGTGCTGCTTTTGGTAACATGGCTCAATTGGGAACTCAGGCAATTGCTACGCTTGCAACGGTTGTGTTCTCGGGAGTTGGAACGTATATATTATTTAAAATTACTGATAAATTAGTTGGTGTTCGTGTAACAGATAAAGAAGAAGCTATTGGCTTGGACGAAACACAACACGGCGAAACTGCTTACACTAATTTTGATTAATTTGAAGTGAAAAAAATCGCTTTGATTTAACACTCTCAAAGTTGATTATATCGTGTGTTTTTTAGTTTTATTGTTTCAAAGCAGACTACTTCGTGATGAAATAGTCTGCTTTTCTTTTTTTTATAATTCTAATTTTACAATACTCCTTGTGCCATCATTGCTTTTGCAACTTTCATAAATCCGGCTACGTTAGCGCCTTTTACGTAGTTTACAAAACCATCTTTTTCAGTTCCGTATTTTACACACGACTCGTGGATACTTGCCATAATGCCTTTGAGTTTTTCATCAACTTCATCTTTCGACCAACTAATACGCATGGAGTTTTGAGTCATTTCTAAGCCCGAAACAGATACTCCGCCGGCATTTGCAGCTTTACCAGGACCGTACATAATTTTATTTTTCAAGAAAACCTCTACTGCTTCTGGAGTTGAAGGCATGTTAGCACCTTCCGATACAGCAATACATCCGTTTGCAACAAGCATCACAGCATCATCGCCATTCAACTCATTTTGAGTAGCCGATGGAAGTGCAATTGTACATTTTTCTGCCCAAGGTCGACCACCTTCTACGTATTTACAATTGTATTTATCAGCGTACTCTTTGATACGTCCGCGATATACATTTTTCAATTCGAAAATATAAGCTAATTTTTCGCTGTCAATACCATTTTCGTCGTAAATATAACCATTGCTATCCGATAGTGTAATTACCTTACCACCCAATTCCAATACTTTTTCGGCTGTATAAGTTGCTACATTTCCAGAGCCGGAAATTGCAACAACCTGACCTTTTAAGTCGGTAATACCTTTGCGTTTCAGCATATTCATTAAGAAATAGATATTTCCGTATCCGGTAGCTTCGGGGCGAATAAGCGAGCCGCCAAATTCCAAACCTTTACCCGTAAAAGTACCCGTGTTTTCGCGAGCTAATTTTCTGTACATACCATACATATAAGCTACTTCGCGTCCTCCAACTCCAATGTCGCCTGCAGGTACATCTGTATTGGGGCCGATATGATGCCACAACTCCAACATAAATGCTTGACAGAAGCGCATAACTTCAGCATTTGATTTTCCTTTTGGATTAAAATCCGAACCACCTTTGGCACCACCCATTGGAAGTGTTGTAAGCGCATTTTTAAATGTTTGTTCGAATGCAAGGAATTTGAGAATCGAAGGGCAAACCGAAGCATGGAAGCGCATTCCACCTTTGTAAGGTCCAATGGCGTTGTTGTGCTGGATGCGATAAGCCATGTTGGTTTGAACATTGCCTTTGTCATCTACCCAAGTAATACGAAACGAGAAAATCCTTTCGGGAATACAAAGACGTTCAATTAAATTTTGTTTTTCGAATTCGGGGTGTGCATTATACTCCTCTTCTATAGAATGCAACACTTCTTCTACTGCCTGAAGATACTCAGGTTCATTTGGAAATCGTCTCTTTAAATTGTCGAGAACTTGTTCTACTTTCATAATAATATGCCTTTTAGTTTTATTGTTTTAAATCGGGCTCAAAGTTACAAAATAATATCTAAAACACAAAATTAACTAGAATTTTATATTTTTAAACGCTATTCTATTGCAATATAAAACAAAACACTATCATTATGATATTTTCAGGTCTAATTTCGAATTTGTATAAACAGAAAGCTTTTAGGGAAATTACTATTAATTTGCTATCTAAAATCAAAAAAAACAAAACACAAAGAAAGCAATAAATTAAAACTAATAGCAAAATAAAATAATCAAATTATAACATTACAACCTCAGAATTGTGACAATATGAAAGCTGCGTTAATTTAGTCGATGCTTGTTAAAGTGCTTTTCCTGACAAATCACAAATTTTCTGGTTTTAAAACTACTCCTGCATTTTTTCTTCCATCAATTTTTATTATCATCGGATTATTAAATCTTACATGGCGAACAAATTTTGTTTCGAAAAAAGCTTTCTGTTTATTCAAAAAATCCACATCGAAAGTTCCATCATTAATATGAGGATTTATAGTAAAATACGAAACACCAAACGATGTTAGATTTTGAAAAAAATGAGTTCCCTGACTTGGATCGATTCTGTAGTTGGCGAAACTCGTTTCCACAATTAGGCGAGCGTTGCTAATGTGCGGCCATTTCACAGGTATTCCTAACCATTCGTCGCTTGAACCCCATCTACCTGGTCCTACTAAAATATAATGTTTGTTCTCAGCGCATAATATCTTGTTTATTTTTTCAATATCATACATTATTAAACGGTTATTGGAAGCACTAAACATTTCGGGGTTTACGTAAACAATGTCGAAAATATCACTTGTAATGCCGTGACCTAACGAGCTAGAACATGTAATTATGGCATTTTCGCTGGGAATTGCTCCAATATCTTCTTTGATAAATTCCTTATTGTCGATAATTGGCCTTATCTGCAACAAATAAAATACGTGTTGCTTCTTTGGCGAATAATCCAAATTTACGGCAAATTCAATTTCTACGGGTCGCCCCATTTCCAGTTGCGACACAGCTAATATCTCTTTTAATATATTTGCCAACGGGAAAACGTCATGTTCCAAAATATTTGCAAATGTGATAATTTTCCGACCATTTGGATAAATACCATCATAAATAGTTTGATCTTCGACATTGAACGTGGAAGCAATATATTTCAATGTACCATCATTTTCGGCATCGCGCACACTAATTTTCATCAGATTAAAGCCATCGTCAACTTGCGGAATAAACTGCATTTGACTTAAATCCAGTGCATTGAAAAAAGTTTGTGTTTCGCGCAAAGCAAAATCAAGCGTGCTCGTTTGCAGTACATTGTGCGGATAGGCAGGTGAAAATCGCAAGGTTGTGCCACCATCCACAATATGCTTGCCAAGCCCCATTGCAATGTTCGCTATTCCATCTTCGGGTTTTTCGGAACCTATTGGGTAATAATTTAACGAACGGGCAACCCCCGAAAATGAAGGATAAAAACGATTTCCGTATTTGCTTCCACATGTTTCTTGTAACACGATAGCCATTTTTTCTTCGTCAATCACATTTTTAGTGGCCGTCATGTAAGCCTTACTGTCGCGATAATAAACCGATGCATATACCGCTTTCACAGCTTCAGCAAGCATTTCGAGCATCTGGGTTTTACTTTCGGCATTATATGGAACCATGTATGTAGAATATATCCCGGCAAATGGTTGATAATGTGAGTCTTCGAGTAAACTTGAAGAGCGAACAGCTAATGGCGAACTTATAGCTCCTAAAAATGCATACAAATCGGCAATTAAATGCTTTGGTAGTCGGGCTTTTAAAAAATTCTTTAAAATTTCATCGTCCTCCAAATCAGATAAAGCCAAATCGTACAAATTATTATTCTCCATAAATTCGGTGAAAATATCTGTGCATATAACTACCGTTTTGGGGATAGTAATCTGTGCATTTTCGAAATTTTCAAATTGCTCATTGCGTTTAATCATAGCATCTATAAATGCCAGCCCGCGCCCCTTACCACCTAACGAGCCATCACCAATCCGTGCAAAGTTCGAAAACTGGTCAAACCTTTCGGGTCTGAAAATGGCCACAATGCCTCTGTTTTTAACTTTCCGGTAATGTAAAATAGCCTCGTAAATGGCATGACGCAATCTCAACAATTCCTCAGGGTCATTATTTGATGGATTTGTCTTTTTTACAAACTCGGCTAACGGAAACATTGCCCTTGAGTATAGCCAGCGCGATATATTATTGCGTGAAACATTGTAATATAGCGTCTCGTCGGAAAGTTGAAGAATGGTGTTTTGTAAATCTATTAAATTACATACATGAGCCTCAACATCTCCTGTCAAAGGATTTGTAAATACAAAATCGCCAAATCCAAAATTATTAGTAATTATATCTCGTAGCTCTAGCAAAAATGTTTTGGATGTTTTGCTTAAAAACGAGGCTTCAAGTTCATCGGCATATACGCTGTTTTCGAGGTCGGTCGACTGTATTATTAACGGAATTTTACGGTCTGTTTTTCGAATTTGACGACACAAATTAATTCCTGCCATTTTATTTCGCGAACCTGCCTGAGAAAATGAAACATCGGTAATAACACCTAGCATGTTATCTTTATATTTATGGTAGAGTTTCAACCCCTCCTCATAATTACGAGCTAATAAAATTTTGGGCCGTCCGCGCATGCGCAACATCTGTTCATGTTCGTTCAAAGCCTCAGTCATAAAGGATTTTGACTGCTGATAAACATATTTGTACAAGTGAGGCACTATTGACGAATAGAAATGAATTGAATCTTCCACAAACAATATTGTTTGCACATTTACTAATTCTACATCCTCTTCTACGTTCATTTCATCTTCTATCAGTTTAATAATTGCCAGCAATAGGTCTGAATTCCCGAGCCAACTAAATACATAATTAATAGCTGTAAGGTCTTCGTTAGCAATGCGCTTAGATACCGATTTCGAAAATGGTGTTAAAACAACAATGGGCACATTTGGCAACTCTTTTTTTACCCCTTTTGCCCATATAAATGGATTGATGCTGTCGCCACTTGGCATGGAAATGATTAATTCGAACGACCGTTCTTTGAGTAATTTATTTGCTTCAACTTCCGAAGAGACTAATGTGAAGCGAGGAGGGTAACGTAAATTTAATGATGTATATTCGTTAAATAGTTGTTCATCAATGCGCCCGTCCTCTTCGAGTACAAAAACATCGTATTTGCTTGCATATAGTAATACGTTGTATATGCGATGTCTCATTAAATTTACAAACGAAGTATCTTTAAAATAAAGTTTTCCTAAACCAGGCAATGCCATTTTGTTCATATTTGTTGCTTTACATGAAAAAACATAAGTATGCAAAAGTAATGAATGCAATTTAAATTTTGGTTATAAT
>CAZEEN010000090.1:0-12958 GCA_964511115.1 uncultured Paludibacter sp. | reverse complement strand
TTCGGTTTGAGTAATTGCAAAAACACACCAACCGAAAAAGCAGAAAGTGTGGAAGAAGCCCAAGAAAACCTTTTTGTGGCTGAACAAGATTATCAGGAAGCAGTAATCGATTCAACAAACGAATATGCTCGTTACAAATTAGAATCGGATGAAAAACTAAAAGCAAACGATCAGAAAATTGCAGAGTTAAAAGCGAATCTGAAAGCTAAAAAGCTGAAAGACAGAACCAATTACGAGATTAAACTCAACGAATTAGAACAAAAAAACACAAAACTAAAAGCAAGTATTGCCAATTACAAAGAAAGTGATAAAAATAAATGGGAAATTTTTAAAGCTAATTTCAAAAAAGACATGGACGATTTAGGAAAAGCTATTTCGAATGCAGCTCAAGAATAATTAAAACCAATAAAAAAACAAACAAAATGAAAACAAATCGATTCAAACAAGTCCTTGTTGCCTTTGTAGCAAGCGCAGTAGTACTTTTATCTTTCAGTTCGTGTGCTGTAAAAACACATTTTCTAACATCTAAAGTTGTTCCGGCAGCACAAGGTATTGTACAAGTTTCTACTGACAATAACAACAACTATGTTATTAAACTCGAAATCTCGAATCTTTCGCCTTCGTCGCGCCTTACACCACCAAGTTTAGCCTATATCGTTTGGTTAGTTGGCGAAGATAATTCAGCTAAAAGTCTCGGTCAGTTAAACAGTTCGGATAACTTTATGTCGAAAAACCTGAATGCAACTTTCGAAGCTATATCAGCATCGAAGCCGGTTAAAATTGTAATTACAGCCGAAAATGATGTTGCAGTTCAATATCCTTCGTTCTCGGAAGTTATTCTGACAACGGATTTTCTGAATATAAAAGATAGATAATATCATTTACCATTATATTATTTACGATAAAAAAAACAATCATGAAAAAAATTATTCTATCCATTTCCCTTGTGTTGTTATCGACACTTGCATTTAGCCAAAGTGCTTTATACCGTGGTTCTAATCAGTTAAATCTGGGCGTTGGTTTGTCCGATTCGGGTATACCGCTGTATATCGGATTCGACCATAGTGTTTTAACCGATTTAACCTTGGGTGGTGAATTATCGTATCGTGCTTACAACGAAAACTGGCAAAACGATTATTACAACCACAACATAGTTGGCATTTCGGGAAATATAAACTATCATTTCAATACGTTATTTGGTATTTCGCCACGTTGGGATTTGTATGCGGGTGCTAATGTCGGATTTTACGTTTGGTCGTCGCCCGATGGTTATACTGGTAATCACAGTTCCAATTTGGGTTTAGGAGCACAAGTTGGTGGCCGTTACTATTTCTCGAACAGCTTCGGTATAAATATCGAATTTGGTGGTGGAAATGCTTTCACAGGCGGAAAACTTGGACTTTCGTTCCGATTGTAACATTTCTGAACATTTTTACGCACACCGAATACACCGAATTGACTGAATAACACTATGATATTTTTAATTGCAGTGTCTTTTCGTTTATTCCGTGTTTTCTGTGTGCTAATGATTTCTCGGAGTAAATTTAATCTTCAAATAATCAAATAATGACTCTAAAACTACCTCTTTACGCAAAAATATCCTTGTTTTTAGTAGGATTTTATTTGTTTATATTAATGTTATCCGTTGGTCAGGGATTAATTGTTCCTTTGGTTCTGAGCGCGCTATTAGCCATTGTATTACATCCAGTAGTGAAGCTTTTTGTACGTTGGAAGTTCAACCGTTTATTAGCAATAATTGTTACGCTTTTACTTTCAGTTTTGGTGATAGCCAGCTTTGGTTTATTTCTATTTTCGCAATTAAGTCGTTTTAGTGAGTCGTGGCCTATTTTTGTTGAAAAATTTACCTTACTTATCAACGATACCATTCATTGGATACCCGGATTTTTCGATATTAGCGCAATCAAAGTGAATAGCTGGATAGCCGATACAAAAACAGATCTATTAGATGGAAGTGGATTAGCAATTGGTCAAACGCTGCTTTCGGTAGGTAGTGCAATTGTGGTTGTATTTCTTATTCCGGTGTATGTTTTTTTGTTTTTGTATTACAAACCCCTTCTGCTCGATTTTATTCACAAGCTTTTTGCCGACAACCAGCAAAATGAAGTAAGTATAGTAATTACAAAAACAAAGACAGTAGTACAAAGCTACCTTATCGGACTGATTATCGAAATTGCATTAGTAGCGATACTCGATACGGTTGGGCTTTTGTTGCTGGGCATAGAATACGCTGTTGTAATCGGTATTTTTGGGGCATTGCTTAATCTTATTCCTTATATTGGTGGTTTAATAGCTGTGGCAATTCCGATGATGATTGCCTTGGTTACTAAAGATTCGGTGTGGTCTGCATTCTATGTTTTGCTGCTTTATTATGTTGTACAACTAATTGATAATAACTTTTTTGTACCAAAAATTGTGGCATCTAAAGTTCGAATCAATGCATTGGTTTCAATATTGGCTGTTTTAGCTGGTGGTGCATTGTGGGGCATGCCAGGCATGTTTTTATCCATTCCGCTAATTGCCATCGTAAAAGTTGTTTGCGATAATATTAATCCGCTAAAACCTTTCGGATTGCTACTAGGCGATACAATGCCGGTAATAGGAGTTTTTAAAATCAAAAAAGTCTAACTTCTACCTTCTAATTTCTGTGATTTTTACAACTTTCTTCTCAAGTTATGTAACGCTTTCGTTCACAAATATCCTCACCTTTGTAAAGTTGAAACAATGTCGTTTCAACGTAATATTATTAATCATGAAAAAGAAATTACTCCATATCGTAACGGCAGTTACAATGCTGTTAGTTACGCAATTGGGCTTTAGTACAAACCCAAGTTTAGGCACAGCTGCCAATTTTGTATTATTCTCAACCAATGGTGCATTATTAAATGTAGGACTTTCGCATCTTACCGGCAATGTAGGAACAAACAATAGCTCTATAGGAGGTTTTGGTAATGTAAATGGCGGTATGCACAATGCCAATGGTGTTACTGCAGTAGCTGCAGGCGATTTGCTTATTGCCTACAACCTTTTAAATGCTGCAATTCCGGAAGCTTCTCCTACTGCTTTTATTGCTCCTTTAATGGGTAATGGTCAGATACTTACTCCGGGTATTTATTACATAGCCGAAAGTGCTTCGCTCAACAACGTACTTTATTTAGATGGTCAGAACAATGCCAATTCCGAATTTATTATTAAAATCGGCGGTGCATTTTCAACAGCCTCTTTATCTCAGGTAATATTGATTAACGATGCCAAAGCATGCAACGTGTTTTGGAAAGTAGAAGGCTTGGTTAATATGGCTTCGGGCACCAAAATGAAAGGAAATTTGGTTGTCAATAACGCAGCTATTGTTATGCTATCGGGTGTTGAACTCGAAGGTCGTGCCTTGTCGACAACAGGTGCTATATCTACCGATGGTGTGATAGCTCGCACTCCCGTAGGTTGTGGAAGTCCAGTACTCAGCGGACCTGCTGCTCCCGATTTGAAATCGATTTCGTGTTACGCTCTTTTTACAGCAAACGAAGGTTTAACCAATAGTGGTGTGTCGTATATAAATGGTGATGTTGGAACTAACGTAGGATTAACAACTGGTTTTCAGGAACTCAACGTAACAGGAAATATTCATCCAATTCCGGATGTTTCGACTGCTGCAGCTACTGCCGATTTGATTGATGTTCATACTTATTTAAATAACATTCCACATGACATTGAATTGCTTTATCCTGCTCAGTTCGGACTCGATTTGGTACTTACACCGCATACCTACTTACTAAACGCAGCAACCGTACTTACAGGAAATGTAACGTTGAATGCACTTGGAAATGCCGATGCTGTTTTTGTTCTAAAAATTACAGGAGCTTTTTCAACAAGCACCTATGCAAAAGTGCTACTTACCAATGGTGCACAAGCTAAAAACGTATATTGGAAAATAGGTGGAGCTGTTGAAATAAATGATTACTCCGAATTTAAAGGTGATATAGTGGCCAACAATGGAGCTATTAATCTAAAAACCGGAACAGTACTTTTAGGTCGTGCCTTGTCAACAAGTGGTGCAATGAATACAGCAGCAGTAACTGTTACAAAACAATCGGCTTGTATTGGTCTTGGGACTAATTTGGATAAAAATGCAACCAAAAAATTGGCAACAATTTATGCAAACGCTAGTACCATCAATATTTCATTGTTGAATTCAACTACAAGTGGCGATTTGCTGATTTACAATGCTACAGGAAGGTTAATGTTGAATAAATCAATAGCACAACCAACAACTACTATCAATATCAATTTTGCTTCGGGAGTATATTTCTACAAATTAACTTCGAAAACAAATGTTTTACAAACCGGAAAATTTATTGTAAAATAATTTAACTTTCACTATTTCCTTAACTACTAAATCGCTCCGATAAAATTCATTTTTATTCGGAGCGATTTTCGCATGTGCTATATTTTAGTCTCAATTATTATATCGTATTTTTCTCAATGTATTCTTGAGTCATGTTCTGATTTTTTTTTGTTTTAATCAACAATTTTCAATAGAACATTTCCCGTTTTCTGTCCCGATTCAACATATTTGTATGCTTCTACAATTTGTTCTAAACGATATTCTCTGTCAATTACAGCTTTGTACTTTCCTTCAGCAACTAATTGTTTCAAAAAAAGCACGTCTTGTTTATCAATTGTAGGAATAGGAAATATCACTTTTTTTCCTTTAAAAAGTGGCGTTAGAAGTGCCAGGAAAACGTTTTCAGCATTTTTACCTAATTCGGTTGAAACGTAAATGCCTTTGTCATTAAGTAATGGTTTACATTCGCCATAACTACTTTTACCAACTGCATCAAAAATAAAATGATACTTTTCATTCGTTTGTGTAAAATCTTGCGTTTGATAATCAATTACAGTGTCGGCACCAAGCGATTTTATAAGTTCTACATTTTTTGTGTTGCAAACTGCCGTTACGGTAACACCCAAATACTTTAGAATTTGGACAGCTGCTGAGCCAATGGCACCGGTAGCTCCATACACCATAGCTTTTTGACCGCTTTTAATTTTAGACGCTCTGATATTGCACAATGCATAATGAGCACCTTCTAAAAGTGGTGCGGCTTGATCAAAAGTCAGGTTTTCGGGGATAACTTCAATCCCTTTATTTTCCGAAATGGTTAAGTATTCAGCGTGTCCGCCAAAAGTTTCATCGTCGTAGCCAAAAACCTTATCGCCTTTTTTGAAAAGTGTTACATCCGAACCAATTTCTTCAATTACACCGGCAAACTCACAACCTAATGTCTGGCAGTTGGGTCGAAAAAGCCCACTCCAAAACCTTGAGATAACATACTCGGCACTTCTAAAACCTGATTCTGTGCGATTTACAGTTGAAGTATAAACCTTTACCAACACTTCGTTACTTTTAGGTGTAGGTTTTGGTACATCTATTATTTTAACCACTTCTGGTGGTCCGTATTTTGTGTGTATTGCTGCTTTCATGGGGTTGATTTATTTGGCCAGTTTCACCATTATTTCCCGGAAACTTGCCAATCCAGCTTCCAGATTTTCGATTATATCGTTTGCCAAATCTTCGGGGTCGGGTAAGTTATCGATGTCTGCCAGCGATTTATCTTTTAGCCAGGTGATGTCCAGACTAGTTTTATCGCGGGCAATGATTTCATCGTAGGTGAATTTGCGCCATTTAATAGAAGGTTAATTTACAAACAGCATTTTTTAAACTTTTTTCCGCTGCCGCACGGACATGGTTCATTACGACCCACTTTTGGTTTCTCGCCCGGCAGTGGAACAATATTTTTTACTTGCTCGTATATTTCATTTCGGGTTTCAACATCTTCATAATCAGTATAACTATTTTCCTCTACTTCGTCAGTATAATTCATCCAATTGTTTACGAAATAATTATAACGGTCAGCTATTGAGTTGAAAATTTCATTTTTTTTATCCAGAATCTCATTTCCACACATATCCTCTAAGCAATCTTCAAGTCCACCTGAAATTCCTCTTGCTACTAAATTGAGATTAAAAAGTGTTGTTATTTCAGGTTTTAATTCTGTAAGTTGGATATTTGAAATGTCGGAGACATAGAATGCAATCAATTCATTATCAATAATATCTTCGTTATCTTGATTGGTGATCCAAAACTCAAAAATTCGTTTGTACCAATCCACAACCTCAACTCTTCGTTCGGGTTGATGAAGTACAATTTGCTCCACCATTTGACTTATGGACGATTTTGAGTACGTGTAACCGTTTGGCTCAATTACAAAATTGTACATTTGCTCCAACTTATCGTTGGCAATTACATATAGCAATTCCCAAAATCCATCGGTCAGAAAATCGGAAAACCAAATATGTAAATACTCACTATCCTGACGTAAAACATCTAAAACAACATCAACGCTGCTTTCGTCCTTCAACTCGGTAATCAACAACAAAGCGTGCATTAAAAATTCATGAGTTTGCGGTTCCCAATCTATCTCTGAAAATATTTCGAATCTCGCCATACTGTCGTACACCACTTTATGCAAATCTACAAGTAAGGTCTCACGGGGTAAAGTCAGAATTTCAGCTATTAGTTCTTGGTTAATTGTGAGGTCATTGCAATACAACTGATTGATAATCGCGTTTGTAAAGACCGGTGCCTCAGTGGTGGTATCTACATTTTTTTTGACTTTCACCTCTGGAGTGCGGAGCTCAGCCCATTCCATTTCTTGTATTTTTAGGCTTTTATCCAAATTGACTGCCATAATCTGACGGTCGAAATCGAAAATCTTAATTCCTAATCCCAATTCTTTGTTAAATTTTTCAACAATATCCAAACGTATTTGCGCCTGTTCGGCATCCTTTATTCCAATAAAATAATTGAATGCAGTTTGCAAAAAACCTAATACTTCGCCATAATGAAATTCATCTCGTTCGGGGTACATGGCTTTCAATTCCATGTCTGTTCCTAATATCTGTGGAACTTTGTCAAACTCATTATTGTCGATGGCAATATTTGCCACATTTAGTTGACCGTACAAATACTCTGGATGAAGACTTACAAGGCGACGATTGATTTCCTGTGCCATAAAATGATTGCCTTGCTTATCATAAAGCGATGACAAGTAATTTTTAAATTGCGGAATAAAAGGATATTTCTTTATTAAATCGTTCAATTCCTTGATGGCACTGTTTTTCTTTTTTTGGACTTTAACTCCCATTTCGGCTAATTTTTCCCGTATTTCGGGCGTTATACCGTAAAGTTTGTCGATAACTTCGTTCGATTCAGTTACTTTATAACCTGAAATAATAAGTTCTTGATTGTTCATTTTATAATTATATTGTAATTTGTTCTGTCATCTCGACTACGCTCGATGACCCTGCTCGCTGAGCGAAGCCGAAGCGACACCTCGACTTCGCTCAGTGTCCATCGTTCTTCGGGTGGTGTCTTAGCGAAGCCGAAGACCCGTTCTTACACTCCGCCAGTTAATGCAATTTATTTTTATCTCCATTAATCAACGCCTCCTTTTTTGCTCTGCTCCATCCCTGCACTTGTTTTTCGCGATAGAATACGTCACTCACTAGTTGAAACTCTTCAAAGTAAACCAACTTTACATGCAAATGCTTACGGGTGAAGTTCGCACCCTCACCCATTTGGTGCTGCGCCAATCTTCTTTCAAGATCATTTGTGCTGCCAGTATAATAATTACCGTTTGCACAAAGTAATATGTACATGTATCCTTTCATAATCTAATCTCGACTTCGCTCGATTACCACTTGGACACTGAGCGGAGTCGAAGTGTCGTTTCGACTTCGCTCAACGACCCGCGCCGAAAGAGTATATTGTTTTCAGTCTTTTTGATTATCTAACTCTTGAATTTTACGATATATTTCTTTAATCTCTTTTGGCACATCGTTATCGTTTGCAATATGATAAGCATGAAATTGGTTTTGAGGGATATCACCTTCGTATCGGAAAATGATATATTTCTGATGGGTGGCATCAAAATAATATAGCTCGTCTATTCCGTTTATACCAATGGCTTTGTGTAACATTTTTTCGGCATCAATATGCGAGCAAAGAAGCTTTGCAGCATCGCGATGTTCACCTATTCCATTTTCTCCATGTTTAGGACTTGGATGGTACGTGCGCTTTGGAATTCTGTTTTCAACAAACCATAATGCTAAAAGTGATAATGAATGGCAGTATATTGTTTGACTCTGCCCAAGTATATTAACTTCGTGTTCAATCAAAGGAATCACTAATGCTTCATGTGATGCCAATACATATTTATTTGCATTATTTTGAAGCTTATTGTGTGCTAATTTACAGAAAGTGTTATCGAATAAGCTCTGATAAAAAAGAGTACATTCTATATTTGAAATTGAGATATTATCACTTCGCCAGTTCTCCCAATCCTTTAGTAATAATCCGATGACTCTGCTAGGATTTGTCGGATAATAATCTTCTAAAATCTCATAGTGCTTCAGATACTGTTTTACATTCTCCAAATCGAAGTAGCCCCAGTAATTCTCAATAGCTATAGCTTTTTTGGAGAGAATAAATTTATTAAAATAATTGTTTAATTCTTCATCCTCTTGAAATCCTTCATTCTTTATGATAAAAGGATGTTGAGGTTCAGTTTCGGGGAAAAGAACAAATACTTGGGTGTGTGGCTTGCTTCTATCCATTTCTAGAATCCCAAAAGTGTTTCCAAATCATTATCTATCTGGTCAAAAAAGCCTTTTGGAGGTCTGTTTATTTTACCACCTGCCAAAACAGGTAGATGAATTGGTTTTGATGCATGTTTTACTTCATCTCTAGCAAAATAATAAACTGAGATATTTTCTGGTCTAATAATTTCATTTTTAGTGGCTACTAAAACTCCATTTACAATATGATCACTATGCGTTTCAATAATAAATTGCACACCTGCCTCAGCTGCTTTACAAATCAGTTCCATCAACTTTGCTTGTGCATTTGGATGAATATGAGCTTCTGGATTTTCGATAATAATTAAATCGCCAGGTTTTGAACTTAGTATTGCTGTTAATATTGGTAAATCGTAAGTTAAACCAAAACCTACATTTTTTGCTTTAAAATTTTTTGTAGGTAAATTTCCCTCACGATTAAAACTATATTCAATTTTATAACTAGTATCTGTTGCCTTTGTAATGTGCAAATTGATATTCTGCGAAAATTCTCTAAGCCAGCTTTCAATTTGTGTTTTTAAAGTTAAGTCATTTGTGCTTGGATGACAAAGAGTAGATATTGGAATTAGAGTATTTTTAAAAAAATCTATATAATGAGCTAACATTTCTGCTCGTCCTTCTTTTACAGATATTTGATGTAAATGCTCTACCTGATAAGTGTCAATTGTAAATTCATCCGATGGTCCATTTCTGTATGCACTTAGATATTGAAAATTATTATTAAATAAACTTTTCTGAAAAAGGGGAGTCGAATGTGCTGAAATTAGCGAGCTTGACTTTGTTGGAATATATGTTTTATTTAAATCTGATTCATCAAAAGAAAATTCGAATATAATTTCTTTTTCTTCTGTAGTTTCTTTAATTTCAAACTTAATTATATTATCGTCTGCACTAAACGCAATTGCATCAGACACATTTCCGATTTTACAAATATCTGCATTACTAAGTTCAAGTCCCATTAAACTGTTTTTTGCAAAAGATTGCCTTAGCAACAATAATGCTTGGATAAATGAAGATTTGCCCATCCCATTTATACCTGACAACAAATTAAGATTTGACAGTTTAACATCTGTACTTAAATGAGATTTAAAATTCTCAATTTTAAAGTATTCTATCATCGTTTATTATGTATTGAATAAGTTTGTAGATTTCCTCGAATCTTTTTTCAACATTTGCTTTCTGTGCTGTACCTGTAGAAATAGAGAAACTAAATTTAGGGTCATTAAATAGTGAAATTAGACCTAACTTAAACCCTATTCTCCTCTCATATAATACTTCTCTTTGTGTATCATTCAACCATGCAAGATTCACACTTAATGCATCAAATACTGATTTTGATATTGGCTTTCTAGGTGCATCAATGTCATTCCTTTTTCTAAATGCGTCATTCCCAAATATTTCAAAAGAAAGTAGCATAGATTTCTTAAAGTCATCTTTAAGTTGTACTGGGATATTCGAAGAAAAATTATTTAAATCATCTAAATATTGAAGTTGTGAATTTAAGAAAGTATCAAGTTCTCCAAAGTACTTAGTTTTTAATGTTTCAATATTACTTACTAAATAAAACGCTACAAATCTATTTGTAAAATCTCTATCTTCCATTCGTTTTGATGGAATTTTATTATCTGTCGCTAGCTTAAACTCTTTAATTTCTGCAAGTTCTCTAATAAAATCTGCCGGAAAACCTTGATTGAGTGCATGTCTCATTTCCTGCGGAGTTAATTGAAGACCAGCAGTATTAACACGCTTAAATATTATATATTTAACTTCCTTTGGAGTTGTCTTGTTAATTATGTTGAGTGTTATTTTATGAAGACTGATTCGTCTTTTATCTTCTCTTGTAAGTTGATCATAAAATTTACCTTCATATTGTTTTTGTAAAAACTCTAAGTTTAAAAGCTTTAGCTTTTTAAATTGACCATTTTCATTCCGCTCCTCTTCTGTGGGGATAAAGTCTTTAAGAGCACATAACCTCTGTAATCCATCTATAACTTCTAATTTACCATTCGTATCCTCATTAAAATAGAAAGAAGGTAACGGAATACCTAATAGAATGGATTCAATTAATCTGCTTTTTTGAGTATCTGACCATAAATCTGCTGATCGTTGAAAATCTGGTTTTAAATTAATTGCACCGTACTCTAACATCTCCAAAACAGATCCAAGATTAATGGTTTGAGTATCCATTTTAATCTCTGAAGGATTAAAAGGAACAGTTATATTAGGAATACTACCTAAATCCTCTTTCTCAATTTCAATATTTATATTTTCTGCTTCGTCCATAATTATATCATTTTATTCTGCAAAAGTACAAAAAAATCAGGCAGCTAACACCTCATTCAATTCATTAATTATTTCTTCCGTTTCGTCGCCAAACATCCGTTTGATATTCACGCACTGCCACACCCAGTCCGGCATGAAGATTTATTTTCGCCTTGTGCTGAATAATCCAACCACAATCCGACAATTGTTTGTCAATTTGGTCGCGGGCTATTTGTTCGGGATTCTGATTGAACATAGTATTTTTTTCAACCCCACAAAACTACAAAAAACTATTCAAATTTCCACTTATTTGTTAATAAAAAAACCAGTTCAGAAATATTCCACGCAGGAGTTTATTTAATCTTATCAGCACCTAAGCTCATAAAATAATCTCTATCATCAACTTAGTAGTAGAGAGTTGTTCAAAAAAAAGGAATTTAACTACAAGTTCAAATATTGTTTGTATAAAAAAACGACTGAGTTTCAAGTATATTGAAACTCAGTCGCTGTTTGTGGTTATTATGTAATTCTAATCTCTTACTTTTTCACAATCGTATTTCCTGCCAATATAATGCCACCAATGCGTGCTAATGCTCTACCATCGAGCGTAGCGCCTGTATTGAATGTAATGGATTGCATTGCCAAGATATTTCCTTTGAGCTCAGAGGTTGTTCCGAAAGTGGCTGAACTGCTCACCTGCCAAAAGATATTGGCGGCTGATGCTTTATTTTTCAGAAAAACCTGACGACCCGAAGTGGTTGTAAACGAAGATCCTATTTGAATAATAAAAACCGCATTTGCATTCCCTTTGGCATCGAATGTAAGGTCGCCCGACGAAATTGCCAACGATGAGGTAGATTTGTAAAGTCCGGGTGTGAGTGTAAGTCCACCAATATTGCCTGACAAAGTAACAATATCTTTACTTGTTCGTCCGGCAGCATCGTTGTAAGCGGCTGTTAAATCGAGTTTTGCCTGTGTTGCCAAATTGGTATTAATCTGTTGCGTTCCGGTTAAAACGCCTGGAGGGAAACCTCCAAGAGATGTGCCTGGGCTTAATCCCATATCGCCAGTAATGTTGGTAGCTCCGGTGCTGGTAATAGCTGAACCTGCGAGCAAAGCAAAGTTAGAAGCACCTACCAAGTCGATAGTAGGCATACTTATAGTCTGATTTGGTATTCCGTTTGGATTATCGGTGTTTACCGTTGGCTCATCGCTTTTGCAAGCGCTAAATAAAATCACCATTACTACTGCTAAGGTTGAAATTAGTATTTTCGTTTTCATAAATTATTTTTTAAAAGTGAATGAATTTTCACTTTGTAAAGTTGCTGTTTTTAACTAGTATATGCCTTACATAATTGAGGATAAGTATTACAACATTCACAGTTAGGTCATTTTTTCTGCAATTTCGCTCGGAGCTATTTTGCCCGAAAACTGCAAAAATAACGCTAAAACTAAATTAGAATGTTACAATATTCTGATTATGAGTTGCATAATTTACTGTTACACCTTTGCTTCAACAATCTGTAAAACATGTAACAATTTGCATTTTTAGTGTAAAACGTAAAGGAATTAATAGTCTCACCTTTGCATGGTTGAATCATCTCAATATCTCGGACACAATTATCGTTTAATTATTCATTTAATACACTCAGTTCACAATGCAAAACAAAACAATTTTATTCAAACAAAACAACACTTCAGCGCCTTGGCTCAAAAGGCTTTCGGGCTTATTTAGTGTGAGCTTTTTACTTATTTTAATAGCTCTTTTCAGCTGGCAGTGTCGCGAAGACGACTTTACAGGCGAAGTGATAGGTGTTTGCCCCGAAGTAACACTTACCGACCCTATTGATGGTTCAATAAACGTTGTAACGAGCAAGCGGATTTCCGCCACGTTCAACGAAGCTATGAATCCGACAACTATCAATATCAATACTTTTTTTGTAAAAAAAGGCGTTGATTTGGTTCAAGGCTCTGTGCTTTA
>CAZEEN010000089.1:10337-13057 GCA_964511115.1 uncultured Paludibacter sp. | reverse complement strand
AACGAAATAATAGCTGCACCCAACACCGCTTTTTTGTGCATACACGACCATTTAATAACTGGTAAATACGAACGGTGTGCCACATTCATTATCCAATGTGAAATATTCTTTTTAGTACTTTTGGTAGGTTTTAAAAATAAAGCTGACGCAACAGGCAACCATGTTAAGCCCATTATCATAGCACCAATAATGGCAAAACAGAACGACAATGCCATAGGTTTAAACATTTTACCCTCAACACCCGAAAGAGAAAGAATTGGGATAAATACAATCAAAATAATAATTTGACCAAAAATTGCCGATTGCATCATTTTGGAAGCACCATCAATGGATATAGTGTCCATTAAACTTCTACGCTCATCGCCGGCCAAATTCTCAATCTTATTTTTGTTTACCGCTATTTTTAAGGCAATAAATTCGACAATTATAACAGCTCCGTCGATGATAATTCCAAAGTCGAGCGCACCCAGACTCATTAAATTAGCATCTACACCAAAGATATACATCATACCAATGGTAAAAAGCAGCGCCAACGGAATCATGGATGTAATGACCAATGCCGAACGCCAGTTTCCTAACAGTAATAATACCGTAAGCATAACGATTAATGCCCCCAAAATCAGGTTTTCGGCCACTGTAAAGGTTGTTTTGGCCACCAATTCGCTACGATCCACAATGGGATGAATGCTGATACCTTCGGGTAAATTTTTACGTATTTCGTCCACCCGTTTTTTAACATCGCTAATTACTTCTTTGGAGTTGGCACCTTTGAGCATCATTACCTGCCCCAATATGGTTTCTCCTTTGCCGTTGGCAGTAATAGCGCCGTATCGGTTGGCATGTCCGTATTTTACAACAGCAAGGTCTTTTATAAGTATGGGCGTGGTATTTACGGTTTTAACTACTATCTGTTCGATATCTTCCACCGATTTTACTTGTCCGTCGCCCCGAATAAAATAACTCTGATTGGTTTTTTCGATATAAGCACCGCCCGAAATACTATTATTGCCCACCAAGGCATTGTACACTTCCACCAAAGTGATATTAAATGCTGTAAGTTGAGCTGGATTTACCGACACTTCGTATTGCTTGAGATAGCCACCCCAACTATTAATCTCGACCACACCATGAATACCCGACAACCTACGCTTCACCACCCAATCCTGAATGGTGCGTAAATCCGAAGCCGTGTATCGTTGCTCGAAACCTTTTTCTACATCTAATGTATATTGATAAATCTCGCCCAGTCCGGTAGTAATGGGCCCCATCTCGGGCACACCGAAGCCTTCGGGTATTTTCGCTGAAGCACTTTTAATTTTTTCAGAAATAAGTTGGCGAGGAAGATAAGTACCTAGTTTCTCATCGAACACAATGGTTACCAGCGATATACCAAACTTCGATACGGAGCGAATTTCTTTTACACCCGGCAAGTTTGCCATTTCCATTTCAACGGGAGCCGTAATGTATTGTTCAATCTCCTGCGTAGAGAGATTGCCCGAAGTGGTAATTACCTGTACCTGATTGTTCGTAATGTCGGGCACAGCACCCACAGGTATTTGAAATACAGCATACAATCCATAAGCCACAACTGATAATGTAAACAGTATTATAATCAACTTATTGTTGATGCTAAAGTTTATAACTTTTTCGAGCATAGTATTGAAATTTAATGTACAAAGCTACATTTTTTTTGATAAAAAACAAAAAAAGAACACAAGATTTCAATTGAAACTTGTGTTCTTTTTATTTTGCCGAGACAAAGTCTAAACGTACACTTCGAGTATAGTGGTTTTTGATTCGGGGATTATACCTACTTCGTTGAGGCAAGCAGGAACTAAAACGGTATCGCCTTTGTTTACAATCACTTTGGAGTCGTCGGTTTCAACGATAAAACTACCTTCGAGACACATATAGGCAACAAACGAGTCGATAGTACCGTAATTGCGCGTAAGTGGCAGGTCGAATTGAATCATGTTGGTTGTGAAATACTCACAACTTACAAGTGGAGTAATTTCATTCAACACAGGCAAATAAGCTGTTTTAGGATTTTTCGAAGCTGTAAAATCAATTACGTCCAATGCTTGTTCGGTATGCAATTCGCGTTCGTTACCGTTATCGTCTACTCGTTTAAAGTCGTAAATACGATACGTAATATCGCTACTTTGCTGAATTTCGGCAATAACTGCTCCTTTTCCAATGGCGTGTACCAAACCCGCAGGAATAAAAAACACATCGCCACTTTTAATAGGCACATGTTGCAGCAGGTCTTCAACTTTGTTGGTATCGAGTGCTTCTAAATATTCCTCTTTCGAACAATCGTTGGAAAAGCCAATAATTAGTTCCGCATTTTCGTCGGCTTGCAGTACTACCCACATTTCGGTTTTACCGAATGAGTTATGACGTTCGGCAGCCACTTCATCGCCCGGATGAACTTGTATAGAAAGGTTTTCGTTGGCATCAATGAGTTTAAACAATAACGGGAAAGACAAACCATACGCATCGTATACTTTATCGCCCACCAAATCGCCCATGTAAATCTCAATCAGTTCTGTCAGGTTATTACCTTCCAAAAAGCCGTTTACAACAACCGATTCTTCGCCTTCGATTCCCGAAAGTTCCCAGCTTTCACCCAATTTATCAGTTGTGGCTTCTTTGCCAAATACATTTTTAAGTTTTGAGCCTCCCCAGATTTTATCTTTCAGAATGGGAGTAAATTTTAG
>CAZEEN010000089.1:0-10237 GCA_964511115.1 uncultured Paludibacter sp. | reverse complement strand
TCCCATGCCCAGGCACTACGAAGGGTTTCTTCAACTGTTTCGGTAGCTGTCCAGCCCAACACGGTATTGGCATACGAAGGGTCGGCCCAAACTTTTTCAACATCACCACCACGGCGACCTACAATTTTATAAGGTACATCCACGCCAGTTACTTTTATGAATGTTTCTATTATTTCGAGTACTGAAAGTCCGCGACCTGTACCCAGGTTGAAAGTTTCGATTTGTGCTTTTGTATCGTTTTGCAACATGCGTTTCACAGCTATTACGTGTGCTTTGGCCAAATCTACCACATGTATATAATCACGAATGCACGAACCATCGGGAGTATTGTAGTCGTTACCAAAAACTGATAATTGTTTGCGAAGTCCAATGGCTGTTTGCGTTACAAAAGGCAACAAGTTATTGGGTACGCCGTTTGGCAATTCGCCAATTTCGGCCGATGCATGTGCACCAATCGGATTAAAATAACGAAGTATAATACTCTGCAAATCAGCATTCGCATTCAAAGTATCGTGTATAATTTCTTCACCAATCTGCTTGGTATTGCCATAAGGCGATTGTGCCAATTTAATAGGAGCTTGTTCCGTAACAGGCAATACATCAGGCTGTCCGTAAACAGTACACGACGATGAGAAAACCATACTACGTACCTTGTGTATTGGCATTAACTGTAAAATATTGATAAGCGACACCAAATTATTGCGGTAGTACATCAATGGTTTCTCAACCGACTCACCTACCGCTTTGTTGGCAGCAAAGTGAATAATGGCGTCAATATTCTGGTATTTCTCAAACATGCGATCCATGCTTACATAATCAACACAGTCGATATTTTCGAATGCCGGACGTATACCCGTTATTTTTTCGATACCATTAAGAACTTCAATGTTCGAATTCGATAGATTATCAACTATAACAACCTCAAAACCTTCGTTTTGTAGTTCAACAACGGTATGCGAACCTATATATCCGGTACCTCCGGTAACTAATATCTTTGCCATTATTTCTTATTTTTTAAAAAGTTGTTTTGGATAAACGCCTTTGCGAATGAGTTCGTTAATTTTGAGCACTACTTGTGGACGGTCTTCGGCATAAGTTACACCAAACCATTTAGATGTAGTGTCGAGCACTTTACAACATGCTTTACCAGCAACAATAAGGTTATTTACTGCCAACGGAATGTAAAATTCTGATTTCAGTTTTTGACCATTTTCGGCAAGGAATTCGATAAAGTATTCCTCGGAATAATCAAAATAATCGGGTGTAAAGCCCCACATATTCATGGATACTGGCGTATTGGCTGGTATGGACACTTCTTCACCTTTTTCGTCGAGGTAAATAATAGCACCACTTTTTTCTTCGATATGTGTGCGTTCTACTACATTTGTCAAATTACCATTTTCGTCCACTTCACAAACACCACGACTAACAGAGCCACTTTCGGAGAGTGTATTTCCCACATGATAACCTACCATGCAGTATTCATTTTGTTTTCCAATTACAGTACGTAAAAAATCGGCCAATACGGCAAATGATTCCTGACCGTAAAAGTCATCAGCATTAATAACTGCAAAAGGCTCATTAATAACGCCTTTACCCATTAAAACAGCATGATTTGTGCCCCAAGGTTTTTCGCGCTCAGCAATATAAGTACTGCCTGCAGGTACATTTGAAATATCCTGAAATACGATTTCAACATCAATAAGGTTCTTGAATTTATTTACAACAAGCTCTTTAAAATCAGCTTCGAAGCTTTTACGAATAACAAAAACTATTTTTCCAAATCCGGCTTTAATAGCATCGTAAATGGAATAATCCATAATTGTTTCGCCATTCGGTCCTAATCCGTCCAATTGTTTTAAACCGCCATAACGGCTACCCATTCCTGCTGCTAATACAAATAATGTTGGTTTCATGCGTACAGTTATTATTTTAATTAAGTTGCAAAAGTACTGATTTTTTTTCATTTATAAAAAATCCTGGTTTGATAAATTATAAACACCCCAACAACACACTACAACTCAGCATTTAAAGGCAATTGTTGATAAATATTTGTATTTTCGATTTGCTATGTTTAAATGAAATTATTATTTTTGTACACTTTAAACCATTAAAATTGCCATTGTGACAATAAAATTAACAACAAAACAATATATATCGATAGGAATTGTATTTACCTTATTTGTAGTAACCTATTTTTTACTTAAATCTCCGACTGAAATATCGGAAAAGACACCACTTCCAAATGACTATACCAATTGTGACCAATTGACCAATGCCACTGCACCCATTGAACCCGCCGAAATTATTAGCGACAAAAACGATGTACAGCTGGTACACGCACGTACAAACGGACTGAAAAAACCTTTTGAAACGAATGCTGAATTTGATTCGACCTATAAAAAAATGGTAGAAGATTACGAATTGGTTGAAGTAAAAGATTCCAGACTTTACCATCTAAAAACGCTGAAACATTCACATCCATACTTAATTCCCGAAGCGGTGAGTATGATTGATGAGATTGCTATTCGTTTTCAGGCTAAGTTGAAAGAAAAAGAGTTGGGCAATTATTGTTTTTTCTTGACTTCCATACTGCGCACTGTGGAATCGCAGGAAAAATTGAGCAAGCACAATGGCAATGCATCAGACACTACGGCGCATTTTTTTGCCACAACGGTGGATATTTCGTACAAGCATTTTTTAAACCTTGATAACGACTCGGTTGTACCCAAATGGGAAATTATTCAAGAGCTCACCAAAACACTACTCGAAATGCGCAAAGAATGCAAACTGCTGGCCGTGCGCGAACGCAAACAATCGTGCTTTCATATCACGGTAGTGTGTTGCAAAGAAAATTTGAATTAAGAAAATGGAAAATAAGAAAATAGAAAGAGAAAAATATATTTCTCAATAACTTAATTTCTATTTTCTCAATTTCTAAATATCATACAGAATATTTCGAAAACTTATCCATAACGCGTTGGTAGTAAGTTTTCGAAACGGGAATATCGGGTGTATTCATGGCATCCATTTCTAAAAAAATGCCATCTTTGGTTTTGCGAAGTACTTTTACTTTGTCCAGATTTACAATAAACGAACGATGGCAACGTACCAATGGCGTTTCGTTTGTTAAGTTTTCTTCTATCCACTTCAGCGAATTACGTATAAGGTAGTGCGATAATTTAGATTTGTTAAGATAATGAATGGTGGCATAATTATCTGCCGAGTCCACATAAAGTAAGTTTTCTTGATCGATTGAAATTTTCAACTCGCCTTTCTCATCGGGGAAAGCAATTAAATTGCGTTTGATACTCACAGGTTCTGATTCTGTTTTGGAAATTTTATCGAGCAAACGGTTTTTTTCACGCAGGGCAAAATATAACCACAAAATAGAATAAGGTAATAAGAGCACCCATGCAGTATTTTTCGACGATTGTATGAAAATTTCGTGCAACTCCCGCTCAGCACCAATACGAGGGAAATAGCGTGAAAAAATGGTGTAAAATAGCGACATAAAAACCACTTCACCAATCACATGCAAGGCAAACTGCCACACTAGTAATTCGCGGTTACGAGTGTATTTTAACATAATCAACCGACTAACTACTACCACCAACATACCTGTAAGAATAATCAAGCTAGAGAAAAAGAAGTATTTAAACTCGGAAATATTTGGGTACCAATTGCGCGAATTGAAGGGTTGAAATATATTAATAAAAAGCAACGCGAAAGCAGCCGTGAGCAAAATCAATTGAATGACATTGCTTTTTTGATACATATATGGCGGAATTTTCGATTGCATGGGTATTGCGCTTATTTTTTCTTTGCAAAAGTATATTTTTCGTACCAATTCACCAACAAATTGTTGATAATTCAGTATCTCAATCTAATATCGTATTTAATCAATTCTTGCACGACATGCGTTTGTAACATGAGGATTTTAGCAAACTCTTTGAAACTAGAATAAATCATAAATCACTACTACAAAACTCCCTTTGTACTCGGTAATTCGTATTGATAAATATCACGTTTTACAGCCATTTTTATAGATTTGGCTAAAGCTTTGAAAATGCCTTCAATTTTGTGATGTTCGTTGTCGCCTTCGGCTTTGATATTCAGATTCATACGTGCTGCATCGCTGAGCGACTTGAAAAAGTGCAAAATCATTTCGGTTGGTAAATCGCCCACGTATTCGCGTTTAAATTCAGCATCGTACACCAACCACGGGCGACCACCAAAATCGAGCGCAACGGAGCATAGATTGTCGTCCATTGGTAATGTAAAACCGTATCTCTCCACACCACGTTTATTGCCAAGGGCTTTGCTAAGTGCTTCGCCCAATGCCAAGGCAGTATCTTCGATAGTGTGGTGCTCGTCCACTTCCAAATCGCCTTTTACAACTATCGTTAAGTTGCTTCCGGAGTGTTTTCCGATTTGTTCCAGCATGTGGTCGAAAAACTTTAAACCAGTATCGATATGGCATTTACCACTTCCATCTAAGTTTAATTCAACCAAAATATCCGTTTCTTTCGTTGTGCGTTTTACAGTTGCAGTTCGTTCGCCGGCAAACAGAAACTCAGCAATACGATTCCAATCGGTCGATTGAAAAGCACAAAACTCTTCCAGTTGTTTCTCCGATAAAATTTGAACATCGTCGCTTATAAAAATAGCTTTGCAACCAAGGTTCTTAGCTAATTCCACATCGGTAATGCGGTCGCCAATAACAAATGAACCTGCTAAATCGTATTTGTCACTGAAATACTCAGTTAGCATGGCTGTTCCGGGCTTGCGGGTGGGTAAGTTATCTTCGGGAAACGACTTGTCGATAAAAATTTTATCAAACTCAACGCCTTCGTTTTTAAGTGTTTGCAAAAATTTATCCTGCACAGTATCAAAATTTTTCTGCGGATAAACTTCAGTACCTAATCCATCCTGATTGGTAACCAATGCCCATTCGAAATCGAGTTTCGTGCGGATAAAGAACAAATTGCGAATTACAGCGGGCAGAAACTCTATTTGTTCAACGCTATCGACCTGAAACGTTACGGGTGGCTCTACGATAATTGTACCGTCGCGGTCGATAAATAATACTTTCTTTTTATTGTCAGCCATATATTTGAGTTATGATCCCGATAGCTATCGGGAGAATTATGAAATACAAAAATACGTCATTTTTGGCTGAAATAAAAATGAAATCATATTCTGAACGTATTAAAGATATTTTTCCGTATTATTTTGACCGTTTTAAACGTTATTCCAAATTAAATGTAGTACTTTTGCACTTGGAAAACATAGGTATTGTTTTTTAAGTTAATATATTTATTATCAATTAATTGAAATTTTATGGAATGGTTTATTAACCTGCTAACCAAAGAAAGCATCGCCCATATTATTTTACTTTACTCATTTGTAATAGCCATGGGCGTTATGTTGGGTAAAATAAAATTCTTTGGCATATCGCTTGGGGTTACTTTTGTGTTGTTTGTCGGAATTTTGGTTGGTCATTTTGGCTTTTCGGTGCCCGACGAGGTGTTGCATTTTATCCGCGAGTTCGGATTAATTCTGTTTATCTTTTCGATAGGTTTGCAGGTTGGACCAGGCTTTTTTGCTTCGTTCAAAAAAGGTGGTATGAAGCAAAACATGTTAGCTGCATCGGTTGTATTGCTGGGTGTAGCTACTACAATCGGACTCTTTTATATATTTGGAGGTACAATCCCTATGCCTATGTTTGTCGGTATTTTATCGGGTGCTGTAACCAATACTCCCGGACTTGGAGCTGCTCAGGAGGCACTTCGCCAACTTCACGACGCTGGTCAAATAGCTGAAATACCACAAATTGCACTTGGTTATGCGGTGGCTTATCCGCTAGGTGTTACGGGTATTATTCTTTCGCTTATTTTGGTGCGTGTGTTTTTTAAAATAAATCACGAAAAGGAATTAGCAAAACTCAACGAAGAAGTCGGTTCGGCAATTGATAATACAAAATTAATTTCAATTGAAGTAAATTCGAAAGCCATTGATGGTAAAAATCTATCGCAAATTCGCAAACTCATTGGTCGTCAGTTTATTGTTTCACGCTTATTGAGCAACGATGTGTATAGCATTCCGAACGGAAAATCGGTGCTTAAAAATGGAGATAAAGTTTTGGTAGTTACTACCGAAGCCGATTCTGAAGCTATAGTTGCTTTTACAGGTGAGCAAATTGAATTCGATTGGAAAGAATCGGAAAATAAAATGATTTCGCGCCGAATAGTTATTACCCGTGGCGTGATAAATGGAAAAACGCTCGGTTCGCTTAAACTTCGCTCGGTAAATGTAAACTGTACGCGCATTGTGCGTTCAGGGTTCGACTTACTCGCCAACCCGAATCTTGTATTGCAGGTAGGTGACCGTGTAGTAGTTGTAGGCACACCCGAAGCTATTAAACGTGTGGAAGATATGCTTGGAAATACGCTAAAACGTTTGGACGAGCCACATTTAATTACTTTATTTGTTGGGATTTTCGTTGGTATTATTTTCGGAAGTATTCCTGTATTTATTCCCGGAATGCCAATGCCGGTTAAGTTAGGTTTAGCTGGTGGCCCATTGGTTGTAGCCATTCTGCTCGGTCGTTTTGGTTTTAAATTAAAACTAATAACTTACACCACACAAAGTGCCAACCTTATGCTTCGCGAAATTGGTATTACACTTTTCCTTGCCAGTGTGGGATTAGCTTCGGGGGGTAAATTTGTAGAAACAGTAGTCTCGGGCAATGGTTTATTGTGGATAATGTGTGGATTTATAATTACTACTTTACCGCTTTTAATCGTAGGAGTTTTTGGACGTAAAGTGATGAAATTAAACTACTTTACGCTTATGGGTTTGCTCTCAGGTAGTATGACCGACCCACCTGCATTGGCCTATTCCAATGCCTATTCGGGCAACGATGCTCCGGCAATTGCCTATTCAACTGTATATCCGCTCACCATGTTTTTACGTGTTATTTTGGCGCAAATTCTGATATTGGCGTTTGTGTAAATATGTAGAGACGGGGCGTGCCCCGTCTAAAAAAAAAACAGCCCATGCATTCGAAAATGTGTGGGCTGTTATTGTTTCTACAAAAATACTCTTTAAAATTTTAATGTAACCGAAGCTAAGAAATTAGTACTGGCTTGCGGGAAGAAGCGTAAATCATTGTAACGCTCTCCACCTACATAAGCCGAATACCAAGTCCAACCATTTGTAACATATTGCGTATTGAACAAATTGTTTATCAACAGGTTGAAATTGATAGCTTTCATTTTATTCAATTTTAATTCGTAGCCCACATTCAGATTATTTACGAAATAGGCATCAATCGAACGACCATTATCCGACGAATTGTCGATATATTGTTTACCTACATAATTTGAATGTAAGCCTATCATTAATGAGTTAAGTTTGAAAGTAAATAGGCTGTTTGCAATTACATTGGGCGAATAGGCAATATCCGTTGTACCCAAAAAAGTAGTTCTTTTTACTTGTTCATTTGAAATTGGGTCAATAATTGGATTCCAATCCGCTTCGAATTCATCAATACCCTCTTCTGTAAAATTCAATATCTTATTTTGACTTAAAGTAATGTTTCCGTCCCAGTTGAGCCAGTTGGTAATTTTCACTCCGGCTACCAATTCAATACCAGCGCGGTAACTTTCAGGTATATTCGAAGTAAGTGCTTCGCCAATTTCGCTTAACTTTCCTGTCAAAATCAATTGGTCTTTGTAGTTCATATAATACAAGTTGGCACTGGCACTAAAACGTGGCGATTGAAAACGATAACCAATCTCCGTATCGTACAAGCGTTCGGGTTTTGGCTGGGCAGCTGTTGAATTATCGGTGTAATTACTGCGGTTCGGTTCTCTATTAGCAATCGAATACGAAGCATACACATTGTTCTCTTTATTCAATTGATAGGTTAAACCCACTTTCGGGTTGAAAAAATCAAATTTATAAACATTGGTAATATCATCCATTTTACCTGTATTAGCATTAAATTTATCGCTCACACCATTCAGACTATAATTAATGTGACGGTATTGTAAATCAATTGTAGTGAATAAGTTATCAATGATTTCAGCTGTTGTTTTGGCATAAATACTTGCTTCATCTTTCAGCGAATTGCTGCGATAATATTCATGGTTGGGTTGTAAGTTTTGAGCATTACGTACCCATATTACATTGCCAAAATGATCGCCATCGTATCGGTTTAAGGCGCCGCCAATAGTCGCATTTATTTTTTTTGTTTCGTAATTCAATGCATAGGTAATTCCATAAAAATCGTTATCCAACCATTTCCGACGAACAAGGTCTGTTTCTTCCAAAGCAACACCTGTCAGCGAATCAGGAATCAAATCATATTTTTTATAACTCTGACTTTGTTTATATTCTTCGTAAAATCCGTATCCTTTGGTGTAATGCGCTGTTGCATTAAGTTGTAAGTTTTTATTTAATGCTTGCGACCAATGCAATTGGTAATGCGTTTGTGTGTAGTCATCAACCTGATTATCATAAAATTTTGTATTTTTATTGTTATCAATATATTTTCCCAATTCATTATAGGTGCGGTTTGTTGCCAACGAATCAGCAATTACACCATACCAAGCCTGATAGGTTTTTTCGTGTCCACCAAAGGTTACAAATTTCAGAGTTGTTTTATTGCCATAATAGCCTCCGGCAAAGTAATACGATTTTAAATCGGCCGAAGCCCTGTCTAAATAGCCATCGCTTGTAACATTCGACAAACGAGCGTCGAAAGCGAAACCGCTTTTAAGCAATCCTGTTCCCGCTTTCAGTGTATTTTTGTTGGTGTTGAACGAACCAATGGTAGAACCAATTTCGGCATAAGGATTAGGACGTGAACCTTCAGTTTGCATATTGATACTGGCACCAAAGGCAGCAGCACCATTCGTAGAAGTACCTACACCACGTTGTACCTGAACCGACGAAAGCGACGAAGCGAAATCGGGCATATCAACAAAATACGACGCATGCGATTCGGCATCGTTAAACGGCACACCGTTGATGGTTACATTGATGCGATTTCCATCCGTACCTCTAATACGAAAACCGGTGTATCCAATACCAGTTCCGCCATCCGAAGTGGCTATAAACGAAGGTGTTAATGTCAATAAATACGGAATGTCCTGTCCGAGGTTTCGCTGTTCGATACTTTCTTTTTGAACACTGCTATAAGCCACTGCTGAGCGTTCGTTGGCGCGCAACGAAGTTACAACCACTTCTTTGAGCGAAACTTGCCGGATGCTATCATTCGTAGATGCAGCAAGATTGTTTTTGGTTTGACCAAAAGTTGAAATTGAGAAAAACAGCGCTGTGGCTGCGATAAAGATTTGTCTCATAACAAATTAATTAAAATTGATTAGTTAATAAATTTTGTTTTGAGAGCCTAAAAGATGCGGAAGATGTGTTTTCTTATTCCCTTCGCGGCATTACCCGTGCAGGTTCAAAGGGTATGATCTCAGCCCGAAATATTAAGGCACCCCATTTTATTTCACGTTACACGTTTCGTGTTTCGCGTTATATGTTATAAAAGAAAGAAAAACAGCTCTGGAAGCGAGCCGAATTCCTTTCGGGGGACAAAGATACATCAAAATAGAGCTATGAAAGAATAAACAGAGGTATACTTTTAACGAAATTAACAAAAATACAGTATCTGACAGTTCTGTTTTATAAAAGAGTCAGAATAGATTTTGATTAAATGATTTCATTAGATAGAAAAAATAATCTATCTTTGTAGCCCAATTAAAAAATTTGCTACTCATTTGCTGCTTTTGTGTTTTTTTCGCAAAATAGATAATTGATTATCAGATTGTTAATTTCAAAAGGGGCTGTTTGGTTTTGACAGCAGGTAGAAAGGGTATGTAAGCATGTCGAGCATTGAGAAAGCGGCTCGTAAATCTCGGTTCTTAAAATCATAACTGGCGAAGAAAACTACGCTCTTGCTGCTTAATCGAATCACAGTAGATTAGCTTAATTCAGGTACTAGGTACCAGAACGAGACATTTCCCAAAGGCCGTCGCTTCGAGGCTAATGAATAGGAAGTGTGGATAAATCGAAGATAGTTGCGCTTAGCCTTGGAGGCGCGATGAAATAAAAAGGATAAGGTGTCTGATTGGTGGCTTCGGTCTTGTTGGCACTCGAAAACCAAAGCGAAGATAAACATGTAGAAAGCGTATTATTTCCTTGTTTGGACGAGGGTTCG
>CAZEEN010000088.1:0-13140 GCA_964511115.1 uncultured Paludibacter sp. | reverse complement strand
CAATTTTTGTGTTGCTTTTTGTATTTCATAATATTGGATATAGTTTTGAAATTCAGAAAATTGCAGTTGATTGTAATTGGATTTGTTACGCTACTATTGCTTCGGGTATTTTTTATGTAGTTATAAAAGTACTTAAAAAATCGAATTTATTGCACGAGCAAGGAAGATGAAATAGTTCGTAAACTTTACGAACCTTACAAACTTTATAAACCTTATAACTTTACAAACTTTATAAACTAAAACAATGTCATTAGATTCAGAAATACAACGCAGACGCACATTTGCCATTATCAGTCACCCCGATGCGGGTAAAACTACGCTTACCGAAAAATTGTTGCTTTTTGGTGGTGCAATTCATGTGGCAGGTGCCGTAAAGTCGAATAAAATAAAAAAAACAGCAACATCCGACTGGATGGAAATTGAAAAACAACGTGGAATTTCGGTTGCCACGTCAGTTATGGGTTTTGAGTACCGCGATTATAAAATCAATATTCTTGATACGCCTGGTCACCAGGATTTTGCCGAAGATACCTATCGCACACTTACGGCTGTAGATAGTGTAATTATTGTTGTTGACACTGCCAAAGGGGTGGAAGCGCAAACACGTAAATTGATGAGTGTGTGTCGTATGCGCAATACACCGGTTATGATTTTTGTAAACAAAATGGACCGCGAAGGAAAAGATGCCTTTGACCTGCTCGACGAACTCGAAGCTGAACTTGGAATTAATGTTCGTCCGTTGAGTTGGCCTATCAATCAAGGATTTGCATTCAAAGGTGTGTATAATATTTACAAAGATAACCTCGAACTGTATACGCCTAACAAACAAACTATCAGCGAATCGATAAAAGTGGAAGTGGATAGTAAAGAGTTGGACGAATTGGTGGGCGAACGCGATGCAGCCAAATTACGCGAAGATATGGAGTTGATTCATGGCGTGTACGACGAGTTTGATACCGAAAAATATTTGGCAGGACAGCTTGCGCCTGTTTTCTTTGGTAGTGCGCTTAATACCTTTGGAGTGAAGGAATTACTGGATTGCTTTGTTGAAATTGCTCCATCGCCACGCCCCATAATGTCTCAAGAACGCGAAGTAAATCCATACGAAGAAGCTTTTTCGGGTTTTGTGTTTAAAATTCATGCCAACATGGACCCGAACCACCGAAGTTGTATTGCTTTTGTGAAAATTTGCTCCGGAAAATTTGAGCGAAATGTGAACTACAAGCACATACGACATAATAAAATGATGCGTTTTTCGTCGCCAACCGCTTTTATGGCACAAAAAAAGGAAACCGTAGATGAAGCATTTGCCGGCGATATTGTAGGTTTGCCCGACACAGGAACTTTTAAAATTGGCGATACACTCACAGGTGGTGAAAACCTTCATTTCAAAGGTATTCCGAGCTTTTCGCCCGAAATGTTTAAGTACATAGAAAATGCCGACCCCATGAAAACCAAGCAATTGGACAAAGGTATTAATCAGTTGATGGACGAAGGTGTGGCGCAGTTATTTCATAATCAGTATAATAATCGTAAAATAGTTGGAACGGTTGGTCAGTTGCAGTTTGAAGTAATTCAATACCGATTGTTGCACGAATATGGTGCTCAATGCCGTTGGGAGCCAATTTCGCTCTACAAAGCTTGTTGGATTGAAAGCGATGATGCAGTTGAGTTAGATAACTTCAAAAAGCGAAAAGCACAATACATGGCAGTTGATAAAGAAGGACGCGACGTGTTTTTGGCTGATTCGGGTTATGTGCTACAAATGGCGCAAAATGATTTTAAAAATATCCGATTCCATTTTTCGTCGGAATTTTAATGTAGAACTTCATAATCATTAGCAACGACTCTCAATTAGCTAAATTCGTACGCGCTTTCCGCGATTGGGGATGCGATTGCTATTGTATTGGTGGCGAAAACTTGACTCTTTTGTCTGATTTCCTCCGTCTTTATCGTAACCACATACCAAAGCCCTTTCAGCTCACAATAATTCCGATACGGATACCACAACCTCCAATATATTGGTTTATAGTCTATTCTTCAGGCAAATTGTTCCATTCACAGATATTACCTATATAGTCTTTTGAACCATCGCGTAACCAGCCATCGAGCTGACCAACTTCTTTTAATTGTTGGCCACGGTTTCGTTCAACGTTAATATAACCACAGCTTAACTCAGGTATGGCAGTCATGTCGCCCCAGAGTTTTTCGAACTGTGTAACCGGAAAAACATCTTCCTGACCTTTCCCCCAACGTTTTTTTACATCCTTGATAATGACATAAGTAGGCATTCGGGAAGCCATTTTATAAATCTGCTCTTCTACTTTTTCCGAGTTAGTCAGGTCATTTCTGTTCAATCCGAAAGCATGTAGCAACTGTTCAATATTAATCCAGAATGTATTGGTATTATAATAGCTGAGGTTGAATTCCAGCTTCTCATCAGGAAGTGCAAGTCCTTCAATCAGTCGGGTTTGACCGTTTATTTTAGCCAGACCACCTCCACGGTCATCCAGTTTTCGGCTGATAACTTCGATGGTCATTCCTTTGTTTTGCTGAATATGATACCCCAACATAGCCGGATTGACATTTGCTCCGAGGGTATCAATATTATGAACCAGCAAATGCTTCAGATTCGGATTCTCCTGAATCAATTGCTGCAAGGTTCCGTTGAGGAAAAGATTAGGTATTTCGTACCAATGTCCTACCGGATGAATGCATTGTGAAGGTAAATTATCGCGATAATCTTCGCCTTCGCCATTGGTCTTTGCCCAATTAATAAGTGCAGCACGCAGGCTTTGTTGCATTTTCTGTGCCTGTTCATCAAGCAGCTGCTGTGGCATTTCTTCCCACATAAACCGCAAGTCGCGTTCAGTTGGAATCAATCGCAATCCAATCACTTTTCCTTGCGACACAACAATTCTTTTCTTTTGTAGTATATAAGGTTCCAAAAATCCGGCAATGGGTTTCTGAGTCAGGTAGCTGGTTGTGAAAATATGTTGTAACGAGGTGTTGTAATCTGCATTTGTCTTTTCTGTTTTTGCCAAATGGATTTCTACAAAATTCCGGTGTTTTCCAGCAAATCCGATAAATGGATTCAACGATTTTACCACTCCGGCACCTTTTGTCCAGCGACTTCCTGCGCCACCTGCCAGTGTTACAATAGCTAACTCTTTATTTTGTAAGGCTTTCAAACCAATTTCAGTAAATTCCTTATTTTCAATATCCTGTTGAGTTGGAAGTTCAGTTTGTGGAATGTCCTCAATGGTTGAATTAATCGGAATTCTGTTTTTCGACAAACCGATACGTCCCATTTTCAAATCGCTTTTTATCTGCTGATGCTGATTTGGATTGAACCCGAAATCCTCGAGCAGGCTGTTGAGCGGTTTTTGTAAATCCTGATCTTCCTGTTTTTGTGGAATAATGCGTTCGAAAAGATTATTGATAAAGCCGTTGTATTGTTTGCCCGACTTATATGTTTTACTGAGTATAGCCAGTTCATTTCGCTGACAATTAGTCAGTTCATTCAAATCTCTTTTTAAAAGTTTAGGTAATAACAGCGTATAATATTCCTCGTTCATCAATGCTTCCTCGCCAACTGTGAGATTAGCAAAAGTTCCGTTTTCATTTATTTTGAAATCATACACCACCGGCTCCATGGCAAACGGAATGGCATGTTCGTGTTCCTTTTTTATGGCCGACATAATCTGCTGTAGCCGCTCCTGCGCCTTTTGTTTGTACAAAGGGTCGAAAATAAAACCCATGCCGCCACCGGACATGCCGCCCATCATCCAAAATCCCCAGAATTTATCCCCGAATTCAGTTTTAACAGTGGATATAATACTTTCGGTATAAAGATTGGTTGCCCACGGAATAATTTGCTGAATAGGTCCGTTGAAATTTTTATGCGTAAATTCGGCAATGCCTTTGATGTCGCCGGCTTTCAGTTTTTCCACTACTTCGTCAAAATAGCTGATAGCATTTTGACGCGCTTCCCATTCTTTTTTGGAACGAAGTAAGTATTTTTCTGTTACCATTTCCAGTATCGGACCCACATCCTGAGCCATACCACCATGTACAATTACCAAACTATCCTGCAATTTCTGACGAATTTCGGCACTAACGCTATCTCTTTCCAACACGGTATGCTTTGGTAACAAACGACCTTTACTGATTCCATATTCGGGATCATCGGGTTGTGCTTCTACACCTTTAATAAGTTTCATACCCGGCCATACGCCACCCGAATCCTGCCATCCACCACCCGAACCACCAATCCATTCGCCCAAAATGGCTTTAGCTGCTACTAAACGGCGTTCTTCTTCCTGCAAAGCTCCTGTCAGTTTTTCAGTCTGACCTGTTGCCCGCATGCAAAGCGAAATAAGTGACGCCAGTAAATTGGTAGAAACAGCCAGTCGGGAACCTTTGGGGATATTATTTACCTTGCTGGCAATCTCAATGCCGCGACCTTTACCCACCATTTTCTCCAACAGATGACTCAATGGCAAACCAGCACCTTCCATGCCCGGAGGTACAATGCCTGAAGCAATAACGGCTGCTTTCAGCAATCCAAGGTAATCTTTGGCAAAATCGAAAATATCATTCAGGTCTGTAATATCAGCAAAGGTAGCCAAATCGATGCTGGTAAGTCGGATTACGGGTTCGTCAATTACCCTGAACCATGTTTCAACGGGAGGTTTGGGTTTGGAATTCGCCTCCTGATTTAAAATGCACAGGTCGATGGAAATATTGAGCACCTTAGCACCTTCTGGATAATCCATTCCAAGGAAAAAAATATCGCTCCAACCACTGTGGCTCAGATCCATGCGCACCGGTGTTGATTCGTGCAGACAAGGATAAAGACCTGTACTTTCATCTTTTTGAAATAATGCAGGTACAATTTTCAGCGGTTGATCAGACGGATGACTAATACGAAACATCCAACGATTTCCGGCAGTTGAACGTACACTGATTTTTACCTGATTGGCCAAGGTCTGAAAAGCAAGTTGGTGATAAGCATCAGCCAGTCCACTCGAAATTCCTTCGTTTGCTCCGTGCTGTTGTTGAATACTCAGAAAAAGATGAATAGCCTCTTCAAAACGGCGTTTCAGCAAATGCTCATAAGCTTCGTAGGGAATAAGCCCCAGCGTGCTTACTTTATGCTGAATAGGAATGTAGAAGCGGTGAATGGCGTATAGAAAGAATAATGCCCTAACGCGATAATATAGATTTGTTTCCTGTTTGCGGAAATTTTCAAGACTATAGGTTTGCTTCAGCAAGGTTTCCAATGACGCATTTTTGCAAAAATCGTCTAAGGACTTATTTTTGACAGCCGGATCTGTTGATGTAATAATATTGATTAATTCACTCATGGATTGGTAATTGATTTATCAGTTAATTAATATTACCTTACTTAAGACTAGTATTCTGAATAGCAAAAAATTCCAATAATTCAGATTGAATTAAATCTCTGTCGATGCCATTTAAGCCAAGAGCCAACTGAGCTTTTAGCAATCCGTATGTTGAACCAATATCAAATCGCAAGTCATTTTTCTCGAGCGCTAAGTATTGTTCTTTGGTTGCGAGTTCATTTAAGGCTTCGCTTAATCCGAATCTGGAATCGCCTGTTTCGTCCGATTTATGTTGGAGAAGCTCCATGATGGTTGGTGATAAAACATGCATTCCCAAAAAGCAAAGATAATGACCTGCACGTAACCCGGGAATGATCAATTTTTGTTCGGCCAATGTAGGAGTTGGTTTTTCAATAACTTTGTCAATCTGATAAAGGTCGTTGGTAGGGTGAATCCGGTGACCGCCCACTGTACCATAATTAGGAATCAGGCTTTCGCGTGTTGACGTTACCGCCGATACCGATGATTTATTTTTTACAGCTATCTCCACAATATGTTTAGCACATGGTTTTTCTGAACGGTTAACATACAAATGATCGCCTACCAAATGCAAAAAATAATCGTTACCAACAAATGAAGCTCCACATAAAATAGCATAGCCATACCCTCGGGGTTTATCTTGCAGAATAAAATGAATCTGAGAGTCGTTGTTCACAATGGATTTATATACTTCTAAATCGGATGATTGAATTACAATACCGATTTCTTCAATACCCGCTTGCTGAACTTCGTTGATAAGAATTTCTAAAACGGTTTTCCGCATTCCATCACGGTCAACAAGGGTTTGCAGAGCCAAATTTCGCTGGTCAGGGCCTGCTACAGTTATCAGAGCTTTTTTGATTTGCATAGTTTTATATTATTAAAGTCTTTACTTTTTTGATTTTTTTTAATAGAAGAATTATCATAAAGAACACATTACTAAAGTTATATATTCGAGAAAAATTAGTGGTGTTTTTTCATAACACTTTGTACATTTCAGTTAATTTCCCAACGAAGCTAATGAAATTACATTTATACCATCGGGTCGTCGATGGCTCATTCCAGTACCAGTAATTATATTTAATGATTTTGGTACATCCATCTTGGTCGAGTCTATGTTTTTTACAATTTTTTTTTAAACTTTCGGCAGCTTCGTCAATATATCCCACACCCAGCTTTATTTCGAAAGCAGCATAATCGCCATTTCGTTTCTGTACAATAGCATCCACTTCCAAACCGTTCGAATCGTTATAATGAAAAACGTTTGCATTTTAAATCACTCTTATTCATTTCGGTTTCTGAAATAATTCTATTTTCTTTTATATCGTCTTCGCTTAATTGCAACAATATTTTTTGTTCGGCACTAAGATATATTTTATCTGCAACTACCGAGCTATTATCTACAATTTTAAAAATGGCATTCAAATAATCACGATTTGAAATTGTGATTAATTTATCAATAATGCTATTACGAATTATATCTGTTTGATTCATAAATAAATGATTTTATTATTTGTTACATTCACGCCACAAATATACAATATTCCAACTCAAAAAACAAGAGATCTCGATGTGATGATGTGATGATATGTCGATGAGATGAGGTGATCCGTCAGTGGTTTGCCTGTCCGTCTACTGACGGAGACAAGTTGTGATGATGATAGTTGTATAGCATTTTTGGCAGAACCGAGCGAATACAGGGATATTTTGTGATTGAAGCACTGCCGATAATCCTTTAAACTCCTCGTATATGCGAGCGTTACGACTTACAGCTTTATAATACGCCTTACGCAGCAGTTCTTGTGCTTGTGCGGGTATTAGTGCGGTGTTTTTTAAGTGTGGTAGTTTACGGTAGAGCAGTGGTGCAGTACCTCTATCTATAAGTAATAAGGCCAGCTTATTCCAATCTTCAATGACTGGTATTAACGTATCTATGGCTTGTAGCTCTATTGCTACCCTCTCCACTTGGAGAGGGGCTGGGGCAGAGGTAGGATTAATTGTAGTTCAGATTTCATAAATTGAAAATTATTGAATACCCATCTTTACAGAAGTTCTTTAAGTTGATCAAAATTTGGCAGCAACTTTTTATAATTTTCCGGTAAGTCTTTGTATGTTTTGTATGTAACTACTCCCATTGGTTTTGAAGTATCTCGAAACGAAAATTCAACAATTTTGTTGTTCGTATCTTTGCATAAGATAATACCAATGGAAGGGTTTTCGTGTGGTTGCTTAATATATTCGTCTAACGCCGACAAATACAAATTCATTTTACCTGCATATTCTGCCTTGAATTTTCCTTTTTTTAAATCAATGGCTACTAAGCTTTGAAGTTTTCGATTAAAAAACAATAAATCAATAAAATATTCACTTTTTTCTATACATAATCGATATTGATTTCCAATAAAGCAAAAATCCACCCCCAGTGCCATTATAAATTTCTTGATATTCAGTACAATTTCTTGCTCCAAAACCCGTTCATCAGGCTCATCATCACTGTCGTGTATGTTTATAAAGTCGAGCAACATTTCGTCTTTAAATGCCATTAATGCCTTTTGTTTGAATTGTTGTTCGGGCAATGTGTGTTCGAAATTATGACTTAACTTACCAACCTGTAAATGGAGTTTGTTTTTTAGGTGATGCTTTAATGTTTCATAATTCCAAAATTCAATAGCACATTGTTGTAAGTAAAATAAACGCGTTTTTGCATCTTTTACAGCTTGTAATATAGCCAAATGTTGCGAAAATCCTAATCTGAAAAATGCTTCTTCTAATTCGTCAGAAACCGTCTGACGAATTGAACTTCCAAAATCGTCAGAAACCATCTGACGATTTTCATCTTTCATAAAATCAAACAAAACTACTGCGGAGTTTTTTAATAAAATTGGTTCTATTTCAACCCACTCTTCATAAAATATACGCATGTTTTTAAGATTGGTAGCCGAAAATCCACGTAAACCATACAATTCTTGTTGAAGCATACTCGATATTCGATCGATAGCACCCAAACCCCAACTTTTGTTCCGGCTATTTACCGACACATACTTACCTACAAAGTAATATAGCAGTAGCATTTCTTTGTTAACTAACTTAGCTGCCGTATATCGACTCTTTAAAATAGCATTTTCTAAATGGGTTACAGCTTCCGTATAAACCGTAATCATGTTTGTTTTGTTTACATTTTCAATATCCATAACTTGCTGTTTTTCTTTTAACTCCTATCATAATTCCTCTGGCTTCCCATTCATCAGTCAGTTCCTTACGAATCTCAATGCTTTTAAGTCGCTGATTAATCCATTTTTCGGAATATCCTTTGCGTAAATATGTTTCCATTAAGCGGTCAATACCAATTTCAGGATCTTCCAGTTCGTCAATCCGCTCACGTCCAACCTGCGCCAACCATTGCTTAAATGGTTCTGCTTTCGGGGATGGTACCGATTTGTCATAGTCTTTAAATTTCAATATTGTCTGTAATCCGTTATTTTCCAAAAAAATACCTTCAGGTATTACCTATTGTGCCCTACATTCTTATAATGTACAAATGTGGCATTTTACGATTTTACAGACGTGGCATGCCGCGTCTCTACATCAGACGCCAGGCATGGCGTCTCTACGTTTTTCTAATGTGCCTATTGTGGTTTCGTATTATTTCCCCCGTCTTTGCTCTTTGTTCTTTGCTCTTTTGTCTGATTTGTTATCACCAACCAAAGCCCTCTCAACCCACAATAATATCTATACGGATACCAAAACCACCAAAATCTACCCCTAACCCCTAAAGGGGAACCCGACCCTCTCTTATTCTTACTCCCCTTTAGGGGTTGGGGGTCATATTTACCCACCATAAACTCCTTCCCCGGAAAAACAACTCCCTTCACATACCGCATAAAATCAATCGGATTCTTCAATGCTTTTTAAATGTAATAGATGCGTAGCTGTGCCACTTTTGGGAGCACTACGTTTTATTAAGCGTTTAAATTTAACCATTTGTAAGCAGGAGTGAGATTTACAATGAATTTATTTACTTCAATTTGCTCCTCTTTATCCCAGGTAATAAGTAGTAGGTTGCTGCATTTTAATTCAGTTGCAGCTTCAATTAAAGCATCTAACTCACGTTTGAGCGTTTTTGGATTTGTTATATCATAACAAACCTGTACCAACTGTTCAATCTGATGACCTTTTCGAAGTAGAAAATCAATTTCACGATCGTTACGAGAGCGGTAATAAAATAAATCTAATTCCGGCTTGTGATTGCGCCGTAAAAGCTCAACAAACACAAGATTCTCGAGCAATCGACCATAATTGGGTGATAATTCAAACGAACGTGCTTGTACAAAACCATTATCAATTATATAAATTTTTTGCGATGTTTTTTTGTGATTTTTAATTTTTGGATCGTAGCGAGTTAAATGCTGAAATAGATAAGGCTCCTGCAAATAGCCAATAAACTTTTGCACTGTAGCTACACTATTAAAATTCAATGTTTCTTTAATTTGATTGTAGGAGAACAGATTGGTATAATTTGATAGTAAATAGTTCGATAGGTCGTAAAATTGATGCGTTTGTCTAACCATAAATCGCTTGAGTACATCTTTGAGTAATATAGAGTCGAAAAGTGAAGACAAATAATTTCGTAAAATTCCCGGATTCAAAACTATTTCGGGGAATCCACCATTAAATAAATAGGTATGAAGTAAACTCAACATCTTACCTGTTTCGGTAGGTGTAGCGTATGCTTCTAAAGGGTGTATCTGTGTATTAAAACGAATTGATTCCTTAAAACTAAAAGGTAAAACTGTTATTTGTATGTAACGGCCTGTTAGAGTCGATGCCATTTCGTGCGATAATAGCTTGGAGTTTGAGCCTGTAATTACAAGGTTTACACCACGGCGGTATAGCTTGTTAACCCATAATTCCCAGTCTGGAAGATTTTGTATTTCGTCGAGCAATAAATAGCTGTAACCCGGAAATACCTCGTTTAGCCCTTGAATGACCGCATCTTCATTAAAGTTTTTTAAAAGCAAATCGTCGTCGAAATTAAGATAAGCAAAGTTTTGATTTTCGAGCAACTGCAATGCCATAACAGACTTACCTGCTCTTCGGGGACCCGTGATAAGTTTAATAAGCGTAGTACTTAAATATTCAGTTTTTGCTGTATCGTCGATTCGAACAATATAAGCTTGATTAAGTAATAAATTACGCTCTTCGAGCTGCTGATAAAGTATATTTCTAATCATTATTTTGTATTATAGTGAACAAAAATAGTCTTTTTTATTCAATACAGAATATTTTTTGAATAAAAACAGTCAATTTTTATAGAATTGAATGTTGTATGTTTATCCTCCCCCGTCTCAAATTCTCAAAGCTTCACACCAAGCCCCACAAAATTATTACTCTTATCATTAACCTCTTTCCAAAAAAATACCTTCAGGTATTACCTAATGTGCCCTACATTCTTATAATGTTCTTTCTAATGTGACTTATGTGGTTCAATTTTTCCTCTCCTCCGTACAGATTACTGAGCTTGTTGAAGCACTCCTCCGTAAGTGTTTTTAAACAATTACAACTATGTGTCCTTTTTCCGAATATCTTCCTCTACAAAAACTTATGTGGTTATTTTTTGGTAACATTCTTTGCAAGCAAAGCGGCATAGCCGAGCGAACCACTCCATTAACTACTTTATAAACCTTATAACTTTATAACCTTATAACTTTTTTACCATTAATCATTCTTAAAAGCCCTCTCAAACCTATTGCCCACCTGTACGGATACCATAACCACTTCTCCCACTTTCTTTTCACTGCCCCTGTTATTGTTTATCTGTTGTGTTAAAATCACAAACAAAACACTGCATATAGTGGCACTGATTTTATATTATTCTCAAAACCAAAGTTTTTGGACGAAATACGAATAGCATATTCAGGATTATACATTGAAATGTAAACAGATAAGCTTTTCGACTTCACATTTTCAGATGCTTTTACTTCGCACGGAATTACCCCCTGTTCGTTCGAAAGCAGAAAATCCACTTCGGCTTCGTTGCCCGAACGCCAATAGTACAATTTCTTATTGCTCGAAACAAACTCCTGTGCCACATAATTTTCAGTGAGTGCGCCTATAAACTTAAAATTTTTATTCTGTAATATATCAAACTGAGTAATTCCGGCCTTATGTACCAATAAGCCTACATCGGAATGATAAAGTTTAAAGCCGGATTTGTTTCTATCTGATTGCAACGGACGCACAGGGTTGGATATAACAGGACAATACAATAATAAGCCTGCTTGCAACAACCACTCTATAGCTGTTTCGAACTTCTGTTTATTGCCGTTATCTTCCACTAATTTATATCTGAATTTTTTTTGATCCTGTGCAAGTTGTTCATTTATGGAGTTATATACTTTTAATATTTTTATCGAATTAATATTTTCCGAATATTTTGCCATGTCGGCCGTGTAGCCGGTTATTATGCCCTCTTTTATAGTGTAAAGCTGATTGTTAACCTGCATATTGTTCTCAATATATTGCTTTACAACAGCAGGCATTCCTCCCACAAACAGATAGGTTTTATAAAGCATAATTGCTTTTTCGTGAAGAATCGTAATTAATGACGTATTTTGATGAAAAGATGCACGAATCTTTTCACAAAGCATTTTTTCGCCTATTGCCCACAAAAACTCCTCGAAATCTACAGGGTACATATATTCTATTTGCACTTTGCCCACCGGAAATGCTGTTTGTAGTCGATTTATTTTTACACCAAGCAAACTGCCGGCACATACAATTCTGTATTTTATGTTGTGTTCGGCAAAAAATTTTAATGCCAATATTGCCTTTTCACACTCCTGAATTTCATCGAAAAACAATACCGTATTATCAACATCAATTTTTGTCCGAAAATAGACTTCAATATTGCTGATTACTTCGTGTGGATGTAACGAACTTTCGAAAAATGACTTGAAAATTTCGTTTTGCATGAAATTAATTTCAATGGTCTGTGCAAAATTTTCGTGGCAAAATTTCGTGGCAATAAATGTTTTTCCGGTTTGCCGGGCTCCTATTAGCATGAGGGGCAAAGCATTTTTATTGCTTTGCCATTGCTCAAAAACCTGTACTATTTTTCGGTATATAAGTGCCATTTTTATTTATAAATCAATTTTATTCGTACTATTATTATTGATTTGCAAATATAATACAATTTCGCCTGTATTCATTCTTTACTTTAAAACTTTACGAACTTTATAACTTTATGAACCTATTGCCCATTAATCATTTACCACTAACCATTTACCACTAATCATTAACCACCCCCATTTCTCTTGCTTGGGAGCTGTCATGCCTATCCAGAGTAAATCGGGCACTACCGCATTTACAGCTTCTATCATAGCTCGGTTATCTTCGGCAGTAAATTCCGGCTTATACGGTGGCGAATAGCTATGTATTTCTAAGTTCGGATAATCCACTGCCGCTTTTTCTTTTATCTTTGCCAATACAGCCTCACTACTCCCCAGAAAAAACACTGTCTTATTACTTACCTCTTGCTGCTTAGCTCTTGCTGCTGTTTTTTCCATTTCCCATTCAAACAAATCCCAACCCGCTATTCGCTCTATCTTTTCAGCGCGCAGCCACTTTACCGCTTTTACCACGCCTACACCATCGGGTATCAATACATCGCTACAGAGTAGTGCTTCGGCAAATTCTTTGTCTTCCTGCGCCACATTATAGCTGTGTGCATTGATGGTATTTATCAATAGCTTAC
>CAZEEN010000087.1:1690-13294 GCA_964511115.1 uncultured Paludibacter sp. | reverse complement strand
TGGATAATAATTTCAATACCTCACACTGTCGTTTTTTTTTTGAATGGAACCTAACACTTGTCTATGAGAATTCAAAATTCGATAAGCGTATATGGATTTCTTATATAGCCGCCTTATGTTTTTAGTGATATAATACTAAAGAGCATTAAATCAACAAATTATAAGATTGTTGGGAAATATAGGGATGTTCTTATACAGGAAATTAAATTTTTATAGATTGTAAAGTGTTTTGTTAATCGATGCGCTTGCAAATGTATAAAATAATTTTTAATTGTAAATGTAGTAATGTCTTGTTTTTAAAAATATATTTTTCTTTCAAATGTCTAATTTGTCTAACGGACTTTTAATTTGTTGCAACCCGCGCCCTGTTATATGGGTGTAAATCTCAGTCGTTTTGCTGCTTTCGTGCCCTAATAAACTCTGTATATAACGTATATCGGTTCCGGCTTCGAGTAAATGTGTCGCAAAACTATGTCGCAAAGTGTGTACAGTTATGTGCTTTTTTAATCCAACTTTTTCAACTGCTTTTCGTAAAATTTGTTGAATAGCTTTTTGCGAATACGTTTCTCCTTTTGCGCCCTCAAACAACCATATACGCGGCTTATACTCTTTTACATACGAGCGCAACACTTCCAAGTTCTTCTCGCTCAACAAAGTATAACGGTCCTTTTTCCCCTTGGCATTTTCAACTCGAATTTGCATTCTACCGCTATCTATATCCTTCAATTTCAGGCTAACAGCTTCGCCTATTCGCAAACCTGCCGAATAAATTGTCATGAGTACGGCTTTGTGCTTGAGGTTTTCGGTGGCATTGAGTATGGCAGTAATTTCATCGGTGTTAAGCACCTCGGGCAAAAACTTCTCCTCACGTGGTCGGTCAACTATATAAAGCTTTCGCTGTCCGTATTTTACCCGCTCATAATAGAATTTTATGGCATTTATCGATTGATTTTGATACGAAGTGGACACACGCCTTTCGTTTACCAAATAACGCAAAAAATCAACAATCATTTCTTCGCTAATCGAATCTATATCAATATCTTCGTGGTAATTAATAAATTCTTCGAACATATCGGTATAAACTGCCAAGGTGTTTTTGCTATATCGCAGTTCCTGGAGTTTATTCGTATAACTTACCGGACAACTGCGATAATTCTTAACATCGTAACGCGATTTGCGTGGCATTACTTTTAATTTTTGCTCCTCGTGCAGCACAAAATTTAATGAAAAATCTTCGGCTATTTGGCGCAATTCACCTAAAAACTTTTCGGAATATGGCAATTCCCAACAGCGTTTTACTTCGTTCCACACGCACATGGGTATGCTTCGTAACCGGAAATTAATATTGGGATTAAAACTGAAGAAAAGTCGTAAAGATCTGTTGGATAAATTGATAACTAAAAAATCGTTTCGCGTAAAGGTAGGTTGAGCTTCCACTGTTTTGGGAGCCGATTCGGGCTTGGTTAAATGCTCGTTAATAACCGCCTCACGACCTTTAAAATATGATTTTAGTAGGTCGGCATTGTGTCCGAAATTTGGAATAGTCCAGCAAAACTGACCTTGATGCCACCGAGAATACTTTAAAGTCCTGATAAATTGAACATCCGCATCGTTTTTGGGCATTCTAACCACCATGTTTCGTGGGTAAATGTCTATGCAAATTTCGGCACTTATTTTTTTAGGATCATTAATTACTACTTTTATTGGCTCAACAGCATTTACAGTATTTGCCAAAATGGACTTAGCTGTAGGTTGATTTTCCATTTCAGTTTGTACATTATTTTCGAGCAATGTATCCGAATGCTTCAACAATATTTTTTTATGTAAAACAGGTTTGGAAATTTTCTGTTCAGGCTTATCTTCCTTTGTTGAGTCAGGCAATTGTTGGCTCAGCACTTCGTACTCCACATCAGGAAACAAGGTTTTTAATTGCTCAAATGCATCTTTGGTATACGGTATATGCCAGCTTTTCAGTGTTTTGCTCCAGCGGGTGTCGGGTATTTGTCGGAGTCTTGCTGTAATTTCGGCATTGTACGGAAAGTCAACGCAAATGCGCACTTCGTGATGGTGGGTAATTTTGGATAATTTCATAGCTTTAATATTAGTTGTAAACCAAAAGCAAAGATAAATACTTTTTTTTACATTATCGCATAAAAAAACAGGAAAATCAACTTAAGTTTATTTCCCTGTTTCTGATAAAATAATTAGAGCGTTTCTAACAATTCTTCGAGCGATAAGCATTGCCATTTTCGGCAACTTTACCAATACGGTCGAGATTGTTTGTTCGGATTTGTTCTTCCACAATGGCATCCAGCACTGCCACGGCTGTCATGTTTACAATATCGCTTACCGAACTTTCTACATCCAAAATATGCACCGGCTTGTTTAATCCCATTTGTATCGGGCCAATTGTTTGCGCCAATCCCATTTCAATCAGCATTTTGTAGGCCGTATTGGCCGAACTCAGATTTGGGAAAATAAGCGTATTTACATTGCGTCCTGCAATTTTCGAAAACGGATATTTCTTGTCGCGCAATTCTTTGTTAAAGGCAAAAGTTACCTGCATTTCACCATCCACCAACATATCGGGATAGGTATTGTGCAAGGTTTCCACTACCTGATGTACACTTGCCGGACTTCCGTTTTTGTCGGACCCAAAGTTGGAATAAGACAACATGGCCATAACGGGCTCGTGAGCAAAAAACTTCACCGTGTCGTGTGTCAGTTTAGCAATGTCAATAAGCGCATCGGTACATGGGTGGCGGTTGAAAAGCGTATCGGCAAGGAAAAAAGTTCCCTTTTTGGTAATCATAATATGCATAGCACCAATGTGTTTCGTGCCTTCGCGTATGCCAATAACGTCTTTTGCAGCTTGCACCGTATCGGCATATTTTGTATAAACACCAGTAATCAGCGCATCAGCCTGTCCGGTTTCCACCATCATCATACCAAAATAATTGCGCTCATACATTTTCTCGAACGCTTCGTCGTAGGTCATTCCTTCGCGACTACGTTTTTCGGCTAGTATCTGAGCAAATTTGGCACGGCGGCTTTCTTCGCGGTCGTGACGTAGATTTACAATTTCGATTCCAGTGAGGTCAATATCATTTTCGGCAGCAATATTGCCAATTTTTTCTTCGTTACCCAATAAAATAGGAAAACAAATTCCTTCTTGCAATGCCAACTCTGCCGCTTTTATCATGTTTACGTGATTCGATTCCGAAAATACAACGCGTTTCGGATTCTGACGAGCCATATCGTAAAAATGGCGCAACATTTTATTGTCGCTACCCATTATTTCGTTCAATTTTACATTATATTCTTCCCAGTTGGTAATTGGCTTACGGGCAACTCCCGATGCAATAGCTGCTTTGGCAACTGCTGGAGCCACAATGGTAAGCAGGCGCGGGTCGAGTGGTTTTGGAATAATGTAATCGGTGCCAAAACTCAACCTTTTGAGGTTGTAGGCCGCATTTACCACATCAGGAACAGGTTTTTTAGTCAATTCGGCAATGGCACGCACAGCCGCAATTTTCATTTCTTCGTTTATGCATTTGGCTCTCACATCCAGCGCTCCGCGGAAAATATAGGGGAATCCAAGCACGTTATTAATCTGGTTAGGATGGTCGGAGCGGCCGGTAGCAAAAATAATATCTTTGCGGGCGGCCATGGCATCGTCGTACGAAATTTCGGGGTTTGGATTTGCTAACGCAAAAACTATTGGATTGACATTCATCGATTGTACCATTTCTTTGGTGAGTAATCCGGCTACCGAAAGCCCCAGAAACACATCCGAATCTTTTACGGCTTCGGCTAAGGTAGTTATTTTCCGACTTGTTGCAAAGGGTTTTTTGCGAGAGTTCAAATCGGTACGTTCCATGTTGATGACGCCTTTCGAATCCACCATCACAATGTTTTCGAGTTTAGCACCTAGCATCATATACAATTGCGTACACGAATTGGCAGCAGCACCCGCACCATTCACCACGATTTTTACATCTTCAATTTTCTTACCTACAATTTCGAGCGCATTTATCAATCCTGCCGACGAAATAATGGCCGTACCATGCTGGTCGTCATGCATCAACGGAATGTCGAGTTCGGCTTTTAGTCGTTCTTCAATTTCGAAACATTCGGGCGCTTTAATATCTTCGAGGTTAATGCCGCCAAAAGTAGGTGCAATGGCTTTTACAACCTGTATAAATTTTTCGGGGTCTTTTTCGTTTACTTCAATATCGAATACATCGATTCCGGCAAAAATCTTGAATAACAGCCCTTTACCTTCCATTACCGGTTTTCCGGCCATAGCACCAATATCGCCCAAGCCAAGTACAGCTGTTCCGTTCGAAATTACAGCTACAAGGTTCCCTTTCGAAGTATATTCGTAAGCTGCATTCGGGTCTTTTTCAATTTCGAGGCAAGGCTCAGCTACGCCAGGCGAATAAGCCAATGATAAATCGCGTTGTGAACTATAAGGTTTGGTAGGAACAACCTCAATTTTGCCCGGTTTTCCTTGTGAGTGATAAAGAAGAGCATCTTCCCGTGTTAATTTTGCCATTTTATTTATAAATAAATGATATATAGTATGTTAAATGAATTTATTTAGATTTTGCTTATAAATTGTAGCAAATTTACAACAAATGCTGATAAATTGATTATTTATTAGTATTATTTAGTACAAAGTATAAATTGAGAGTTGCATTGCACTACTAAGCATAAAAATTTTTACCTTTGCAGTCGTAAAAATGAAATAAAACCCGTTTTTCATAATTCGTAATTGATAACTCGTAATTCAAAATAATGAAGATACTTGTACTTGGTGCCGGCAAAATGGGCACTTTCCTTACCGACGTATTGTGCATTCAGCACGAAGTGGCGCTTTTCGATACCGACCCGCGTCGGCTGCGTTTTGTGTTTAATACCCTGCGCATGACCGAATACGACGAAATCAGGGAGTTCGAACCCGAATTGGTCATCAATTGCGTTACACTGAAATTTACCATCGGCGCTTTCGAAAAAGTGGTGTCTTATTTACCCAAAAACTGTATTCTTTCGGATATTGCATCCGTAAAAACGGGCATTCAGGAGTACTACGAAAGTACAGGTATGCGCTATGTTTCCACTCACCCCATGTTTGGACCAACCTTTGCCACGCTCGATAATTTGAGCAGTCAGAGTGCTATTATTATCTCTGAATCGGACCACATGGGTAAGGCATTTTTCAAAGATTTGTACGGTTCGCTACGCCTGAAAATTTTCGAATATAGCTTTGATGAACACGACGAAACAATTGCTTATTCGCTCTCAATTCCGTTTGCATCTACCTTGGTTTTTGCCTCGGTAATGATACCGCAAGAAGCGCCTGGTACGACCTTTAAGCGCCACATGGATATTGCCAAAGGCTTGTTGGGCGAGGACGATTATTTGCTCTCCGAAATTCTTTTCAATCCACACACGCACAATCAGGTAGAAAAAATTCGTGCCGAACTGAAAACCCTGATGGAGATTATCGATGAAAAAGATTCCGACCGCATGCAGCAATTTTTGAAAAAAGTAAGAGCGAATATTGCATAAATCGGTCGTCGCGATGCGACTTTAAAACTATTTGTAAGTTGAAACGTTAAATGTAAAAAACTCAATTTACTTACAAATGGATTATCTTCTTATTATTGCCGGTTTTGCAGTGCTTATTGCCGGAGCACATTACCTTGTGGATGGCGCTTCGGGTTTAGCGAAGCGTTTTAATGTACCCGATTTGGTTATTGGGCTTACCATTGTTGCTTTTGGAACTTCGGCTCCCGAATTGGTGGTGAATATTATTGCCACATTAAACCCCAACACTACCGATATTGCTCTGACCAATATTATTGGCAGCAATATGGTAAATATCTACTTTATTTTAGGTTTTGCGGCACTCGTTTTTCCTATCCGATCGCAAAAAAGTTCCCGACGGTTCGACATGCCACTTAGTTTAATGGCTGCTGTGGCAGTTATGTTGCTTTTGTGGGGAATGAATGGCGAAATTAACCGTGCCGGCGGATTTATTTTGTTGATGTTCTTTATCTGGTTTATGACTGTTGTGGTTCGTAAAGCCATAAAACACCCCGAAGAAGTTGTTGAAGAAGGTTTTAAGCCGATGCGAATTTGGTTAGCGATATTAATGATAGTTGGTGGTTTAGGCGCATTAGTTGGTGGCGCACAGCTTATTGTGCCGTCGGCTACCCGCATTGCGGAGGCAATGGGAATCAGTCAGGCTGTTATCGGACTTACCATTGTTGCCATAGGCACTTCCTTGCCTGAACTTGCCACATCGGCTGTGGCGGCTTTCAAGAAAAACTCGGATATTGCATTGGGCAATGTGCTGGGCTCTAATATTTTCAACGTGTTTTTTATATTGGCAACAAGCGCCATTATTCGTCCTTTGCCTGCATATACCAATATTTTCTACGATTTAGCCATCACCGCATTGGGTAGTTTGTTTATTTTGATAGTTGTTTATACTAATAAATCGCACAAAATAACCCGATTTGCAGGTGCGTCTTTAATGTTGATTTATGTCGTTTATATCAGTTGGGTAATTTTCAAATAAAAATGCAATTCCATTTCAATAATTCATACTCGGCACTTCCCGCTGAACTTTACTCGGCATGTAAACCCACACCTGTACGCGAGCCACAATTGGTGGCTTTCAATCAGGAGCTGGCAGCTGAATTGGGCATCGATACATCCAATGCTCAACCCGACGAGCTTGCGGCACTTTTTAGTGGAAATACATTGCCCGATGGCGCTGCTAATTTTGCGCAAGCGTACAGTGGCCATCAGTTTGGACATTTTACCCGTTTGGGCGATGGACGAGCTGTGATGTTGGGCGAACAAATATCACCATTGGGTGAACGTTTCGATTTACAGTTTAAAGGCTCGGGCGTAACTCCATACTCACGGCGGGGCGATGGACGTGCCACGCTGAGTGCCATGTTGCGCGAATACCTGATAAGCGAAGCCATGCATGCGCTCGGCATTCGTACTTCGCGAAGTCTGGCTGTAGTGGCTACTGGTGAGCCTGTGTATCGCGAACAAGTACAGATGGGCGCTGTGTTGACTCGTGTGGCAGCAAGTCATATTCGTGTAGGAACGTTCGAACATGTAGCGCGCTTTTGTTCGCCCGAAACCTTGAATACATTTACGAATTACGTCATTAACAGACACTATTCCGAACTCGCTGAAACCGAAAATTCCGCTTTGTCATTGCTCGAGAAGGTAATGGAGCAACAAATCGATTTAATTGTAAACTGGATGCGGGTGGGTTTTATACATGGCGTAATGAATACCGATAATATGACCATTTCGGGCGAAACCATCGATTATGGGCCTTGCGCTTTTATGAATGCCTACAAACCCGAAACGGTTTTTAGTTCCATCGATACAGGAGGACGGTATGCTTTTGGTAATCAGCCACAAATGGCACTTTGGAATCTCACTCGTTTGGCCGAAAGTTTAATGTCTCTTATCGATACTGACACAAATATTGCTATTGAAAAAGCCGAAGGAGTTTTAAATACATTTCAGCCAGCTTTCGAACAAAAATACTTCGAAATGTTAGGTCGGAAAATCGGAATTTACAAACTCGAAACAAATGATAAACTGTTGATTAACAATTTGCTAAATTGGATGTATTTGAATAATGCCGATTATACCAATACATTTGTACGATTGATGTATCCCGAACTTATTTCGGATAAAATATATGCACAAGATTCGTTTGTAGAGTGGGAGCGAGCTTGGAAAAATCGGTTGAATGAAATCCCGCAAACCAATAGTACGCCTTTGGAGTTAATGCAACAAACAAATCCTGTTTACATACCGCGCAACCACCAGGTAGAGCAAGTTTTAAGTGATGTTACAAGGACCGGACAACTCATGTCTTTCGAAGCATTTATACGCCAACTTTCCACACCTTATGCAACTTCTGATTTTGATAAAAACCAGATGCAACCACCCGCTCAAACAGATGAGCAAAACTACAAAACCTATTGTGGAACGTAAAAACAAACGCTATTAATCTGATTGTCAGATTAATAGCGTTTGTTTTTTGTTGTCTTACCAGGACTCGAACCTAGACAGGCAGATCCAGAAACTGCAGTGCTACCATTACACCATAAGACAAGGTATTTAATTTATAATTAATAATTTACAATTAATAATTAAATGGATTGGTTTTTAAAACGAACGGTTGAAATTCAACAGGGAATATCAACCGTTTATTTTTTGTTGTCTCACCAAGACTCGAACTTGGTCAGGCAGAACCAAAAACTGCAGTGCTACCATTACACCATGAGACAATCATTAGTTGCTTTTTTCCAAAAGCGGTGCAAAGATACGATTGTTTTTCGTTTTTGCAAAATTTTCCGGCACTTTATCCTAAAAATTATTCCAAATTTTATTTGCAAATAAACAATTGAGCATTCCAATTCTAAGTTTTTTAAGATGTTTGACTTTATACCTTTTACTTTAATTTCTTAAGTTCCAATTGCATAAATTCATTTTCCGCAATATGCTCGTTGTCGATTAGGAAACGAATAACTTGAATGGCTTGTGGTTCTTTAAAAGGGATTTTGCGTAGGAGTGAATTTATTGGCAGCGGTTCTTTTTTAAGAATCTCAAAAACAGCGGCTTTAATTTTCTCAAATAAATCAGTGCCAACTTCGTTTTCTTTGTTTTTTAGGCAAATATCGCATTGTCCGCAGGGTTTGGTGTTTTTTTCGCCAAAATAGGCCAGCAAAACCTGTGAGCGACACACGTTTTCTTCTTTGGCATAATCCAACACGCTTTTTACACGGGTTATATAACGCTCGCGGCGGTCGTCGTAAGCCTCTTTGCCAAGTACTATGCGCTCGGTGGCTTGACGCTCCAGCGTGAATGTAATGTAAGGCGTTTTTTTACGCGGAATGTATTCAATAATGCGTTCTTTGGATAATAAAATCAATTCATCGTAAACCCGTTCCCGCGTCCATTCCAAGCGTTTTGCGAGCATATCTTCGTTGATATAAGCCGGGTCGGTAAACAATCCAGTGTACGAACGGAGCAAAATATGAATCAGTTTATCCTGTTCGGAGGATTGTTGCAATTTATATAAATTCTCCCTGTCAACTGTAAACAAAACCCGCGACGAATTTTCCTGTTCGTCGGTAAGTTCTATATAACCAGCCTGTTGCAATAATTTTAGTGCGTTGTGTGTAATCAGAATCGGCAATTTGTAACGCATGCAAAAATCGGCAATGTCGAACGCAAAAACCCGTTCGAGTCCTGAGCCAACGCCAATTTGGTAATAATTGCAGAGCGAATCGTAAATTTTTACAACCACCTCTTTCCCTGGGAACGAATCCGATACACGTTTACGCATTTTTACCGCATCGCCATTATTATATAGCAGCACAGCGAAAGCCTTTTTCTCGTCACGTCCTGCACGCCCCGCTTCCTGAAAATATGCTTCGAGCGAATCGGGTAAATCCAGATGCACCACCGTGCGCACTTCCGCTTTGTCAATGCCCATCCCAAAAGCATTGGTCGAGACAATAACACGCGTATCGCCATTTTTCCAACGCCTTTGACGTTCATCTTTGGTTTCGTTTTTCAGTCCGGCATGAAAATGCTCGGCTGCTATTCCGTTTGTAATCAGAAATTCGGCTACTTCTTTGGTTTTCTTTCTGTTACGCACATACACCACCGAAGTTCCGGGAACGCTATTCAGTATCTTAAGTAAATGCTCGTCTTTATTTTCGGTCGTGCGCACCACATAAGCGAGGTTGGAACGCGAGAAACTTTTTTGAAAAAGATTTTTTTGTCGAAAATGTAATTTTTCCTGAATATCGTCCACCACTTCGGGCGTGGCAGTAGCAGTAAGCGCCAACACAGGCACATCGGGCAAAATTTCGCGAATATCGGCAATGCGTAGGTAGGACGGACGAAAATCGTAACCCCACTGCGAAATACAGTGCGACTCGTCTACAGCAATCATGCAAACCCGCGTTTGACGAATTTTTTCTAAAAAAAGTGCAGTGGCAAGTCGTTCGGGCGAAACGTACAGGAATTTATAGGCTTCGAACACACAATTATCGAGCGTGAGCATAATTTCATCGTTCGTCATGCCCGAATAAATGGCAGCAGCCCGAATATCGCGTTTTTTTAAGTTTTCCACTTGGTCTTTCATCAACGCAATAAGTGGCGTAACGACGATACAAACGCCCTCCATTGCCATTGCCGGCACTTGAAAAGTAAGCGATTTTCCACCACCCGTAGGCATTAATCCCAGTGTATCCTTTCCATCGGCAATGCTTTGAATTATATCGGACTGAAGCGGTCGAAACGCATCGTAACCCCAGTATTGCTTTAAGATAGATAGGAATTGCTGCATTATGCTTTTTGTTGTGGAAATTTTATTTGAAATTTTCAGTAAAAGATAAAGTGAATAGTAATTGGTGTTTACAAAACAATTTGATGTAAAGATAGGAAAAGCTAAGATTTATTTTTTTTAATTTTAAATTGAATGTGCAAATATACGTATTATTTAACAAGTAATCTTCTGTTGTAGAAATCTTTTCCTAATTTCCAATAAACAGACTAGATTCCAAAAAGATCCGAAGTAGCTATCTTAAATCACATTCTATAAATAAAAAATTGTATCTTTGCAATTAGAACAAATAAACATACCTTGAAGACAATATGAACAACTTTTTGATGCGTACGCTTAGCGGTTTTGTTTTTGTAGTATTGGTAATGGGCTCTATTTTGCTGCATTCGTATGCTTTTTTGAGTGTGTTTCTGGTTATTACAGCATTGGCGGTGCGCGAGTTTCATAAACTCACCAATATGCAAGTCGATGTAAACGTAAATCCACTTTTTGGAATTATTGGGGCTGTTCTGCTTTTTTCTACTTCGTTTCTACACGCATCGGATATTATTCGTTATCCTATTTTCTCGGTTTACGGACTTTTTTTAGTGTTGATGCTTATCTCCGAACTTTACCTACGCAAACCTAATCCCATTAACAATTGGGCGTATTTTCTTCTCGGTCAAGTGTTTATAGCATTGCCGTTTTCGTTGCTTAACTTTATTGCTTTTGTAGACGAAGCCACTTATAAACCTTTGATTTTAATAGCTGTTTTTGTAACTATTTGGGTGAACGATACGGGCGCATATCTTTTCGGCATTACCTTTGGCAAACATCGTTTGTTCGAACGCATTTCGCCAAAAAAATCGTGGGAAGGTTTCTTTGGTGGAGCACTTGCAGCATTGGCCTCGGGCTATGTTTTTTCGTTGTTTATTCCCGAAATTTCGTTGGTGCAATGGCTTCTTTTTTCCGAAATAGTTGTGGTATTCGGTACTTTTGGCGATTTAATTGAGTCGTTGCTGAAGCGAACAGTACATATAAAAGATTCTGGAAATATTATTCCCGGACATGGCGGATTGCTCGATCGGTTCGATAGTATGCTACTTGCTGCACCAGTCATTTATATTTATTTGAGTTTTCTTTTTTAAGGTAGAAATTAGAAGGTAGAAATTAGAAATAAAACAAATACGAAACAAATAACGTGCGAAGCACCAATA
>CAZEEN010000087.1:0-1590 GCA_964511115.1 uncultured Paludibacter sp. | reverse complement strand
AATAACGCGAAGCAAATAACGGCGAAGCCCCAATAACGCGAAGCAAATAACGCGAAGCAAATAACGGCGAAGCCCCAATAACGTGCGAAGCACCAATAACGGCGAAGCCCCGATAACGGCGAAGCCCAATAACGCGAAGCAAATAACGCCCGAAGGGCAAATAACAATATAAGAATATGAACTTTGATGAAATACGTTGTTATAATAACGACGAAATACCAGCGGCGCTGGAGCGATTGAGTAACGAAAAGCAGTTTATGAAGGTGTTGAGCACTGTGTATCCATTGCTTCCGAAAGAGGCTATTAAACAGCGACTTACATCGTTCAAAACGAATATTGAGTTTCAGAAAAAAATGGTATATCCGTTTCTGAAAGACATTGAAGCCAACCTTACAAAGGGTGTTGAACTCAAAGGGTTGGAAAATATCGATGCCTCGAAACCTTATTTGTTTATTTCCAATCATCGCGATATTATTCTCGATTCGGCTTTTTTGTGTATACAACTCATTGACAAAGGAATTGATACCGTAGAAATTGCCATTGGCGATAATCTGTTGGTTTTTCCGTGGATAGAGGATTTGGTGCGTGTAAACAAAAGTTTTATTGTAAAACGTGGCTTGAGTCCCCGTCAGGTGTTGGAAAGTTCGCAGCACCTGTCGGCGTATGTGGCGCATACCATTAACGAAAAGCAACAATCTATATGGTTGGCGCAGCGCGAGGGACGAGCCAAAGATGCCAACGACCGCACACAGGAAAGTTTGCTCAAAATGCTTAATATGGGAGGAAAAACTACTGTTGCTGAGAATTTGGCGGCTTTGAATATTTGTCCGTTAAGTATTTCGTACGAGTACGACCCATGTGATTACCTGAAAGCGAAAGAGTTTCAACAAAAACGCGATAACGCCGATTATAAAAAAGCACCACAGGATGATTTGCTGAATATGCAAACTGGCGTAATGGGTTATAAAGGCAAAGTGGTTTACACGATAGATGGCTGCATAAATGATGCAGTTTTAAGTTTGGGAGCAAGTATAAACAACAAAGCTGAATTGTATTCGGCAGTTGCGCAGCTTATTGACAAATACATTCATACAGGATATACCATTTTTAATATTAATAAAATTGCATACGATATTTTGGATGGAAAAGGGCGTTTCGAAAAAGAATATACGCTAATTGAAAAACTCGACTTTGAGCGATATTTGGAAAAACAAATCCAAAAAATAACTTTGGAGAATCGCGACGACGATTTTATTATGCGCAAAATGCTCGAAATGTATGCTAATCCACTTATAAACCAGTTGGAAGCAATAAAATAATTGATGATAGTAGGTTTTTAAAACGGTTGAATTTCAAAAATTGGAAGTTCAGCCGTTTTCTTTTTCAATTGAATTAAAATCGCTATCTTCGCATGCTAAAAACAAAATAAGTAGCTTGGTGAAATTTGATTGAAGAGTCATCGACTAATCCATTAAAAATGAAAAAGAAAATTGCTTTTATTATAAATCCGTTTTCGGGCACTAACAATAAAAATACGCTCCCCGATTTAATTCGAAAGGAGCTGGATTTATCCATTTTTGACCCCGAAAT
>CAZEEN010000086.1:0-13318 GCA_964511115.1 uncultured Paludibacter sp. | reverse complement strand
GTTCACCCTTCAACCAATTTTATTTCCGGAAAAGGTTATTTATATGCCCTACAAGCAGTTAATACAACTAAAGAATTTGCAGGAATTCTGAACAATGGCAACATTTCAGTTAACCTTACTAATTCGTCGTCTAAATCATTCAAAGGATTTAACTTTATTGGAAACCCATATCCGAGTAGTATTGATTGGAAAAATGATGCAGGTTTTACACGTACTATGCTAGAAACAACCGGTGGTGGCTATAATATTTGGATTTGGAGCAATAGTGCAAATAACTATGGAGTGTATAACTCCGCAGATACAGACGATATAGGTACAAGTGGTAGTACACGATATATCTCACCAAATATGGGATTTTTTGTAAAAGCCGCAAATTCAGGAGCTTTTGTATTTAAAAATGCAGGACGAGTATCGAATGAAGCTGCTAATTGGCAACGAGTAAAATCTGACATTAAAACGCTTTCTCCCCTCTCTCTAATTGTTAACTCTACCGACAGCATTGGAAGCGACGAAATTAAAATGAATTTTGGTTGGGATATTGTTCAAGCCGGTGCATCAAAATTGTTTAGCCCTGTAAAAACATCTCCATCACTATATATTAAACATGAAAACGAAGATTTTTCAACTTTTTACCTGAGCACCACCTCCGAAACTCCAAGCATTGAAATTAACTTCAAAGCCGGAAAAGATGGTAAATATAGTATTAGTGCCAACGAATTCAAGAATGATTTCGAAGTAGTATTGCTCGAAGACACTAAAACAGGCAAAACAATTGATTTAAAACTAACTGATAATTATACATTTACATCTAAAACAACTGATAAAGCTGCTCGATTTAAAATATATTTTAACAAAACAGCATTAGACGATTTGGCTATGGGTTTTGTAAATGTTTTTAAAACGAATAATAATATTAATATTGATTTATTATCGGCAAAAGGCAATTTCACCGTAAAAATTTTTGATATTAACGGTATTGTTTTTGACGAATTTACAGCTGTGGGAGGCGAACAGCGGATAGTGCCTAACCCAATAAAAGGGGTCGTATTTGTACAACTTTATAATAACGAAAAAACAAAAACATTTAAATTATTGAATTAAATGAACTACATTTGCAGTTCAGATTTCAATGAATATTTAATATTCACTTTAAAAATGACACATTATGAAAAGCCATTTAGCTAAATTACTGTTTTTATTATTGGTTTTGCCATTTGTTCACACACAAGCACAAACCGAAAATACGGATGCATTTGCCAATATAGTGAATCCGATAACAATTTCGGAAACACGAAGTTTACATTTTGGGACAATGAGTGTATCGGCTACAGCGGGTACGTGCATATTGGCACCAGCGGGTAGTAGAACTCAAACAGGTGGCGTAACGCTGACTAATTTTACGCCAACTGCAACAAGCGCAGCCTATTCTGTATCAGGAGCAGCTAGTGTTGCCTACAATATTGCTTTACCTTCATCAAGTGTTACTGTTACCCGTAGTGGAGGAAGCCAAACTATGACAATAACTGCATTCACTTCGAATAAAGCAGGGAATGCTAGCATATTAAGTGGTACAGGAACCGATAGTTTTACTGTTGGAGGAACATTGAACGTTGGCGCCAGTCAGGTAGCCGGTTTATATCAAGGAAACTTTAATGTAACGGTAGCATATAATTAATAACATTTCAAAATTCAACTAGTTATGAGAAAATTAATTTTCGGAGCAATGCTCCTAACAGCTTTTGCAGTTCAGACAAAAGCACAGTCGGTAACAGCTGAGGCTAAGGCAGAAGTTTCATCTCAGCTTTCTATTTCACTTAATTCAGGCTCGACATTAAATTTTGGAAAAATTGCAGTTTCGGCAGGAGTTCCAGGTTCGTGTATCATTTTAACAAACGGTGTTATACAGGTAGCGGGAGGAGTAAATATTATTCCATCAACAACCTCGAATGCAATTTTTAATTTAACGGGAATTGCCGGGAGTAATTATGCAATCACGCTTCCGCCAAATGCTACTGTATCAAGAGTTGGTGGTAGCGAAACAATGACAGTTGACAACCTAAAAGCACTCCCATCATCTGCTGGAACCGATGGACTTGCGGGCACATTAAACGCTACAAACGGTTCCGATACTTTTACTGTGGGTGGTCAACTAAATGTAGTTGCAAATCAGACCAATGGTATCTATGTTGGAACATTCAATGTTTCAGTAGCATATAACTAAAATCCACAATCCGGTTTCGGAATGAGAAAAAATATTGCTTTATTGCTAATGTTGTTTGTTACCTCGGTGGCAATGGCGCAGGGTGATTTATTAATCAACCCTATACGTGTTGTATTCGAGGGACAAAAACAAAATGCCGATTTAAATCTCACAAATATCGGTAAGGACACTGCTGTGTATATGATTTCGTTTTTGAGTTACAAAATGCTTGAAGATGGTAGTTTTGTTCAGCTCGAAAAACCCGACACAACAATATCTGCCGACAAATATTTACGATTATTCCCTCGCAAAGTAGTGCTTCCGCCCAACGAATCGCAAACAATACGATTGCAGTTGCGAAAACCAACTAATTTAAAGCAGGGAGAATATCGTTCGCACATATATTTCAGAGCCGAAAAAGAAAAAACTCCGCTTGGCATGAAGGATTTGCGAATTGACTCCACTAAAATGGCAGTGAGTATTACTCCTGTTTTTGGAATCAGCATTCCTGTAATTGTGCGAAACGGAAATCTCACGAATCAACTTTCACTTTCGGATGTTTCGATGCAAAACGTGAATGATACAATTTCGAAATTGAATGTTACCATTAATCGTGGTGGAAACAAATCAGCTTATGGCAATTTACGTGTTGAATACCATCCTACAAAAGGTCAGAAAATGGATGTGGGTTTTGTAAATGGTATTGGTGTGTATCCCGAAATTTCGAAGCGTAATTTTGCATTATTTATAAAAAGCACCAATGCCATGAAGGTAGATGGTGGAAAATTGATAATACGGTTTTTAGCTCCAAACGAAAACGGAGGTATGGAATTGTCTCGTTCTGAATTAATTTTGAAAAAGTAATTTGTACTTCATGCAGCGTTTTTGCTTATTTACGTTTATACTAATTTGTATTGCTGTTGTGCCTGTATTTGCACAGTCGGGACCTGATTTGCCTCAGCGAACAGTCACCGTTCAAGCTACTCAAGCACTAAACTTTGGTGACATGACCATTTTGTCTGGTTCGTCGGGAGGTACGGTTTCGGTGGATTACAACGGCAGCCGCTCATTTACAGGATCGGTTGTAATGCTTAATATGGGAAATCCGGTGCAACCTGCTATTTTTGAAGTGAAAATTTGCCCCGGACGTATGATAAACGTAACTTTCCCCGCAACAACAGTGCTTAACGGCAGCAATGGAGGCAGCATGGTGCTGAATTTAGGTCCAACAAGTATAGGAGGCAGTGGTTCAACTTTTATTTCGAACAAAGGCTGCGACGATATACATTTAATACGGGTGGGCGGAACGCTTAATGTGGGCAATATGGGTACAAATCCTGCCGGACTTTATACTGGTTCATTTAGTCTTACTTTCGTTCAACAGTAAAATAGTTAATTGGTTTTTAATGCTTTACAATATAAAATTGAATAAAAATAAATCTACAAATAGGGTCTTGTATATTGCAGGACTGTTGTTTTTATTCTCTATTTTTCAACTACAAGCACAAAATAACTCAACTACTGTTTCGGCCGAACCATTCAACCTAAGTATAAAATTTGAAAAAATCGGTTGGCAGGACTTTTATGTACTTTACCGCGAACCAAACGTTTTATACCTTCCTGTTTCGCAAATCTTTGAATACCTCAAGATAAATACGAAAGTTTCGGAAAGCGGAAAACAAATAGAAGGTAATTTTATAGATTCAAAAAACAGTTATATAATTGATTTTGACACAAAAACCATAACGTATAATTCGAAACAAACTACACTTGCCGACACTGATGTTCAGTACGATATGGGTACGCTATATTTATCGCCCCAACTGCTCGAATCTATTTTTGGATTAAACACAAAGTTCGATTTCAGAACACTTTCGGCTACCATTTCGTCGGAGAATGAATTGCCAATTACCAAATTAAAAAAGCTCGAAGATGCCCGAAGAAACATAAAAGATATTTCGGGCGAAACTAAATATGATGCCGAATACCCTCGCAAATATCACTTTTTTAAACCCGGAATGCTCGATTGGTCAATCTCTTCGAATCAATCGCCAACCTACGGCAACGAAAATCGCGCTGGATTAGCTTTAGGTGCCGAATTATTTGGAGGCGAACTGAGTACTTGGCTTTACTATTCAGACAAATACAGGTTTAACCGCAACCAACAACGGTATCATTGGCGATGGGTGGATAATAATTTTAAAGCTATTCGACAAGTACAATTGGGGCGTATTTATAACCGTAATATTGCCACTATGCTTTTTCCTGTGGATGGATTTATGATAACCAATGCTCCTACAACCATTCGAAAAGCTATGGGAACTTTTCAGATTGCCGAAAATACCAATCCCGAATGGACGGTTGAACTCTATATAAATAATGTACTGATAGATTATACAAAAGCTGATGCATCGGGTTATTTCTCATTTCAAGTTCCAATTGTATATGGCACAACCGAGGTAACATTACGCTACTACGGACCAAATGGCGAGGAACAAGCGGATCGAAAAACCTACAACATGCCCTACAATATGTTGCCAGTTGGCGAATTTGAATACCGCGTGAGTGGTGGTTCGCTGCTTAATGGGCTTGGTTCGCTTTACGGACGCGCCGAAACCAATATGGGAGTAACCAAATGGTTAACTGCTGGTGCAGGATACGAATTTCTGAGTTCTATTGTAGGGAATCCGCATATACCTTTTGGGAATATTACTGTACAGCCATTTTCAGGGCTGGTGTTAACGGGTGAATATGCCCATAAAGTACGATATAAAGGTACATTGAATTATAATTTTCGCAATAATTCGATGTTCGAATTGTTTTACGCACGCTACGATAAAAATCAGAAAGCCATTATTTACAACTTCCTCGAAGAGCGTTTGGCAGGCTTCTCCTTCCCGAGTCGTTTAAAAAACGTTTCAGGAGTTACAAAAGCCACATTCCGACAGAATATATATCCCAATTTTCAGTACAATTCCGGCGATTTGATGCTGTCGGCTTATTATCGTAATTTCAATGCCAACTTGTCGAACTATATCAACTGGACAACTTTCGACAACCGCAACATTTACAGCATATTATCATTAGGATTGCGTTTTGGAAAAGGTTTCTCGTTCCGCCCATCAGTGCAATACAGTTATACCGAAAATAATCCAAACTGGTACGATAATTTCATTTCGTACAGAGCGGAACTCGAAAAGCAGCTATTCAAAAAAGGCTATGTGACCTTGGGTTACGAACAAAATAATTTAGTAAATTACCAAAGTGTGAATATCGCATTTCGTTACGATTTCTCGTTTATGTCCACCTATGCTTCGGCTTATTACGATGTAAATAATAAAAGCTTCCAAACTACCGAAAGTGCTCGCGGAAGTTTAGCTTTTGGCAGTGGTAATGGCTACGTACATTTCGATTCGCGGGAGGCGGTAGGACGAAGTGGAATATCAATTGTTCCTTTTGTGGATAAAAACTTTAACGGCGAGCGTGATAAAAACGAACCTGCAGCCTCCGACTTAAGTGTAAAGTGCAATGGTGGCCGCATATTGTACCGCAAAAATGACTCTATTGTACGTGTAGTTGGTCTTGATCCATTTGTTGACTATGCATTAACGGTTAATGAATCAGATTTTAAAAATATTGCGTGGAAAGTAAATGCGCACACGTTAAAAGTTACAACCGACCCCAATCAGTTTAAAAAAATAAATATTCCTGTACTGCCAATGGGTGAAATGTCGGGAATTGTTGTGGATGAATTTAACAATGGCATTTCGCGCATACTTGTCAACATTTTGAACGCAAAAGGCAAATTAGAAAAAACGATGATGACCGAAAGCGATGGATTTTTCTCGTACTTGGGTTTAAAGCCTGGGAAGTATTCTGCTGTTATTGACTCAACGCAACTACAAGTATTGAACATGTCGGCAGAACCATTGGCATTTAGTATAAAAGAGGATGTAAATGGTGATATTGTGGAAGCTGGCACTATTAAGTTGATACGAAACGTGATTGCTGAAACTACACCCAATGATTTGACTACAGCCGATGCCAGCCAGCGAAGAATTGACAACAAAATAGCTATGAGCGAACTTAAAACAAGTGAAGACTCGCTCAAGTTGCTTCATAAATTAAATCCATATACCAATAAAAACACAAAAGACCCTGATCGGATTCATAAATACGATTCGCTTTTACGCTACATAATTACGTTCGATTTTAATAGCTCATCTGTTCGTTCGGATTTTTATGGTACAATTAAGCAATTGGGTAAAATGCTCAAAGAAAACGACGAGTTAAAACTTGAAATTCAAGGACATACCGATTCAGCCGGCGACGAAAATGTCAACTTACTATTTAGCGAACGTCGCGCCAATTCGGTAAAACGAATGTTGGTAAAATATGGCATTGCCGAAAATAGATTGCAGGTAGTAGGTTTCGGTGAAAAAATGCCTTTACCCGGCAACAAAAATAAAAATAAATTTGAACGAGCTAAAAACCGACGTGTTGTATTTAAACCTATTTCGGACAAAGACTTGGCTAAAATTGACAGCATAAGTCGTAAAGCACCCGAAGACATTACAGCAGCGGATATGCGTACGCTTAAAAAATCGTTTAAATACGAAAACGAGCAAGACCCGTTCGAAGTAAAATGGCGCTACATGTACTCCATTTTGTTCCGATATGGCAGTGCGCACATTCAGCCCGAGCATCAACTAATTCCTAAAGCACTCGCAGGCGTAATGCAAGAGAATTTATGCCTGAACCTCATTTTGGAATCGCATACCGACCCCGAAAGTTCAGAGTCGTTCAATATGCAACTCAGTATGCGTCGTTCGCAATCGGTATGGGATGCATTGGTATTTAATGGGGTGGAACGAACACGTATTGAAGCCGAAAATTATGGCGAAATTAAACCGCTTAATAAAAATACGAATGAGGCCGAAAAAGCCTTAAGCCGAAGGGTTACTTTTAAACCTAACGCAAGCGGTTGTCAATTAAATATTGATAGCTTGATTACAAAAGAGATTCTTCGTACATACAAATCCCGTATTTCAAATCAAATTATCATTAATCACGACAATCGATTTATGATTCAAACAGGTGCGTTCAAAACCGAACAATTTGCCGTGATGATGGCTATGAAGTTAAAAGATTTTGTACCCGACAATATTTATATTATCGAAGATCAAGGGTTATTCAGAGTAATTGTAGGCTACACAAACACCCGCAAAGAAGCAATGGACATTGCCCGAATTATTCAAGCATCTGGTATATTGGCTAATCCTAATAATTATTAATTTTTAGAACTGAAATATTTAAAAAAGAAATGAAAAAAACCATTTTAATTACGGGTGGAGCTGGGTTTATAGGCTCACACGTTGTACGTTTATTTGTTACAAAATACCCTGATTATCAAATCTTAAACCTCGACGTATTGACTTATGCCGGCAATCTCGAAAACCTGAAAGACATTGCAGATGCACCCAATTATAAATTTATTAAAGGAGATATTACCGACGAAAAGTTTATCCCCGAATTATTTGTAAAATACAATATCGATGGCGTTATACATTTAGCTGCCGAGAGTCATGTTGATAGATCGATTACCGACCCGTTTGCATTTATTCGCACCAATGTTTTTGGCACCTGTAACTTATTGAACGCGGCTAAAAATGCTTGGAAAGACAATTTCGAAGGCAAACGTTTTTATCATGTATCCACCGATGAAGTGTACGGAGCATTAGAGTTTGATGGTTCTTTCTTTACCGAAACCACCAAGTACGACCCACACTCACCTTATTCGGCAAGTAAAGCTTCTAGCGACCACTTTGTACGTGCTTGGAACGATACTTACGGAATGCCGGTGGTTATTTCGAATTGCTCAAACAATTATGGCGCAAACCATTTTCCCGAAAAATTGATTCCATTATCCATCAATAATATTAAAAACAATCGCCCTATTCCAATCTACGGCAAAGGCGAAAACGTGCGCGATTGGCTTTTTGTAAACGATCATGCACGGGCAATTGATGTTATTTTTCATACAGGTAAAAATGGCGAAACCTATAATATCGGTGGAAATAACGAGTGGTCGAACATTGACCTGATACATCAATTGTGCGAGATTATGGATCGTAAATTAGGGCGTGCAGCAGGCGAATCGGCTAAGCTGATAACGTTTGTGAAAGACCGTGCCGGACATGATTTGCGTTATGCAATTGATTCTACCAAACTACAAACCGAACTTGGTTGGAAACCTTCGCTTCAATTCGAAGAAGGACTGGAGAAAACAGTTGATTGGTACATGCAAAATCAGGAATGGTTGGATAACGTTACCAGTGGCGAATATCAGAAATATTATTCGAAACAATACAACAATTAGTTACGAGTTCAGAATTACGAATTACGAATTAGTAATTACGAATTATCAAATATCCCCTTTAAACAAAAATGTTTTTGGGGGATTTTTATTTTGATTTATACTTGGAATTTTAATATAATTATTGATTTTAATTTATCAACAAGTCACATTTTTTCCTTGTCAGTCCTTTTAAAATTTGTATCTTTGCATTTCTAAAAAAATAACAATTCAACAATAATAAAGAATGGAAATTTCAGGTAAAATTATTGCCATACTGCCACAGACTACCGGTCAGGGTAAGAATGGCACGTGGCGTTCGCAGGATTATGTTCTCGAAACAGGCGATCAATATCCCAAGAAAGTATGTTTCAATTTATTTAACGATAAAATTGATCAATTCCCTATTGCTATCGACGATCAGGTAAATATTAGTTTCGATATTGAAAGTCGCGAATACAATGGCCGTTGGTACACCACCGTACGTGCATGGAAAATTGACAAAAATGCAGCTCAAGCCGGTGCTCCCGTGCAACAACAAGCGGTAGTGAATGCTCCTACTTTTGATGCTGCTCCCGCTGCCGGAGGCGAAGGAAGCGATTTGCCTTTTTAAGACAGCGGACAACTGACGACAGACAACAGTCTAAAGTCAAAGGATAATATAATAACTATAAATAACGGCGAAGCCAAATAACGCGAAGCAATTAACGGCGAAGCCCTACTAACGTGAAACAAAATATTATGCAAAACATTAAACTTACAATCGACAAAGCTTTCGGATTTGTTTCTAAAGAAGCTGTTGCCGGTTACAAAGCAAAAGTGGCTGCTGCAAATGCTGATTTGCACAACGCAACCGGAAAAGGTAGCGATTTTTTAGGTTGGTTAAACCTCCCCTCTTCTATCGACGAAGCGCATTTGGCTGATGTTGAAAACACAGCTCGCATCCTGCGCGAAAACTGCGAAGTAGTTGTAGTTGTTGGTATTGGCGGAAGCTATTTAGGTGCAAAAGCCGTTATCGATGCCCTTTCGAACAGTTTCGATTGGTTACTTACCGATCGCAAATCGCCAGCAGTGGTTTATGCCGGACAAAACATTGGCGAAGATTATCTGTACGAATTGCAAGAACTGCTTAAAAACAAGAAATTCGGTATTATATCTATTTCAAAATCAGGCACTACTACTGAACCTGCTTTGGCTTTCCGTTTGTTGAAAACACAATTGGAAGAACAACAAGGAAAAGAAGCGGCTCAAAAATTGATTGTGGCTGTTACCGATAAAGCCCGTGGCGCTTTGCGTACATTGGCTACTCAAGAAGGTTACAAAACGTACATCATCGAAGATAATATTGGTGGTCGCTACTCGGTTCTTTCACCAGTAGGTTTATTGCCTATGGCTGTTGCCGGATTCGACATTCGTCAGTTTGTAGCCGGAGCTGTAAGCATGGAAACACTTTGTGGAACAGAAACTGCTTTCGAAGATAATCCTGCAGCCATTTATGCCGCAGTACGTAACGAATTGTACAAGTCCGGTAAAAAAATCGAAATCCTTGTAAACTTCCACCCTAAATTGCATTTTATTGGCGAATGGTGGAAGCAACTTTATGGTGAAAGTGAAGGTAAAGATAATGTAGGTATTTTTCCTGCCTCTGTCGATTTTACTTCCGACCTTCACTCAATGGGTCAATGGATTCAGGAAGGTGAACGCAGTATTTTCGAAACGGTAATTTCGGTAAACGAACCGAACTATATGAAAATAGTTCCAACCGATGCTGCAAACTTAGATGGATTAAATTTCCTTGCCGGAAAACGCGTAGATGAAGTGAATAAAATGGCTGAACTTGGCACTATGATAGCACATATCGACGGTGGAGTACCCAATTTGAAAATTGAATTGCCTACATTGAACGAGTTCTATTTGGGTCAATTGCTTTATTTCTTCGAAAAGGCATGTGGAATAAGTGGTTATGTATTGGGTGTAAATCCTTTCGACCAACCTGGTGTTGAAGCATACAAAAAAAACATGTTTGCATTGCTCGAAAAACCCGGCTTCGAAGCCGAAACGGCAGCAATCAAAGCACGTTTATAAATAAAAACAAAAATGCGAATCGATTTACGATTCGCATTTTTTATATCTCCACATCACCACATCAATACACTCTAGTTCCAAAAATCGAGCTACCAATTCGAACCATAGTACTACCGCAAGCAATGGCAATCGGGAAATCGTCGGACATTCCCATCGAAATCTCTTTAAATTCTGGATGCTTACTAAAAAAACTTGCTTTTAATCTGTCAAAAATAGATTTCAATTGTTCAAATTCGCGCTGAACTTGTTTTTTGTCAGAAGTAAATGTTGCCATTCCCATTAATCCACACAATCGCGCATTCGGATAACGTTCCAAACCTCCACTTTCGAAAAATTGAATCAACTCCGGCTCATCAAAACCAAACTTTGTTTCTTCGGTGGCAATATGAACTTGCAACAAACAATTTACTTTCCGACCAATTTTAGCAGCTTGTTTATCAATTTCGGATACTAATTTTTCCGAATCGACACCATGAATTAAACTTACATAGGGAACAATATACTTTACCTTATTTGTTTGTAGATGTCCTATAAAATGCCAATCAATATCTTTCGGTAAACGTTCGTACTTGCCGGTCATTTCTTGCACTTTGCTTTCGCCAAACACACGCTCGCCAACCCGATAAGCCTCCAAAATGGCTTCGTCGGGATGAAACTTGGATACACAGACCAGTTTAACCTGAGCTGGTATTTGTTTTCGAATAAGTGTTATGTTTTCAGCAATCGACATATTTTAAGCAAATTGGTTCAACAAAAAACGTGAATCATGAAACGTGAAACGCAAAACGTGAAACATGAAACATGAAACGCAAAACGTGAAACATGAAACGCAAAACATGAAACATGAAACACAAAACGTGAAACATGAAACAAAATTATTCCGATTTCTCAAATTTATAAACGTCCATTATGGTTGTTTCGGTAATCGACGCCACTTCGTAGTCGGCCATAGTGCCACTCATACCTTTCAAGAGTCCTTCCAATGCACTTTTCATATCCCCTGCCTGAATCATCATGGTATTTGCAGTACGTTTTTCAACAGCTTTTTCTTCGTCGATAGTAATAAAATTAACTCTCGAACGGTACCATTTATCGCCGTTTTCGTCGAAAAACATTTCGCTAATTTTAGTGCGTTTGATATTTGCCACCTGAAATTCGCCACTTATAAAGGGTTTCATCTCTTCGATAATACGTGACTCGGCTTCGGTAAACGACAATGCATCAACTAAATAACCCTGACTAACTTTCACAATATTGCCATCATCGGCAGTTTTTTCGTACTTAACTTTACACTCGAACCAAGTATGCATAATATGTTTTTATTTAATATGTTTTTGTTACACAAAGATACGACCTTTTTTGGCGAAAGCAATTTGCACGAAACATAAAAAAGGACAAATTCCTTAAAAGAAACTTGTCCGGATATTATTGTTTAATTAAAATAATTTCGAAAGGCTGAATTTTTATCGTGCCGCTAAATAGTACATATAGGAGGAAGAAACAAATTTGATTTCTAAATTTAAAATCTCATTGTTTTCGATATAAACTAGTACGAAACAACGTTTATTCTCGGGGCAAATTGAACTTAACCGTATTACTTTTCCATTGTTTCGGGGTGTTTCACTAAGAACATCTAGAATAAAACAATATTCCGGAATGTTCGAAACTTTTAATCTATGATTATCGATATCCATTTCAACATCCACACTTACCTCCTTTGCTTCACCATACGGATATGCATCGCTTCGAGTAGCAAATTTTACTGCTTTCGACACGTATAATTGTGCACTTACCGATTGAATAAAAAGCAGCGCGAAAAAATAGATTACTTTCGATTTCATTGTTCAAAATCAATTAGTGAAATTTTTGACTAAATACACAGCAAATTATATTCCAATTTGTAATATACTGACATACAGCACTTTTAATGTTTAAGCTATATTCATAAATGAATAGAATCTTCGAATTCGAAGAGTCATTTTCGAGGAGTCATAATTAATTAACTTAAACTGATTGTTTTATTCCAACAATACATCTTATTTTTAACTACAATTTTCGGGTTAAATTTATTAAAAAACCAATCTTTTTCGATTATGTTGTGTATCTTTGCATCCGAAATGTAAATGTGGAGAGATTTGGACTGCTTGCAACCACTGAAAAAAATGCTAAATTGCTAACATATTTTCTACTTTTGCTAAGTCCTGCCCAACTTTTTCCCATTTTCAATCTTCAAATTTCTAAGTTCTAATTTCTAACTTCTAATTTTATTAAAAAATGGGATATTTATTTTCATCCGAATCGGTGTCGGAAGGTCATCCAGACAAAGTAGCCGATCAAATTTCAGACGCTATACTCGATAATTTTTTGGCACTCGATGCCACATCAAAAGTGGCTTGCGAAACCTTGGTAACTACCGGACAGGTGGTACTTGCCGGCGAAATAAAATCGAACGCGTATATCGATGTGCAATCGGTGGCTCGTCGCGTAATTAACCGCATTGGCTATACCAAAGGCGAGTATATGTTCGATGGCAATTCGTGTGGCGTACTTTCGGCATTGCACGAACAATCGGGCGACATTAACCGTGGTGTGGAACGCGAAGACCCTATGAATCAGGGTGCCGGCGACCAAGGAATGATGTTTGGGTATGCTACCAACGAAACCAAAAACCTGATGCC
>CAZEEN010000085.1:12300-13363 GCA_964511115.1 uncultured Paludibacter sp. | reverse complement strand
TTCTTTTTAAGCCACAGTTTTTTCTGGAAGTTTTCTATTTGTGCCAAAAAGTCAATCACTTTAGAGGCAACGTTTTTAATGGCTTTTACCTTGCTGAGTTGTGCCACAAAAAAGTCGGTTTGCTTTACGTTGATATCGTCGATGTAGAGCACTTCGTTTTTGATGTAAAAGTCCAGTTCACGAATCAGGAATCCGCCCAAATCTTTGTGTATAAAGTAGTCGAAGCTGTTTTTCGACACATAATCATTCATGTGTTTTTCCAACAAAGTACGTCGTGCGTTTTTCTCCGTGGGGCTCAGTGCGAATACGCCTGTAAATTCGGTCGGAACATTTTCGGTCAATACGCTTATAGCAGTAGCTAATAAAGCATCTTGTTTGGTCGCTTTCGGGAATGGTTCGTACACAAAGTTGATAAGCAGCTCTCCACCAACCACTTCTACCGGCAACTCTTCGTAAATGGCAAAGCGTCTTTCGGCATCGCCCTGTGTTTTGTTATTGTTCTGTTCGGTGCTAACTTCTTTGAGTTGAAAGGTTACTTTGCTGTTGTCGCCTAGCAAAAAACAGTAGTTTTTGAAGTTTTCGGACGATTTAATATAATATTGGTCTGCATTTGCCCAATGCAGTTTTACTTCCTCACCCTCGTAAGGTATGGCGTAAACGTCTTTTTTGTAGCGGCGCATGGATATAAAATCGCCATCCTTGTAGTAACGGCGAAAGAAATTTGCCAAGTGCGAAAAGACTTCCTGCTCCAGCACTTCGGTATTGTCAATTAAACTTAGTTTTTCGTTCAGCAGTTTGTATTTAGGCGTTTCTTCGGCGACCACACCGGCAGCTTCCAAATTTTTTTTCAGGGTTTTCAGTTCACTTTCCAACTCCGCTTTATCGGCTGTTTGGGTTTCACTCAATGCCATTTTAATATCTGCCGGCAATTGCTTGTCGATAAACTCATTTACCTGCTTGCGCTTTTGGTTCATAATCCGATAAATACCAAAGTCGAGGTCGGCTTTGTCGAGCTCAAAAATTTCGTTCAGTACCTTTTTCAGTTGGTCGTAGTTGCTCATAT
>CAZEEN010000085.1:1486-12200 GCA_964511115.1 uncultured Paludibacter sp. | reverse complement strand
TCTTCTTTTATCGTGCGCGTCAATTTGCTTTTTGCCTCGGCTATCATGGCATCGCGCTCCTCGTTTATGGCATCTTCGCGGTCGTAAATCTCTTGCCGTAGCCGGTTGTATTTCCGTTTTATTTTCGAGATTCGTTCCTGCAAATCGAGCAGCTCCTGCGCAAGAATATTCTCTTTGTGCTGCTCGCGCTCCAACTCCTTGAGTTTTTGTCGTTCCTCTTTCAAGTCAAACTCTAAGGATTTTATTTTTTCGTCGGCCCATCGTTCAAACTTTGTAAACTCGCGCTGCATAAAGGCGGTATCTACTTTCTCTAAATGGTCGAGTTTGCTTTTTTTGTTGCGTTGATGGTGTCGTTCGAGTAAGTCGGTTTCGATAGAGGTTTTATCCAGCACAGTAGCCGAAAGATTCATCAAATCCCTTACAGACTGCTCAGCGATAGTGCTTTGGTCGGTAGTAATTGCCGAAAATACCAGCGTGTCGTGTTGCTCTATTTCCGACAACACCGAAAGATTCGTAATTTTGAGTGCGCCCCGTTTACCTCTCAGTTTGTCCAACTCTTTGTATCGGAAGGGAGCCGAAGCCACATCAAACACCAAATGCGCCTGTGCGGTATGCTCTTTTTTTGCTTTTTTCAATAGCTTCTGAGCTACATCGCTCTGTATGCGGTAGTGCTTAGCATCGGTGCGTTTCTTGTTCAGACTGTAGCGTTCACCGGAGTTGAGCATCGTGAATGTGAAATCCTGCTCTTCGAATTGCGCCAAATTCTGTAAGTAAAAACGGGTAATCTCCCACAACCATTTTTCGTATTTTTCCAGAAATGTTTTTGTTTCGGAATAGGATATGCGCAGCTTATTAATCACACTTCCTTCGAAATTCTCAAACAACACGCTTTGCACATCTTTCAGCTTTTTGTCGATAGACTCTTCGAACTCCGCTTTCAGCGCTATGAAGTAAGCTTCTATTTCGGCTTTTGTGCGGCATTTTTTGTAAATCTCTATGATGCGTTTTTCGAAATCCACACCGCTTTCGATACTTCCCAATACATGGTCGGACGAGCCAAATACGCCCTGAAAGAGTTTGTATTTCTGCTCCAGCAGTTCGTACACGCGGTTTTCTACCTCGTTGTCGCTATTCAAAAAATTGACTACCACCACATCGTATTGCTGTCCGTAACGGTGACAACGACCAATGCGCTGCTCAATGCGTTGCGGATTCCAGGGTAGGTCATAATTAACCACCATGCTGCAAAATTGGAGGTTGATACCTTCGGCAGCCGCTTCGGTGGCTATCATTATCTGATATTCATCGCTACGGAATGCATCCACCAGTGCATTGCGGATATCTATGCTTTTGGAGTGGGTGAGTTTGCCGTAATTGTTTTTGTCGTTTACCCAGTTTTTGTAAATCTCGCCCGAGAGGGAGTCGTTATTATTTCCGTTGAACAACACGATTTTACCCTTATACTTTTCTTTCGACAAACGCTCGAAAAGGTATTGCTGTGTTCGCGTCGATTCGGTAAAAATCAGCGCCTTTTGGTTGGCGCCCAATTCCTGTAATTTACTAAAACCGGTCTCTAAGGCAATGAGTAGTTTTTCACCCTTTTCGTTGTGCTCAATGCTGTTAGCAAGCATCAGGTATTCGGTGAGATTGGCTATTTCGGCTTCAATATTTTCTTTGTCTTGTGCCGTAATTTCCGTCAGTTCTTCGTTTTCTTCCGGGTTGCTTTCCTGCTCGTCGGTTTCGTCGTCGTAATTTTCGTATTCCTGTTCAAACCAAGCTATAATTTCATCTTCCACCACTTTCGAGTGGCTCAGCAAGGTAGTTAGTCGTTTGATAAGCGCTTCTAAGGTTTTGCCAATGGCAAAAGAGGACGAGCCAAGTAGTTTAAACATGACCGACTCCATTAAATGACGCTGCGAACGTGGCAGGGCATAAATGGCTTCGGTGCGTAGGTATTCCAACACATTGTCGTACAATTGTTTTTCGGGCTCGGTGGGTGTAAATTGTTGTGTAATGGGTATGCGCTCACGATAGGGCACAAACTCACGCACATCTTGTCGGAGCGTTCGGTGTACAATCGGCTGGAGCTTTTCTTTCAGTTCCTTTAAATTGCCATCGCCATTCACATAGGTTTTGCGAAATGATTTGATATCGCCAAACACGCCCGAGTCAATAAAACTAACCAAGCCATACAACTCATCTAATCGGTTTTGTAGCGGAGTAGCGGTGAGCAGAATTTTTTTATAATCTTTAATAGCCGATTTTACACGCGCTGCTATACTTTCGGCGTTGCGATGTACGTTACGGAGGTAATGTGCTTCGTCTAGCACCACCAAATCCCACGAGGTGAGTTGAATCAATTCCGCTTGTTTGCCGGCAAACTGATACGAACATATTTTGATGGATTTTCCGTCGTCGAAAGGGTTTTTGTTGTCTGCTTTGTAGTTAGCATCGAACGATTTACGCTCAAGCACCTCGGCTTTCAGGTAAAATTTGTCGGCCAACTCGTTCATCCACTGTTTGCGAAGCGACGAGGGGCAAATAATCAATATCCGTCGTTTGTTTTCGGCCCATTGCTGACTCAATACAATGCCTGCTTCGATGGTTTTTCCCAATCCCACTTCGTCGGCCAAAATCGCCCCTTTGGAATAAGGCGACTTAAACGCAAACAATGCCGCTTCCACCTGATGCGGATTCAGCTCCACCTGCGCATCCATCAGCGTAACGCCAAACTTCTCCGACGATTCGGAGTTGGCGCGCTTAGATAGCTCGTAAGCGTAATATTTGGCGTGATAGGGAGTTATATTCATTTATTATTTTATTTTTCTTAATTCTTCCCATTCTTCATTCCCTTTGCCAGTAAGTATTCTTCGTGGTAAGGCAGTTGCAGTTCCATCAGCATATCGGGCAGGGCTAGTGCAAAGCTTACGTAGCAATAGGAAAGTATTTGAAAACCGCTAAACGTTTTGTTTGGTATTGCATCTACGGTGTATTGTTTTAGCGGGTCGAAGCCTTGTGCTCCTTGCAGGGCAATTTTTACGGCTATGGTTTTTATGGTGTCTGTCGGTAATTTTTCAAAGTAATGCAGTGCTTCCACCATGTAAATTACGATGTCAGAATTGGTGCCGTTGGCTTGTTGTGTTGCTAGGAAGCGTCGCATTTCTGCTTCGCTATCTGCTGTGCTTGGTGTTTCCATAGCACTATTTACCTTGTCGAAAAAGCCTTGAAGGGTTTTCTCTGTTGTGTTTTCAGCTTGATATGCTTGTTCGTCAACCAAACTAAAATACGCATCAATTCCCAAATCGGATGCCCAATGTTGCACTAATTCGTATTCCTCTGCTGGTTGTCGGTCGGTTTTGTATTCGGAGTATTCGGTATAAAATGCTTGTGCCTGATGCAATTCCAATTTGGTTGCTCTGTATTCGGCAATTAGGTCAATGCCATACAAGTCCCGGAATTGCATAGCACTTACTATGTTGTATATTTTACTTTTCGAAAAAATATCCTTGGGTGTAATTTCTGCTATGCCCTTGTCGGTTATGCCTTTCAGCGATTCTTCGATAAGGTTGTAGAGCGAAATATATTGGTAAGGTCGTAATTCGGGGTAGTCATTATAGAGCATGTCCTCGATAAATAAATCGATAGGTGCGTTGTAGGCTTGCAGGTTTATACCATCAAAAAGTCCGTTTACAAATTTGTTGATTTCGGCTACTTCCACCTTCATTTTGCGCAATCGCTGAACGGTTGGTTCAATGCTTTGGGCAAAAGCAGCTCTTTTGGCAGCATTGGAAGTGAAAAGTTTGTTTAGTCCGACTTTGCGGGCATCGGTAGCCAGTTGCAAATGGCAAAGTTCGTGCATCACAAGGTGTTCCACCGCTTTGTAGTCGGGTTTATAAAGCACAATATGGCGGTTGCGGTGATGCACTTCGGCAAACTCACATTTGGCAGCTGTTATAATGGTGGCATCTTTTACAATGTCGATGGTTTTACCACATTCAGCTTCTAACTCTTTACGAAAATTTCGGTAAACGCTTCGCCCGCTATCAGTTGCAATCAACTTTTGAGCCGCATCAATCATCAACGAAAGCGTTTTGCGATACAGTTCATCTTGCCTTTTATTGAATCGCAAACTTTGTGTGGCACTGTAAAATGCAGAGGCTATATCGTTTTCGTCCATTGCCATCAGCGCCAACACATGATGTGTATTCGGATAGCTGTTGTTGATGCTAAGCGATTGATACATATATTTTTTGGCTTCTGAGTAGTTACCATCTTTAAAGTACAAAGCACCAACATTATACACGGTTGTATAATCTTCGGGGTTTAATTCAATGGCACGTTGGTAATACTTCATAGCCGTAGATAAATCGGCTTTGTAGTTGGCAAAAATATTGCCCATCATGGTGAGTGCCCAGTTATTGGTGGTATCCCAGCGTAGCGCATCAATTAAGCAGTTTATTGCTTCTTCCTGATTGCCTTCGACCGACAGTATTTGACCCTGAATGCGGTAGTATTCGGAGTTGGTTGGGTTTTGTTCAATAAGTTTAGCGAGTAGTGGTTTGGCTGCGTTGTAATTTCCTTTTTCGCACAAAGTCACTACTTTACGGTACTCAGATTCGTGTTTTTGAATATTGTCGGTATCAATTTCAATATGAATACTATCGCCGGATATTACAACCGTAGGTTTAAAAACACCGTAGGTATAATAAGCAGTAAGTGTGCTGATTATCAGGTCGTCGTTGCCATTGGCAAGTTCGGGGAAAAGGGTATAAAGGAAATCTTCTTTGCGATAAATGATTGTCATTGGCTTGCCGAGCGGCTGCCATTGGTCAGATAAGTGGAAAGTCAACGCATAAAAAAAGCGTGAACTTTACCTTATCCGCCTTCGAGGCCCTAGGAAAGCCTACACACAATGATAAGAGTCGAAAGTCCACGCCGTTGGGCGCGAACATTCGCTAAATCATTCTATTGTGTGTGTTCGCTTATTGAAATTTCCTAGGTTTCGAAGGCGCGAACAATAGCAGAATGCTATTTAATTAATATTTTTGAAATGTAAAGACGGGGCGCGCCCCGTCTTTACGGTGATAATTGTTTGTTTTATTCGATAATTATTTGTTTTGTATTTGTTTTGTAAAGACGCCAAGTACGACGGCTGTACGTTTAATAGATTTTCAGCGTCAAAAGTAAAAAAATTAATCCATTTAATCAATATCGTTTGGGGAATAATGAAAAGAAAAATGGTTTTAGGTTATTGAAGTCAATCAACTTGCGTATTGAATGATTTCAGCTTGGTGGCTGGCGTATAAAATCACATTAACTATATTTATAGATATTTAATCAACTGTAATCTTTTTATTATCTGTGCAATGTGCTATCTTTGTGGCGTTTATACTCATAAAATCATGTTTTTGCTAACTTAATGAGTTTTTTGGAGAAGTTTAGTAAGTTTTCAGAAAACTTCAGTAAGTTTTGATGCAAACTTACGGTAGTTTTGGCATGTATACACAAAAAATCTGTTTCAGTTAGCGTACACTCTTCCGAAATGAGTTGCGACATTTCTTCGAGTGTGAATTTTCTGATTTATCTTCGTGTGGCCTTCTCAGGGGCTCGAGTGCGGATAAAAATGGAAGTTCACGCTTTTTTCATGCAATATTTTATTTAAAGTTACTTATTCTGGAATTGTATATAGTAAACACACCAACAAAAAAAAAGGTATGAGTGAGTTTTGAAAAAAAATAAAAACCTGCTGAATATACAAACATAAATGGTGTATAATCAACAGGTTTGAAGTAAGTAATTAAGATTGGGGGCAGATTTACATTTTAAACTAAACACCTAATACTATGCCTGGCTCTATATGCAACAACCTACTAATACTTCGCGCCACTTTAAGCGTTGGTTCGTTTTTTCCGGTTAAGTATTCGCTTACACGCGATGGTGATACACCTATTTTTTTGGCAAATGCACGTTGTGACATCGCTTCCTCTTCGAGTCGAAGGCGAATTACATCCGCCAGCGAAGGCATTCCCACAGGGAAATGACATTCTTCGTACTCAATAACTATATCGCTCATTATTTTCAGCTCTATAGCCTTATGGTCGCTTGTTGGAGTATTATCGGTAACATAAGGCAAAAGTTCCTCAATTCGTGCAAGAGCAGTTTCGTATACTGCTTTTGTTATTTTTGTTTCCATATTATGCACTATTTAAATTGTTTTACAATCGGTTTTGTCATATTCTGCATGAGTTCCTACAAATCGGATATAAATATATTCATGGATGAATTGAATTACAACAACTATTCTGAATTTATTCCCTTTTATATTGAATACATATCGTTGATTGCCAATACTATCTACACTATTAAAGCTTTTCTTTAGGTCGGCAAAACATTTCCACTTTGCAGCTTTAGCTGTTTGATACCATTGCTGCAAGGCTATTTCAGCATCAGGATGCTGCAGATAACAGTCGGATAATTTTTTGTGCGAAACTACATGCATAAATTTTGTTTTACGGCACAAATATACTATTATATTTTGAAAAACAAAACTATTTACCTGTTTTTCATTCGCACATTGACTAAAACATAATTTAGGGGGGATTTATTTTAATCCCTCCAGACAACTGTCAGGATGGTTTTTAATTTGTGGCCGAATGGTCTTTTCTTTAAGCCCCTTTAGGGAACCAACGGTCATGACCAAAGGGAATAATTGGGGCAGTCTTATTCTTCTTTTAATTTCTCTCCGAAATACGATATTTTCCTTGGTCGTTTTGCTTAAACCTAACTTTCGAAACTTTTTCCAAATCACTCAACACTTCATCGAGATTGATTTTGCTGGTGGAAATGCTAAATCGGTAGTTCAATAAAGCTGAGTCGTTTACATCGAACTGTACCTCATATTGCCTTTCATTCGTTTTGAAGGAATTTCATTTTCCAGCCATTCTTCCAATATCTTTTCGTTAAGCAAATACGATTCGCGGTCGTATCGTTGCGAGAAATACGCTTGGCCTTCCTCCGTTGCAAACCAGGCAGCAACCTGTCGGGCTTGTTCGGGGGTGGCATTCTTAGCTAATACACTATCAATAATCTTTGGATCCATTATGTTGGACTATTTTTATACCTATAACACATTAAACAATTGAGTGTACAATTAGTATGAGTTGCAGGTGGATGTTTTTTTAAATAAAATGCTTCAGGGCGAATACAATCATTATTAGTTTACCTAATTGCGAACGCAACAACTTAATTACCTGCGTATAATGTGATTTTACGGTCGGTATCGAAATATTCATAGCATCGGCCACTTCCTGATTCGACATCCCCTGTTGAATTTTCAACAAACAAACTTCGCGCTTTTGAGGAGGCAGATTCTCAATTAATTGATATAAATGTGTTTTGAAGTCAGCATCCTCCAATTCATGCAAGAAACCCGCTTCCATCTCTTCGTTAAACTGAGCCAGTTCGTAGTTTTTCTGCAATGCCATATTATTATGCCTGATTTCGTTCAGCACATAATTTTTCAGAATGGTAAAGAGTAAATTCTTGATACCTGTTTTGTAGTCGAAGGGTTCACTTTTTTTGGTATTCTAATAGCAATTTATTACATTTGCAGGCTTACAATAAATCACAAAATCACTCCCACTATGTACCAGCAATTTCAATCGCATTTACAAGCAGAGCTCAACAGCATACAACAGGCAGGATTGTTTAAAAATGAACGAATTATCACTTCGCCACAGGGAGCTGTTATCAGAGTAGCCGATGGCAAAGAAGTGTTGAATTTTTGTGCCAATAATTACCTTGGGCTATCCAATAATTCAGATTTAATTCAGGCAGCTAAAAATGCCTTAGACACACATGGCTATGGTGTTTCGTCGGTACGATTTATTTGCGGAACGCAAGATATACATAAACAATTAGAAGCTGCCATTGCCCGCTTTTTTGGTACCGAAGATACCATTTTGTATGCAGCTTGTTTCGATGCCAATGGTGGTGTTTTCGAACCTTTGCTTGGCGAAGAAGATGCTATTATTTCGGATGCATTGAATCATGCTTCTATTATCGATGGAGTTCGCCTTTGCAAAGCCCAACGCTACCGCTACGCAAATGCCGACATGGCCGATTTGGAGTCACAACTCATTGCTGCTCAAGCACAACGTTTCCGATTAATTGTTACCGATGGTGTGTTTTCGATGGATGGAAATGTGGCGCCCTTAGATAAAATTTACGCTTTAGCCGAAAAATACAATACGATGGTTATGGTTGATGAATCGCATTCGGCAGGCGTGGTGGGCGAAACGGGACGTGGAGTTACCGAACGTTACAACCTGCGTGGAAAAGTAGAAATTATTACCGGCACATTGGGCAAAGCTTTTGGTGGCGCTATTGGTGGATTTACTACAGGAAAAAAAGAAATTATCGACTTGCTAAGGCAGCGTTCACGTCCGTATCTATTTTCCAATTCCATCCCGCCGATGGTGGCTGCCGCGGGCATTCGGATGTTCGAGCTAATGGACGAATCGAACAATTTACAAGAAAAGTTACACAGCAATACTGCCTATTTTGTGGAACGAATGAAAGCTGTTGGCTTCGATATTAAACCAACCGAATCGGCCATTTGTGCCGTAATGCTTTACGATGCCAAACTATCGCAAGATATGGCTGCCCGTTTGCTCGACGAAGGAATTTACGTTACCGGATTTTATTTCCCTGTTGTTCCAAAAGGTCAGGCACGCATACGTGTTCAGATTTCGGCTGCCCACACTACCGAGCAATTGGATAAATGCATAACGGCATTTACAAAAGTGGGGAGAGAGATGAATGTGGTGTGTGATGTGATAATATGATGATGAATCGATTAACCTAATTTCTTATTTTCAAATTTCTACCTTCTAATTTCTACCTTCTAATTTCTAATTTTATAATGAAAGCACTTGTAAAACTTCGTCCCGAAAAGGGAATTTGGATGGAAGAAATTCCATTGCCACATGTTGGTATTAACGATGTATTGATAAAAATAAAGAAAACGGCCATTTGTGGTACCGATTTGCACATTTACAAATGGGACGAATGGTCGGCGCGAACGATTAAAACGCCCATGACCATTGGGCACGAATATGTGGGTGAGGTAGTTGAAAAAGGACGTGGCGTAAAAAACATACAAATTGGCGACCGCGTGACGGGCGAAGGACATATTGCCTGCGGACATTGCCGCAATTGTCGTCGCGGGAAACTGCATGTGTGCGAAAACACCGTTGGTATTGGTGTGAACCGCGATGGCGCATTTGCCGAATACCTGTCGTTGCCTGCCGAAAATGTGGTGCGGTTGGATAATCGTATTTCCGACGAAATAGCAGCTATTATGGACCCATTTGGCAATGCAACTCACACAGCTTTGTCGTTCCCCATGATTGGCGAAGATGTGCTTATTACTGGCGCTGGACTTATTGGAACTATGGCCACTGCTATTTGTAAGTTTGCCGGTGCTCGCAATATTGTAGTTTCCGACTTGAGTGATTATCGACTAGACATTGCCCGAAAAATGGGTGCTACCATGACGGTTAATCCCCGAAACGGCGAAACAATTGAAGGCGCAGTTCAGAAACTGAATATGCACGGTTTCGATATTGGTTTGGAAATGTCAGGCTCGCCTATCGCATTCGAAAGTATGATTGAAAACATGTACAACGGCTCAAAAATTGCTTTACTCGGCATTTTACCAAATTCAACTACTGTACAATGGGATAAAATTATTTTCAAAGCATTGACACTGAAAGGAATTTACGGACGCGAAATGTGGGAAACATGGTACCAAATGGAACAAATGCTAATCACGGGCATCGACCTCACGCCAGTAATCACACATCGCTTTGGCATCAAAGATTTCCAGAAAGGTTTCGACATTATGGAAAGTGGCGAATGCGGTAAAGTAATTTTAAATTGGGAGTAAAAGAATTAGCACATGAAAATCACACTCATTCAGGATAAAATAGTTTGGGCAGATAAAGCGGCTAACTTTGCTGCTATTGAACTGCATTTGAGCAAATTGCAAGGCAAAACCGATTTGGTAGTGCTTCCCGAACTATTTTCTACGGGGTTTTGCACCGAACAGCCCGAATTGGCCGAAACGATGGAAGGTGCAACTGTTCAATGGCTTAAAAAATGTGCTTCTACTTTTCAAGTTGCCATTACCGGAAGTTTTATGGCTACCGAAAATGATAAAACTTACAACCGAAGTTTTTTTGTTTTCCCTGATGAAAAAATTGAAATTGCCGACAAACGACATTTATTCAGCGTTGGTGGTGAAGATATGCATTTCACTGCTGGTTCGAAGAAATTACTAGTCAACTACAAAGGCTTTAATATACAAGTACTTGTCTGCTACGATTTGCGCTTTCCCGTGTGGGCGCGCAATGTGGATAATGCCTACGATTTATTGATTTTTGTAGCAAATTTTCCCGAAAAACGCATTCGCAACTGGGATATTTTGCTACAAGCACGCGCCATCGAAAACCAAAGTTATGTATGTGGCCTTAATTGTGTAGGAACTGATGGAGCAGGCATTTCGTATAACGGACATTCGACATTGCTCGATTTTCTGGCAACTCCTCTCCTCTCCTGCCCCGAAAACGAAACTTCAGTTCAGACTTACGAATTAAGCACCGATTCGCTACATCGCTTCCGCACAAAGTCGCCTTTTTGGAAAGATGCCGAC
>CAZEEN010000085.1:0-1386 GCA_964511115.1 uncultured Paludibacter sp. | reverse complement strand
AAATCTACTCTTTTCAACTGTTTATCAAACGCAAAGGCACAAGCTGCCAATTTCCCTTTCTGTACTATCGAACCCAATGTGGGCGTAATTACTGTTCCTGACGAACGATTAAATAAACTCTCGGAACTTGTTCACCCGCAGCGCATTGTACCTACCACGGTCGAAATAGTGGATATTGCCGGTTTGGTAAAAGGTGCCAGCAAAGGCGAAGGATTGGGAAATAAATTTTTGGCTAATATCCGCGAAACAGATGCCATATTACATGTGCTTCGTTGTTTCGAAAACGAAAATATTACACACGTCGACGGAAGCATTAATCCCGTTCGCGACAAGGAAATTATTGATATTGAATTGCAGTTGAAAGACCTCGAAACAGTTGAGAGTCGTATCAGCAAAGTTCAAAAGCAAGCAGCGGTAGGCGATAAATTAGCCAAAGCACAATTCGATATTTACACACAATACCGCGAAGTTTTGTTGCAAGGTAAATCGGCACGTACCGTAATATTAGGTGAGTTGGATAAAAAATTGGTAAAAGACCTCTATTTATTGACCAACAAACCCGTTATGTATGTTTGTAATGTCGACGAAGCATCGGCCGTCAACGGTAATGCATTTGTAGATGCCGTTCGCGAATCTGTAAAAGACGAAGATGCAGAGATATTAGTTGTAGCAGCTGCCACCGAAGCCGACATTGCCGAATTGGAAACCTACGAAGAACGTCAAATGTTTTTGGAAGAAGCTGGACTTTCTGAATCAGGAGTAGCGCGCTTAATCCGTGCCGCTTATCATTTATTAGACCTTCAAACATATTTCACAGCAGGCGTACAAGAAGTACGTGCATGGACGTTCGAAAAAGGCTGGAAAGCCCCACAATGTGCTGGAGTTATACACACCGACTTCGAAAAAGGATTTATTCGCGCCGAAGTAATCAAATACAACGATTTTGTAACTTTAGGTTCGGAAGCTGCTTGTAAAGAAGCTGGCAAAATGAATGTTGAGGGAAAAGAATATGTAGTTACCGACGGCGACATTATGCATTTTCGATTTAATGTTTAATTACACTGTAGCTAAAACAAAATCACGAACATAGCACAACAATTTGAATATCTGTACATTAATTCCAATTTGCAACTTTTTTATCAAAATATTCAAATAGCACTTTGGGAATTAAAAAAATGTCCGTATATTTGCACCCGCTAAGACAAAATGGCGTCATAGCTCAGTTGGTAGAGCAAAGGACTGAAAATCCTTGTGTCCCCGGTTCGATTCCTGGTGACGCCACAACAAAAAAGTTCCTAATTAAGGAACTTTTTTTTGTTTTAAATCAAAAATTTATTTTTTCTGCCAACAACTCACTTCCACATTCAAAGTCTCATTTTTTCGCGA
>CAZEEN010000084.1:2664-13531 GCA_964511115.1 uncultured Paludibacter sp. | reverse complement strand
AGAAAGCGAGTTGTAACCAAGGTAGAAGGTAGAAGGTAGAAGGTAGAAGGTAGAAATTAGAAGGTAGAAGTTAGAAATTAGAAATTAGAAATTAGAAAGAAGAAGTTAGAAAGAAGAATGAAGATGAAGCCGATATTTGAAAAACGCATATTTTGGGATGTAAATTTCGAGAAGCTCGATATTGATGCCAAGGCTGATTTTGTGATTGCTCGTGTATTCGAACGGGGTGATATTGAAGATATTCGTCAGTGTAGAAGGTATTATGGAGATGAGAAAATTGAGAAAGTAATTTTAAATGTGAAGTTTTTACCAGAACATAGAATGCAATTAGCAGCAGTACTAATTAATCATAATTTAACCGAACTAAAATGTTACACAAACAGACAGTTGAACCCGGGACTTTATCCTTATTAAAAGAATTGATGCTGATTCCTGAATTAAGTAATTTTAATTTAGTTGGAGGAACTGCTATTTCTTTAAAATATGGTCATAGAAAATCTGTTGATCTTGACCTATTTTCGTCTGTAAAGTTTGACAAATCTGAATTAGAACAAAATCTAAAAACCTATTTTGGAGAAAGATTTTTCTATGAAAATGCCTTTTCAAATTGGGGAATTTTTTGTTATATCGATAATGTAAAGGTTGACATAGTTTATTATCCACACGAACTAATTGAAGATATTGAAATAGAAGAAGGCATTCGAATGCTAAGTGATAAAGACTTAATTGCCATGAAAGTTCAAGCTGTTTTAGGACGTGGGAAAAAGAAAGATTTTTGGGATATTGCAGAATTATTGAGAGAATATACCATTCAGAATTTTATTGATTATCATAAACAAAAATACTCGAAACAAATTCTTGGCATTTCGATTCCAACTGCCTTAACTTATTTTACTGATGCCGACGAAAGCGAAGAGCCAGAAACAATAAAAAAACAAAGCTGGAACGATATTAAAAAATTTATCAACAAAAAAGTACGCGATTTTTTAATTTAAGTAATTGGAAAAAGAAGATACACCAAAATACTTTTTGTAAACGCAAAGATGCAAAGTACTTAAGCCGCAACGTAAATTAAATCTTAGCGCCTTTCTGTCTTAGCGTACTTAGCGTTCAAAATACGACATTATATTTTGTCCATTACTTAGAAAACAATATATATTTACCAAAATATAGAAAAAATTTATTATACAATACTAACTTCAACTCCCCTTTAGGGGTTGGGGGCAGTCAAATTTCTAACTTCTAACTTCTAATTTTTAAAATGACAAAACAAGAATTATTCGAAAATATTCAACGCAAGAAATCCTTTTTATGCGTTGGACTTGACACAGATGCCACCAAAATTCCTGAGTTTCTGTTCGACGAGTCGGAAGATCCGATTTTTGCTTTTAATAAAGCCATAATCGATGCTACTGCCGACCTTTGTGTGGCTTATAAACCTAATTTGGCTTTTTATGAAAGTTTAGGTTTACAAGGCTGGGACGTTTTTGAGCGCACGGTGGAATATATCCGAACCAATTATCCCGATCAGTTTATTATTGCCGATGCCAAACGTGGTGATATTGGAAATACATCGGCCATGTATGCCAGCACGTTTTTTGGTGCCATGGATGTGGATTCGGTAACCGTTGCACCTTATATGGGCGAAGATTCGGTAATGCCTTTTCTCACTTACGAAGGGAAATGGGTTACTTTGTTGGCTTTAACTTCGAACAAAGGCGCTTTCGATTTTCAATTTATGCGCGATGCCGAAACGGGCGAACGCTTATTCGAAAAAGTGCTGAAAACTTCGCTTGGCTGGGGAACAGACGAAAATATGATGTATGTGGTAGGAGCTACCAAAGCCGAAATGCTTACGGATGTTCGCGCCATAGTACCCGAACATTTTCTGCTCGTGCCCGGAGTTGGAGCACAAGGTGGAAGTTTGGAGGAAGTTTGCAAATACGGTTTGAATAGCTCTTGTGGCTTGTTGGTAAATTCTTCACGTCAAATTATTTATGCCTCATCCGAAACGGATTATGCCGATGCAGCCCGTCGTGAAGCAGCTAATGTTCAATCGGAAATGGAATTTATTCTGAAACAAAAGGAGTTGATTTAATTTTAGCTATCTTTGTACAAATTCAATCCCCAAATTTATGCGATTCGACGAATTACCTCTTTGCGATGAAGTTCAGCAAGGCCTACAAGCCATGAACTTTTCTGAAGCAACACCAGTACAGGCTGAAACAATTCCGGTTATACTTGCCAAGCGCGATGTAATTGCATGCGCTCAAACCGGAACCGGAAAAACAGCTGCTTTTATATTACCGCTTTTGCACAATTTGCAAACCGAAAAAAATTCCGAAAACAAAGTAAACGCCATTATTATGGCACCTACTCGTGAGTTGGCGCAACAAATCGACCAACAAATGGAAGGTTTTTCGTACTTTACCAGTTTTTCGTCGGTAGCAGTGTATGGCGGCAACGATGCTACTGCTTGGGAAACACAACGACGCGGACTGCAAAACGGTGCCGATGTGGTAATAGCCACTCCCGGACGATTATTGTCGCATCTCAACTTGTACGAAATTGATTTTTCGGAAGTAAAATACTTTATTCTGGACGAAGCCGACCGCATGCTCGACATGGGATTTTTCGACGATATTATGCAGGTTGTCAATCGTTTGCCCAAAGACCGACAAACCATTATGTTTTCGGCAACTATGCCACCAAAAATACGGCAATTGGCCAAAACGATATTGAATGACCCTGCAGAAGTTAAAATTGCTGTTTCGCGTCCGCCCGAAAGCATTATGCAAACGGCTTATATTTGTCACGAAGCGCAAAAACATGCCATTGTTCGTCATTTATTTGTTGAACAAACCCCCAATAAGGTTATTATTTTTTCGGGTTCGAAGCTCAAAGTAAAGGAATTAACCAAAACTTTTCGACAAATGGGACTTTCCGTAGGCGAAATGCACTCCGACCTTGACCAATCGCAACGCGAACATATCATGCACGAATTTCGCAACAACCGCGTTAGCATTTTGGTGGCAACCGATATTGTTTCGCGTGGCATCGATATCGACGATATTTCGTTGGTTGTAAATTATGATGTACCACACGATGCCGAAGATTATGTACACCGTATTGGCCGTACAGCCCGTGCAAGTGCTGAAGGAATGTCCATAACCTTTGTTTCGACTGAAGAACAATACAAGTTCAAACAAATAGAAACATTTTTAGAAAAAGATATTTTTAAAATTCCACTGCCAGCCGAATTGGGCGAAGCACCAGAGTACAATCCTGAAAAAAACCGTTTCGGACACAAAAAATTTGCAGCCGGAAAAGGACATTTTAAACGCAAAAAAACGAATAGTAGAGGGTAGGAATTTAGCTTTTAACGATAATTAAACCATTATTTCAGCAAAAATAATTCCTTTTATTGCTTTTTTTTTACTTTTGCAATTGCAAATAAAATTATTAATTCAACAAAAAATTTCATTATGAGAAAATATTGCTTATTGTTTATCGCATTGGTATCGTTCACATTACTGATGGCACAAAAACCGGTAATTACATTCGAAAAAAGTAGTCATGACTTTGGAAAAATTAATGAAGAAGACGGCAAAGCTACCATTGTTTTTAATTTCACCAACAAAGGAAACGCTCCTATGGTGGTAAGTCGCGTACAGGCTTCGTGTGGTTGCACAACACCTACTTGGACAAAAGAGCCTATCGAACCAGGCAAAAAAGGAACTATAACTGTAGCTTACAACCCTTTAGGTCGCCCTGGGGCATTTACAAAAACTATATCAGTTTATAGCAATGCCACCGAAGAAGTAGTAAACTTAACTATTAGAGGTGAAGTTATTCCTAAACCAACTTCCGAAAACAACTCAACGAGTCTGCTTCCGGTGATAATGGGCGATTTACGTTTGAGTGGAAAAGCAATTCAAATGAATAATATCGATAAAGGAAAAACGCAGCTTCGAAGTATTGATATTCAAAATACGGGCAATAACACCATACGTCCAACGGTTGAAAATTTGCCCGCTTACATCACAGCAAAAGTAACTCCCGAAATTTTAAAATCGAATGAAACAGGTAAAATCAATTTTACTTTTAATTCAAATTTATGCAACCAATGGGGACCGCTCTCTGATGAGGTTTATGTCTCATTGAATGGTCAAAAAAAATTCACACAGGATTTTCAACTACAAGTGTATTCGAATATAATTGAAGACTTCAGCAAGCTTACACCCGACCAAAAACGGAAAGCACCCATTTTGGAAACAGCTGGCAGAACTCTCAGTTTTGGTGATGTAAAAAAAGGCACAAAAAAGAGTGCTCAATTCAAAATTAGCAACAAAGGCATAAACCCCCTAGAAATTCGTAGAGTTATAAACAACAATAGAGAAATAACTTTTCATCAACCAAAACTCAGTATTGGTGGAGGTAAAACTGGTCAACTATCGTTCATACTCGATGCAAAAAGTTTAGCAGAAGGTGAGTATAAAAAGTCGATTACAATTCAGACCAACGATCCCGACAACTCGTTTATCATTCTGGTTCTCAACTGGAAAGTAAAAAAATAACTGTGCATTACTCCCACCATCATCCCGAAAACGACCCAACTTACAAAGGACTTAGCGTGAACGAAGGCGTTGAATCGCTTCCGGCTGTAAATCCATATCGTAAAACACGACAAAAACGCCAACAACTCACTGCCAATGAGTTTGTTGCTGGTATTCGTAGTGGTAATGTAGCCATTCTAAGTCAGGCTGTTACATTAGTCGAAAGTTCATTGCCCGAACATCAGCATTTAGCCCAGGAAGTTATTGAAAAATGTTTGCCCTTTACCGGAAATTCAGTTCGCTTGGGAATTACTGGAGTGCCTGGTGCCGGAAAAAGTACTTTTATTGAAGCACTTGGCATGCATTTGGTGCGTGGCGGACATAAGTTAGCTGTATTGGCTATTGACCCAAGCAGTGAGCGTTCCAAAGGCAGTATTTTGGGGGATAAAACGCGCATGGAGGAACTTTCGGTCGCACCCAATGCCTTTATCCGACCTTCGCCTTCGGCAGGTTCGCTGGGTGGTGTAGCACGTAAAACACGCGAAAGTATTGTACTTTGCGAAGCAGCAGGTTTTGATACCATTTTTGTAGAAACAGTGGGTGTAGGTCAATCCGAAACGGCTGTACATTCGATGGTCGATTTTTTCTTACTCATTCAAATAGCTGGTGCTGGTGACGAGTTACAAGGAATAAAACGTGGCATTATGGAAATGGCCGACGGCATAGCCATAAACAAATGCGACGGGAACAATAAAGATAGAGCTGATGTGGCTCGGGTACAATTTCAGAATGCATTACATCTATTTCCGGCGCCCGAATCGGGCTGGTCGCCCGAAGTGGTAACGTGTTCGGCCATTGAATATACTGGCATTACCGAAGTGTGGCAAATGGTTCAGAATTTTGTAGCTTTCACAAAATCAAATAACTATTTTGACAAAAAACGCAATTCGCAATCGAAATATTGGATGTACGAATCGATAAACGATCATCTAAAAACAAATTTTTATCAAAACGAAGCTATAAAAAAGTTATTAATAGAGGCTGAAAAGGATGTGCTTTCGAATAAAAGAAGTTCGTTTATAGCGGCTAAAAATTTATTAGACAGATATTTTAGTTTGTAAAGTTGATAAAGTTCGTAAAGTTATTAAGTGGTTATTAGGTGGTTATTAAGTGGTTATTAGGTGGTTATTAGATAGTTATTAAGTGGTTATTGAGTAAAAATATATGCAAATCAACATAATTCATAATCAATCGTGCCTCGATGGCTTGCGAGCAATGCCCGATGCTTGTGTTGATTTGATTTTTACCGACCCACCATACTACCAATACCGAGCTCAAAATGTACAGGGACTTAAAAATCATAAAGATGTGGTTACTGAGTTCGAATTCGATGGTTTTGATTCGGAAGAAGCTTATTTGAAGTTTTTAGAAGAGGTGCTTATCGAATGTTACCGCGTTTGTAAGCCGGGGGCAGCAGGTTATTTATGGTGTGGCGACGATTTTGTGTCGTACCTCAATCGTATGGTGGAACGTGTTGGTTTTCAGTTTCGAAAAGTAATTCACTGGCACAAAACAAATCCATTTCCTGCCATTTACACCCGTAAAATGTATGCCAACAGTATGGAAATGTTGGTGCATTTTTCGAAAGGTTCACCTAAAACGTGGAATCATAAACCAGTAAACGAAATGCACAATTTCATTCAGTCGCCGATATGCATGGGAAAAGAACGCACCAAACATAAAACGCAAAAACCACTGAAAGTTTGCCTGCCGTTTATCGAAATCAGTAGCAACGAAGGCGAACTTGTGCTCGACCCGTTTATGGGTTCGGGAAGTACAGCAGTTGCGGCCAAAATGCTGAATCGCAACTTTATAGGCTTTGAACTTAATGCCGAATTTTGCGATATAGCGTCAAAAAGAGTAGCTGAAATATAATTTTAAATTGATTTAGTTTTAATAATGGGAATTGAAAAAGGTATTTTCCAACGCACGGAACTGCTTTTAGGAAAAAGTTTTATAGAGCGAGCTGCCGAAAAGCGTGTTATTATATTTGGAATAGGCGGTGTAGGCAGTTGGTGTGCCGAAAGCTTGGTTCGCTCAGGCATTCGGCATTTAACCATTGTCGATTCCGACCGCGTATGCGTAACCAATGTAAACCGACAATTGCTTGCAACCACAAAAACGGTTGGAAAAGTAAAAACCGAAGTTCTCAAGGATCGTTTGCTCGAAATAAATCCAAAAGCCGAAATCATCGCATTACAAAAAATTTATAGTCCCGAAACTTCCGAATCGTTTGAGTTGGATTCGTACGATTATATTATCGATGGTATAGATAGCCTTTCTAACAAAGTTCACCTGATACAAACTGCCACAAAAACCAAAGCAACTTTTTTTTCGTCGATGGGAGCTGCACTAAAAATGGACCCAACACGTATAAAAGTAACCGAATTCTGGAAAGTGCAGGGCTGTCCGCTTGGAGCAGCATTACGTGGTAGGTTGAAAAAATTGGGTGGAACGAGTAAGAAATTTATGTGCGTATATAGCGATGAGTTGTTGCAAAATAAAGGCGAAAATGAATCGTGCGGTTCCGAAAAATGTTTTTGCCCAAAAACGGAACACGGTCCCGGCGACCCAGATTTAGTAAATCACGAATGGTGCAGCCTGAAAGCTAAAATTAACGGAACTACATCCTATATGCCGGCAATGTTCGGCATGACCATTGCCGGATTAGTGATACAATCGATTGAAAAAGAGGGATAGAAAACAAAATCGTATTAGGTAACTACTCTTCAATTGACTTGACAAACCTATCTGTATCAAACCCTACCAAATTGTTTATTTTGAGGCAGTTGAGAATAACATCACTCCAAATAGCCTTTCAACAAGAGAATTTCATTCTTACCCATTAAAACAATTTCTGCTTCAAACTTTACAGTAGATCCAATATAAATTTGAGTAATGGATACTTTAGCTTCTCCATTATCACTGTCGTAGGAATTGAAATACTGCCAGGTAAAAGTAAATTCTTTAGCGGCATACGTTGTTTCTGTTTCTGCTATATCGTTTGTTTTAAAGGAATAAACGCCTCCATACGATTGTGAGTTCTTATTTCGCCACACATTAGCGAAGCATGGAGAGTTGTTTTCGCACATATAAAAACTTAATGCAATGTCGCCTTCAAGCGCTAAGTTATCGTAATTGATGCCGTTAATCGAATAATTGGTTACTTTATAGGTAACTGACTCATTTTGAGCTAATATATTGATTGAAAACATGCTCATAACGATTGCGATTGCTACTACTAACTTTTTCATGATGATAATTTTTTAAATTGTTTTTGAATTTTGTTTATTTGTAAATTGTTTTGTTTAAATGTATATCTGTATAATTTCAAAAAAGTAACCAGAGATTAAAAATTAAAATTGAAATTTATTTTCGAAAAGCATTAAGTTTGAATTTCAATCTCTATAATGTTATATCTGTGTTATTTCAAAAAAGTAACCGCGTTGTCAAATTAAATTTAATTATTTAGTATTTACGAAATAATATATTGCTGATATTAAGCATTATATATTATTTTATTTTGAAAAATTAATTTCAAACAAAAACAAGATTTATTAATTAATTGGCATTATTTATCAATTATTTCCTTGTATATTTGCATTTTAATACCATTAATTTTATGAGAAAAGCAACAATCCGTTTTACAACAGCATTTTTACTATTGATTTCACTCCTCTCATTCACTGTTAATGCTGAAAAGCGGGCGTTAATTGTTGCTATTGGTAAATATCCAACTCAAAGTGGTTGGAACACAATAAGCTCCGACAACGATGTGCCACTTATTAAGTCAGCTCTTCTGAAACAAGGTTTCCTTCCACAAAACATAGCTACTATCACGAACGAACAAGCCACAAAAGCTGGAATTACGAACTCTTTCAACAACTTGATTCGAAAATCGCAAGAAGGTGATATAGTTGTATTTCACTTTTCGGGTCACGGACAACAAGTTACCGATACCAATGGTGATGAATTGGATGGATTAGACGAAGCATTGGTTCCTTTTGATGCCGGTAAAACAAATTTAAACGGTAGTGGCAATTTGAAAACTCATTTTATCGACGATGAGTTGAATGCTCTTTTGGGAAATCTGCGTTCGAAAGTAGGTTCAAAAGGCGACGTACTTGTATTCTTAGATGCATGCCATACTGGGACTGCCACTCGAAGTACGGATGATTCAGATCCAAGCGCTGTTTATAGAGGTACAAATGAAGTATTTGTAATTCCAGGTTTTGAAAAAGTGAAAGACAGTACAAATACGCAAACTGAAACTTTGTACTCAGAAGAACAACCAATAACTCGGAGTAGTTCTACTAAGATTTCACCTATTCTAATAATAAGTGCCTGTTCCGCCGAGCAACAAAATAAAGAATATCAAGAAAATGGCAAAGGGTATGGCTCACTTTCGTATGCATTAAGTAAAGTGCTCTCAAACAACATAACCCAAATGAGTTATGTTTCTTTTTTCGAATCGGTAAGTAAAGAGTTAGTTGAAGCTCTTCAAAAAAAAAGAACTTTATCTAAACCACACTATCAAACTCCACAAATGGAAGGTAATGCTGATAGAAAAGTGTTTGCAGGCAAGGCGATTGATTTACCTCGATATTTTAAAGTGAATAAATATGATGTTAACGGACGTGTTGCAATAAATGCCGGAACATTGAATGGCATTTTTGCCGGTGCCGAAATAGCTTTTTATCCCGCAGATACATATAATCGTACCAAAGCCAACCCAATTACCATTGCGAAAGTGGATAGTGCTACCCTATTTCAATGCGCTTTGACCATTGACAAAAACATAAATAGAAAACAAATTCTTAATTCGTGGGCTTTCGTAACAAAATACCGTTACAGAACATCGGAGGGTGAAAATCCGGATGAAATGCGTGCTCGTATTTTAAGAAATGCAAAATCAAGCTTTTCAAAAGTTGATTTTCAGTTAATACCAGTTGATAATGCAGGAAAACACCTGGATATTAAAAGTAAAACCAGAAACGGTACTGTCGAATTCAAATACGGTGATCGCTTTGTGATACGTGTAACTAACAATGATACACGGGCTATGTACTTTCAATTGGTAGATGTAATGCCCGATAACGCGATAGCATTAGCTACCGACGCAAACAAGAAATACGATTATATATTACAAGCTGGTGAATCAAAGATTTTCCCGAAAGATGTATTTCGGATTGGCGAAGACTCCGCATTGGGTATGGAAACATTGGTGTTAATTGCTTCTGAAAAACAATTAGATTTGTCGGCAATTGAAAACAAAAAACCACAACCCAAGCGCAGCGACTCGAACGAATTTGAAGATTGGCTGAACGAAATATACAGCAACGAAAGGGCAATCCCTATTTTTGATTCCAACAAAATAAATATTGCAACCAAAAGCTTTATTATTAAAAAATAGTTTATGACATCTACCCGCGAACAACGAATAGCAAACGACAATCTTAGACTTAATAAAGTACGTGAGAATGATCGCCGTACAATTTCAAATATTTACGAGGAATGTAACTTTCTTGTAAAAACATACACAGCCAAGTACGCACAACAGCAAGGTTTAGATATTGAAGTAGCTTACCAAGAGGCATTTATGGCTTTCTATCAAAATACAATTTCATTGAAACTCCAAACCATGACTGTGGAATTCAAGGACTACGTAAGTCAAATAATGAATTTCAAAATTCTTGACCAACTTTATAAGCTTGACCCCGAAAAACGCAAAAGGTTACAAAACACTGTTAGCGCAGATATAATAGAGGGTGAACATATAATTCGGCATGTAAACTACTCTAGCGATTTGGCAGACGAGCCCAATGATTTCAACGACATTACAGCGGGCACACACAAAACAAATCCCTTGGCAACAGGCACTTACGATTACGAAAAAGATAGAAAAGAAACCATTGTTCGACAAGTGGTAAAACTGCTAACCGAACCATGTAAAACAATACTCGAAATGCGCTATTATAAAAAAATGAGTTTTGAAGATATGTTAGGAAAAGTAGTAGGATTTAGCAGTATCAACACCTTGCGGAATAAACGTCAGAGGTGTATTGAAAGCCTTGAAAGCAAGCTTAAATTGAAGCTAAGTACCAATAGTATATCACAATATTAAATCAGAAGAATATGAATAACAAAGATATACAAACCAAAATAGACAATTACCTGCTTAGCCAAATGAGCGAGGTTGAAATACAAGCTTTCGAAGCTGAAATGGCTTCTGATAGTCAGCTGAAAGAAAC
>CAZEEN010000084.1:0-2564 GCA_964511115.1 uncultured Paludibacter sp. | reverse complement strand
ATGGATAGTCAGTTTGAATTTAATTATACTGTTCCTGAAGCCGGATTAATGCGTGGTGGTGAAGCCAACCCACAGGAAACGGAGTTTCTGAATGCAACCAAATTAATAGATAAACAACCTGAACAAGCCCTCAATGCATTACTAAAACTATACAATTTCCCTGAATCTTATATCTATTACGAAGACGTGCGCTGGTATCTGGCACTTACCGAATTAAAACTTTACAACAAACACGAAGCCATAAAATACCTGAATGAGTTGATGGATAGTGAGTATTATGGAGAGAAAGCGAGTAAGTTGTTGGAAGAGTTGTAATGGATAAAACAAGCAAAATGCTTAAAGGACATTTTGTCCTTTAGAGCCTATTGAAAGAATTAAACGAAAACTGTTCTTAACAGAAAATATTTATGCAATTAGAAAAATCGCACTTAGAATTTATTGCCGACATAAAAAGTCAGATAAAAGCAGCCCAATACCGCGCACTTCAAAAAGTAAATGCCGAACAGGTAAACCTTTATTGGAATATTGGTAAAACCATTCTCGAACGACAACAACAATTTGGCTGGGGCAAAAGCATTGTTGAGTTGTTGGCGGCAGAATTACAAGCCGAATTTATTGGAATTGATGGGTTTTCTGCTCGTAATTTATGGAGAATGAGAACATTAGTCGAACAATACCAAGACAGCAAATTAATTCTGCCACCATTAGTGGCAGAAATTCCATGGACGCATAATATTATCATTATCGAAAAATGCAAAGACGAACACGAACGTTTTTACTACATAAACCTCACCAAACAGCAACGATGGTCGAAAACCATGCTCACGAATGCTATAGTGGCACAAACCTATCAGCGCACACTAATCAACCAAAATAACTTTGCCGGAACACTACCTGCTGCTATAGCCTGTGAGGCCGATTTGATGATAAAAGACGAATTGTTATTTGGTTTTTTGAACCTGACCGAACCACACACCGAGGCACAGTTAGAGCAAGCCATACTATCCAATATTCGTAATTTTCTGATTGAAATGGGTGGCGATTTTACTTTCGTGGGCAACCAATATCCTGTACGCGTGGATGATAAGACCTTCGAAATAGACCTTTTACTATATCACAGACAACTACAATGTTTGGTAGCCATAGAACTAAAAACAGATGAATTTCAACCCGATTACGCAGGGAAAATGAATTTTTACTTAACTGCACTAAATCGTTTAGTAAAAAAACATCACGAAAACGCCAGCATCGGTATCGTAATTTGTAAGTCGAAAAGCCGAACCGTAGTAGAATTTGCTTTAGAAGATGTCAATAAACCAATCGGAGTAGCAACTTACAACTTAGTGGACAAACTCCCAACCAACATTCAACAGTTTTTCCCTTCGAAATCCGAGTTTATTAATCGCGTAGAAGCCGTAACTGACTATATCAGCAAAAAAGAAAAGCAGAAATAAAAAATTAGGCAAATAGCGTACAACAAATCAAACTTATCCGAATGTGCTTTGAAAACTCCCACCGGTAAATGGGCAAAAAAACTTGGATTTGAAAAATGTGAAGTGATGCGGAATACGTAAACGGCTGTTTGGGGGTGTTTGGGAAAGAAATATATAATGAAAAAAAATAAAATTGAAGATAAATAAACATGAAACAAATCACGACAGTCCTACTCATTTTTCTACATCTCACAACTTTAAAAAGTCAGGAATTAAGCCCCAATGACCAACAGCATATTAGAACCCTAATTCAACATGTTAAAGCCAACAACAAAAGCCAAATTTGTGATTTGGTAGCATATCCTTTAACCAGAGAGAATCCCATTCCAGCAATCCGAAACAAAAAAGAACTCCTTACCCGTTTCGACGAGGTTTTCGACACGAAACTCATGAAAACCATAGCACAATCCGACTTAAAAACCGACTGGTCGGCAATGGGTTGGCGTGGCATCATGCTGCTATCAGGCGATGTGTGGCTCAACTCCGATGGAAAAATCACCGCAATAAACTATCAATCGGAACTGGAAAAAGCAAAAAAAGAGAAACTGATTTTGGCACAAAAAAGCGTCCTTCATCCTTCGTTACGCAGCTTTATAAAACCTATTTACACGCTCCAAACCAAAACCCATCGCATCCGCATCGACGAAACAGCCAACAACAAATACCGATACGCATCCTGGAAGCGAACCCAAACCCAGTCAGAAAAGCCAGCGCTAATCCTACAAAATGGCGAAATTAATTTCGACGGCAGCGGTGGAAACCACAGCTATATTTTTAAATCGGGCGAATACAGCTATATCTGCGAAATAATTATTTTAGGTACACAACCAAACACCTCGTACGAACTAATTGTAACAAAAAACGGGACTGAGCTAATGCGTCAAAAAGCAAAACTTTATAGAAAAAAGTAGCATTTTATGAAAAATATCATTTTTAAATCACGCGACGAACTTATTCAGGTACATCCCAGCGAAATTGTTTATTTTCAGGCTGATGGAAATTATGCCATTATGGTACTTGCTTCCCGTAAGAAGCAATTACTGACTATGAATTTATCGAAAGTACAGCTTA
>CAZEEN010000083.1:0-13574 GCA_964511115.1 uncultured Paludibacter sp. | reverse complement strand
TACGATGAAAGTTCGAACTGCTCACGCGATTTTTTATTAACGAAAGTAGAACGGTTTACAGTAAAGATACGTTTGTGAGTTGGCAATGGAATTGGTCCACTTACTACAGCTCCCGTAGCTTTCACTGTTTTTACGATTTTTTCGGCTGATTTGTCAACCAAAATATGATCGTACGATTTCAGTTTGATACGAATTTTTTGACTCATGTCTTTTATTATTATTTTGTTTTATAAATTGTTTGAATCCCCCGATAAGAGTCATTCACTATCGGTTGATTCAACAATTCTGTTTTTCTACGTTATTTATTGACAACTATAAACTGTCAACTATAAACTTCTTAAAGCAATTCTACTTTACCTTTCGCTTCGGCTACTACTTCTTTCGCAATAGAGCTCGAAACTTCGGCATAATGATCGAATTCCATAGTTGAAGTTGCACGACCCGAAGTGATAGTACGTAAAGCAGTTACATAACCAAAGGTTTCGGCCAATGGCACTTTTGCTTTTACAATACGAGCTCCAGAGCGACTTGTATCCATACCTTCAACTTGTCCACGACGTTTGTTTAAGTCACCAATAACATCACCCATACTTTCTTCCGGTGTTACCACTTCCATTTTCATGATTGGTTCCAACAAAATTGGTTTTGCTTTGGCACAAGCTTCTTTATAAGCCATCTGAGCACAAATTTCGAATGATAATTGATCCGAGTCAACTGCGTGGTACGAACCATCAAGTACAGTCACTTTTAATTTATCGAGTGGGAATCCAGCTAATACACCATTTTTCATGGCAGCGTTGAATCCTTTTTGGATAGCAGGGATATATTCTTTAGGAATGTTACCACCTTTTACCATATCAATAAATTGTAAAGAACCTTCAAATTCTTTATCAGCTGGTTCAACGCGAACAATCATGTCGGCAAATTTACCACGACCACCCGATTGTTTTTTGTAAACCTCACGAATTTCAACTGATTTTGAAATAGCCTCTTTGTACGATACCTGAGGACGACCTTGATTACATTCCACTTTAAACTCACGTTTCAAACGATCGATAATGATTTCGAGGTGAAGCTCACCCATACCACTAATAATAGTCTGACCCGATTGCTCTTGTGTGTGTACAGTAAAGGTTGGATCTTCTTCGGCTAATTTGGCCAATCCCATACCCAATTTATCAAGATCTTTCTGAGTTTTAGGCTCAATTGAAATACCAATAACCGGTGTTGGGAAATCCATAGATTCCAATGTAATTTGATGTGCTTCGTCGCACAATGTATCTCCGGTACGAATATCTTTAAATCCAACTCCAGCGCCAATATCACCAGCCGAAATCAATTCAACAGGATTTTGTTTGTTAGAGTGCATTTGGAAAATACGTGAAATACGTTCTTTCTTTTCAGAACGGGTATTGTATACATACGAACCAGCAGGTAATTTACCTGAGTATACTCTGAAGAAACACAAACGACCTACATAAGGGTCAGTTGCAATCTTAAATGCCAACGCACACAATGGCTCGTTTGCATCAGGATGACGTACAACTTCTTTTTCAGGGTCACGTGGATCGTATCCAATAGTTTCTGGGGTATCAAGCGGACTTGGCAAGTAAGCACAAACAGCATCAAGCATAGTTTGTACACCTTTGTTTTTGAAAGCAGAACCACAAATCATTGGATTAATTTCCATCGATAATGTTGCTTTGCGGATAGCCACTTTAATTTCGTCAACAGTAATTGTTGAAGGATCATCAAAGTATTTTTCCATCAAAACATCATCATACTCAGCAATTACTTCCAACATTTTGTCTCTCCACTCTTCAGCTTCGGCCAATAAATCAGCAGGAATATCTTCAGTAGAATACTCTGCTCCCATTGTTTCGTCGTGCCAAAGAATAGCTTTCATTTGCACTAAATCAATAACGCCTTTGAATTTTTCTTCGGCGCCAATTGGAATTTGAATTGGACAAGGTTTTGCACCAAGAACATCTTTAATCTGACGAATTACTTCGTAGAAATCGGCACCCGAACGGTCCATTTTGTTTACGAAACCGATACGTGGCACATTGTATTTGTCGGCCTGACGCCAAACTGTTTCAGATTGTGGTTCAACACCACCAACCGCACAGAATGTAGCAACAGCACCATCCAAAATACGTAACGAACGCTCCACCTCAACTGTAAAGTCAACGTGTCCCGGAGTGTCAATCAGGTTGATTTTATATTTATCACCTAAATAATTCCAAGAAGTTGTTGTAGCAGCCGAAGTAATGGTAATACCACGCTCCTGCTCCTGTTCCATCCAGTCCATAGTAGCCGCACCATCGTGTACCTCACCAATTTTGTGAGTTAATCCGGTATAAAACAAGATACGTTCAGACGTAGTTGTTTTACCAGCATCGATGTGCGCCATGATACCGATATTTCTATTATAACTTAAATCTCCTTTAGCCATTTGTAACTATTGATTTTTCTTTTTTATATTGTTTATCAATTAAAATCTGAAGTGTGCAAATGCGCGGTTAGCATCAGCCATACGGTGGATGTCTTCCTTACGTTTAAATGCACCACCCTGATTATTGAACGCGTCAACGATTTCGGCAGCCAATTTATCGGCCATCGAGCGTCCACCACGTTTACGGGCGTATAAAATAAGATTTTTCATTGAGATTGATTCCTTGCGATCAGCACGGATTTCTGTTGGAACCTGGAATGTAGCACCACCTACACGGCGCGATTTAACCTCAACAAGGGGAGTTATGTTTTCGAGGGCTTTTTTCCAGATTTCGAGAGTGGTTTTTTCTTCATTCGGTAGTTTGTTTTTAACTACTTCGAGTGCAGAATAGAAAATGTCGAAGGCGGTTGATTTTTTACCATCGTACATTAAGTGGTTTACAAATTTTGTAACCACCGAATCGTTGAAAACAGGATCCGGAAGGATAACCCGTTTCTTTGGTTTCGATTTTCTCATCTTTAATAATAATTACGTTTTTGTTTTTTGGTTGCTTTAGTTTTGCTTCAACAACTCCTCCGAGCCATTTACTCAACCTTCATCTGCTACCTTTAAAACTCCAACAAGTTGTGAAACTTGAATTTGTTAGTTTTTTTTTTAGAAAAGTGAAATCAGAACTTACTTTATAAACTATGTAACCTTATAACTTTATGAACCTTATAACTTTACAAACTTTATAACTCAGTTTTTATTTCTTTTTACCTTTAACCGGTGCACCCTTAGCTGCTGGTTGTCCTGGTTTCGGACGTTTTGCTCCGTATTTCGAACGACGTTGAGTACGACCGTTTACACCGGCTGTATCTAGTGTTCCACGAACCACGTGATAACGAACACCCGGAAGGTCTTTTACACGACCACCACGTACCATTACGATAGAGTGCTCTTGTAAGTTGTGTCCTTCGCCCGGAATGTAAGCATTCACTTCTTTTTGGTTAGTTAAACGTACACGGGCAACTTTACGCATGGCCGAGTTCGGTTTTTTAGGAGTGGTAGTGTACACACGAACACACACACCGCGACGCTGTGGACATGAATCCAAAGCTGGCGATTTGCTTTTGTCGATGAGTTCTGCTCTTCCTTTTCTAACTAATTGTTGAATTGTAGGCATCTTTCTTTTGTTTTTATTACTTTAACTACTTAATTTTCTGTCCTCTTCGGTTTTATCCAAAACGGGCTGCAAAGATACAAATAATATTTTGACTAGCAATGAAGGAAATTAAAATATTTTTCAAAGATTTTTAAACATAACATATACCGTTCAAAAACCGCTACCAGCCAGCAAAAAGAAACCGTCGAGCAACAAATTGCCCGACGGTTCAACACATTTACAACTAAAATTTCTTACTTAGGCTGCCAAAAACAAACTTTTGGTGACACAATAGCTTCATCAGCTTTCAACTGCTTCATCGCCTTGTCCACCTCTTTGCGTTCCAAACCGGTTAATTCAACCAACTTTCCGGCATTAACAGGTACGCCCGCTTGCTTCATAGCTTCCAATACTTTTTCTTTTGATTCCATATAATTTTAATTAATAGATTACATCACAAAATGAACAATATACCGATTGAAAAAGTTTGGTTATCGGAGCATTTTATGTTTAATTATAACTATAATTTCTGCTTACGCAAAAACAACACACTACTATACTAAGTACAATTCTTTCTTTTAGAAACTAGCAATTAGAACAGGATATTGAAATTATGTTCAAAATATTCTCGATAGCTAATAAATAACTAAAATAAAAACTTTGTACGTAAATGTGGGGCAAGTAGTGATAAACAAAAAACCCAATCGCTGATTTACAGTTGATTGGGATTTTCTATAGTGACCGCGACAGGATTCAAACCTGTAACCCCCACATCCGTAGTGTGGTACTCTATTCAGTTGAGCTACGCAGCCATTTTTTTTGCTTTTGCGAGTGCAAAGATACTGTCTTTTTTTGAAATATCAAATAGCTAAAAGAAAATTAATCGCAAAAATTTTCAAATTGCTGATTTTCTGACATTTAATTAAACAAACATAAATCACATGAAATTAAATCAGATGAAATGCAATAAGCATCAACATAAAAACCATCATGTAAATATTTATTCCTAAAAACGAACGCTTAAAGCTTATGGGTTGTTCGGGTTTAAATGCCAATTGAACAAATAAAGAAATAAATGCTAAATTGAGTGTAAAAACTAACAAAAAGAACCATAAACTTACAGTGTCCAAAAACAATGGAACAATCAACGAACTAAAAGATGTGCATAATACCCAAACAAAAATTATATTGGGCAGTGTCATGGCATGAAATGTTCCGGTTACAGTTTTAAAACCTGCCTGATTGTACTCCTCACCATATTTAAGCATTAATAACCAGAAATGCGGTACTTGCCATATAAACAAAAACAAACCTACAAAAAGTATCGTTATGTCGTATAAAGAGCCCCCTGCTGCCGTCCAACCAATGTATACAGGCACAGCACCCACCAATGAGCCCGGTACAACTGCAAATGCAGTAATGCGCTTCAGTGGCGTGTATATGCCATTGTACCAAAGCACATTAAATAACCCCAATAGCATTGGAACTGTACCGTAAGCTATATAAAGAAAAAATGACCCTGCTACAATGAATAATACCGAAAGTATAAACGCTTGATTTTTTTTTAGTAAACCTGTCGGTATTGGGCGCATATTTGTTCGGGGCATCAGGGAATCATAGTCTGCTTCCTGTACTTGGTTTAAAGCACTGGAGCCACTTGCAAATAGTAATACGCCTGCAATAAGATAGAGGATATCAAGGCTAATGTTATGACTGAAAATTATAAAGCCGGCGATGGCAGTAAATGTTACTGCCACCGACACTTTTAATTTCATTAATTTTATAACTGAACTGAATGAGATAGTTGTCATCTTTATTATCTTGGCTCTTGACTCTTGTCTTTATTTAAGCGCTTTTAAATAATCATTTATCAACACCAAATCTTCTTTTGAAATAACATCTTTGTACGATTTCATTAATCCCTGAGGATAATCACCCGAAACATCAGCATTTGGATCATAGATTGACGTTTCGAGGTATTTGTCGTCAAAAATAATTTCGCGTACAGCACCATTGGTTTTCACTTTAATTTTTGAGCCATAAGCACCCTTAAACGAAGGTCCAACAAGCTTTGAACCATCAATCGAATGACAAGCCAAACAACCATTTTTCTCTAGCAACTTACGTCCCTTACTGCCATCTTCTTTTTTACGTACAGGTAGAGCAGCAAGCCATTTGTTGAAATCTTCTTCAGGAATAACCTTAACAATAGAATGCATATAGGAATGACTCAATCCGCAATATACCGTACAGTATAAATCGAATTCGCCAAATTCACCAGGTTTAAACCAAGTATAATTTTCTTTTACGGGTACTACATCTTCTTTTATACGAAATGCAGGTACCGAAAAACCATGCAATACATCCGTTGAAACTAAGTCGATCTTTACCGCTTTATTAATGGGTAACATTAAGGTATCCGATACTTTGTTTCCTTCGTACTCAAATTCCCAAACCCACATTTTGCCAATAGCTTTAACTTTCATGGCATCGTTTGGAACCTGTCGCATAGGTAAAAATCCTTCCCAGCCAATATAAAACATATACAAAACAATGATTAATGGAACAACAATCCAAGTTGCTTCAAGCCATGCATTGTCTTTTACATAAACCGATTTAGGATGACGTTTTTTGTTGTAACGTACAACAAAATAAATCATTAATGCGGTTAAGACAATAAGGAAAAATACGGAAATGCCCACTATTATGGCAAATGCCATGTCGACTCCCTGTACAAAATTTGATGCGTTGCTAAACATATATTCTAACTGTTTTTCTAATTTCTATCTACTAACTTCTAATTTTTAACTTCTGATTTCTAAGTTCTAAAAGCGTAATCAATAAACGTAATTACAACAATGAGCGCAAAAAGCACAAAGACCATAGCTACTAATATCCTGAGAAGTAAATTCTCGTGTTTTAAATGCATAAAATATGCTAAAACCAAATAGCCTTTAAAACCAGCTATTAGCAATGCAGCTGTAACTGTAAAAGCACCCAAATGTATTGATGTAATTTCTATAGTTACGAATGTTAGCGACAGAAGTATCAGTAAAATAATCCCAAGAGTTCTGTAGGGCGTAATATGTGGAGTGTTTGCTGACATAACAATATATTTTTAAGATATTAAATACAATAATGGGAATAGGAATATCCAAATTAAATCGACCAAGTGCCAGTAAAGCGCAGCATTTTCAAGATGCATAAAGTTATCTGACTGGATTTTGCCTTTGTTGATTTTCACATAGCTTATCAAAAGCAATATCACACCAATAATAATGTGTAGTGCATGTAAGCCTGTCATGAAAAAATACAAGCCAAAATACAAATGGTGACCATTATCAAGCATTTCCATTAGCTCCGAGCCCGGATAAAGCCCGTGATGAAACTTTGCGCCCCATTCAAAATACTTGTTTACCATAAAAGCCAGCGCCAATGCCACTGTTAGAAGCAACATCAGTTTTGCCAACTTATTGTTTCCTTTCTGAACAGCCGTCAGCGAAATTGCTACCGACATACTACTTACAAGCAGTATAACAGTATTTATTACCCCCATCGTAACACTGAGTTCAAGACTCGACTCGTGAAAGTTTGCAGGATATTGTGCTCTGAAAATGGAATACACTAAAAACAGTCCACCAAACAACAATAATTCAGTGAAAATAAATAGCCACATTCCTAACTTTTGAGCTTCATCGTCGCGATGAACATGTGGATGACTTTCTTGATTACTCATTTTTTAAAATTTCCAATTTCTAATTTCTAACTTTTAACTTCTCAATTGTACTCGTACGGATTCTTCTTTACAACAGGGTCTGTATCAAAATTTTCGAGCGATGGCGGCGATGGAACTGTCCATTCCAACGTAGAACCATGCCAAGGGTTTGCTGGTGCAACTTCCCCCTTTTTAGCTCCTCTCACTAAATTGGCAACCATTGTAATCAATGCAATAAATAAAATTACACCCCCTATAGTTGATAAAACTTGAGCCCATTGAAAATGTGGAAGATAATCGTAGTAACGACGTGGCATTCCCTGATAACCAATTATAAATTGAGGAAAATACAATAAGTTAAATCCAATAAATAATAGGGTTGAAGCAAAATTTGCAGTTTTTATATTGTACATTTTTCCATACATTTTAGGAAACCAAAAGTGTATGGCTGCGAAAAATGCAAATCCCATCCCTCCAAAAATAATATAGTGGAAGTGTGCCACAATAAAGGCAGTGTCGTGAACCTGTATGTTTGTTGCTACCGAACCAAGAATTAATCCGGTTGTACCTCCAATAATAAACAGGAAAATAAAGTACAAAGCATACAAAAATGGTGGTTTTACGTCGATGGAGCCTTTGTACATGGTAAGAATCCAGTTAAAGACTTTAATTGCACTCGGAACCGCAACAATAAATGTAAGCAGCGAGAAAAACCAACGTGCTTGTTCGCTCATGCCCGAAGTGTACATGTGGTGCCCCCAAACAAGGAATCCAACGCCTGCAATAGCCAAACTCGAAATGGCAATAGCTTTATAACCATACACTTTTTGTTGACAAAAAGTAGGAATAATTTCGGTAATAACTCCCATTGCAGGTAGAATCATAATGTAAACGGCAGGATGCGAATATATCCAGAATAAATGTTGGAATAAAAGCGGGTCACCTCCCAATTCAGGATTGAAAAATCCAATTCCGAATAATCGCTCAAAAATAAGCATAATGAGTGTAATACCAACAACTGGTGTAGCTAACAACTGAATCCATGATGCTGCATAAATAGACCAAGGGAAAAGGGGCATATTGAAAAACTTCATACCCGGAGCTCGCATTCGGTGAATGGTAACAATAAAATTCAACCCCGTTAAAATAGATGAAAAGCCAAGAACGAAAGCTGCCGAAGTAGCCAAAATCACACTTGTACCCGTTGATGTAGAATAAGGAGCATAAAATGTCCAACCAGTATCAGGTGGTCCCTCGCGAAGAAACTGCGTCATAATTGCCATTATGCTACCTACAATAAAAATCCACCACGAAAAGCGGTTGAGTTTAGGAAAGGCCACATCTTTTGCTCCAATATGAAGCGGCAAAAGGAAATTGCCAAATATTGCCGACAAGCCGGGAATTACCACCATGAAAATCATTATCACACCATGTACGGTAAATAATCCATTGTAGGTCTGTGGCTTAACAATGGTTTCGCCTGGGGCTGCCAGTTCAAAACGCATTACTAATCCTAAAATAGCACCTACAAAGAAAAAGGTAGCAATAGAATATAGATATAATAAGGCAATACGTTTATGGTCGGTGGAAAATATCCAGGCAAAAATACCTTTGTATTCACCCTTGTAATCGAGATAGCTTACATGTTTTTCTGTTTCGTTGCTCATGATTCTTTGTTTTTATTCTTTTTTCGTGGTAATACTAAATAAATTAATACAAATAAGATTAGGAAAAATGCTATAACTGTACCAATGATTTTAGTTACATCTAGTCCAAATCGCTGATTATCCTGGTCGTAAGTATAACACATTAGCATTATTTTTTGAATTGTCGGACGTGCTTTACCTTCGTTAGCTTCAGCAACTGCCAATTTCACATCCATTGGTAAGAAGGTAATGCCATACAAATAACGGGTGATTTTTCCTTGCGGGCTTACAGCAATGATAGCCGATGGATGAATAAAATCAAACCCAACAGCCTTAGTGATAAAGCCCGTAGCGTGTGTAATTTCATAAATGGTAGTGCTATCGGTAGTCAAAAATATCCAACCATCACCATTGTCTGCAGAATATCGTTCTACAAAGCGTTTCTTTTTATCTTTAGCCTTTTCGGGTGTATCTCTAAAGTTAAAACTAAAGGTAATAACCTGATAATCTTTACCCAGAACCATGTCCGATTTCCGAATTACATCGCCTACACCTTCGAGCAAAGGGCTACACAAACCTGGACAATCGAAATAAACAAAAGAAAGAATTGTTGGTTTGTTTATCAATTGGCGGAGCGTTACAGGTTCGTTTTTATCCGTAACAAACTTAAGATCCAAAGGCAATGTGTCACCTAAATGTTCCACCACACGCACTTCTTCCGACTGGTCTACTTGTGAGTATGCACTTGGTGCTAAAGTCAATGTAAAAAATACAATTGCAAAAACAATTTTTTTCATGGCTGTCGATTTTTGAAAGCAATTAATTATTTAATGATTATACTACTCTGGGTTGTTGCTATTTTCAAGATAATAAGCAATCATTAACGAAGCACCAAGCAACGCGGTATCTTGCAACGATTCCATAAGCGCCATTTTGAATAGTTCTGGAATAAATAAGTTAGGTATGTGTACTGTTGTGATTATAATAAAGAGCATACCTGCTAACCATAAACACGCAATTTTTACATACTTATTTAAAATAATAAAAATACTGGCAATTATCAACATAGCACCTGATAAAAGTACAGTATACATACTCCCAGGAATCAGTGAATGTTCTAATTTTGTTAGAAATTCTGGTGTCATTAAAAAATGAGTCAATCCAATAGCGATAATAGGAATGGCGAAAAGTATTCGTCCAATAAATGCTAACTGTTTCATAATGATATTATTTTTTAGTATTTAGAATTATAAATCTTTCGAAGATTATTTAATAAAAAGGCGAGCAACAATAGAAATGCGATTAAACCCGCTGAATACAAGCCTATTACCCAGAGTGGAGCTTTGGCAACGACATTCCAAATAGCACGATTATCATTTAATGCTGGCTTGTCTGTAGGAATGCCTATAGCGTAAGTTGATGTCGATTGCACTTCGCCGTAATTCTCATCAAACATTTTAACCAACACATCTAATTCACCTTCCTTATTGCCAGGCATGTCCGTTGGGAACGAAAATTTAGCCATACCGTTTGCATCGGTTTTGGCCGATTTATCAATTTGAAAATTACCAAAATAGCGTTTTACAAATAGCGAAACTTCAGCTCCGGCAATAGCAATTGTACCGTTTTTTTCATTAGCAGTAGCCTTTACGATAATTGCATTTGTAGCCTTATCAAACGAACTTACTAATTTTACTAATTTACTTTTAGCCGGGTCAAATTTCGATATTTCTTGAACATAGTTTTTATTAAAACCCCGCAAATACGAAATCACCATCCACTCTTTTTCTTCACCAAGTGTATTTCTGAAAGAGGGCATTAAACCTGCACCTGCATTCAAAATATAAAGTAATTCACCATCAGTTAAGCTTTGAGTGGGAGCCATCGACAAATCGGGTGGAATCGGATTAAGTGACTTCAGTGCATTGTTTTTGCCCGGAGTTCCGTGACACGAAGCACAGTTGGCATTGTACAAAGCTTCGCCTTGAGCCGCTGTTGAAGCATCAAACTTGATATAACTTTTTTTATCTTTTTGGTCATCAGGTGCTTTCCAACCACGAGAAAACGTACTCGAATTTGCAGTAAATAATAGTAACAATGCAATTGCGAAACCTGTATACTTATTTTGGAATGTCATATTTGCCAATTTTTTATTTTTCTTGTTCATTTTCGTGCTCAATGGTTTCATGAATTGGAATTATCGGAATCACCTTCGAAAGTATAGTGACAATTAAAAGTACCATTATCATTGGAGCAATTGTAACACCAATTTCGATTAAAGTTGGCGTATAAACTTTGAAGTTTACGGGCACATTTTGAATGGGCAAAAATGGATGTTCCATCGTTGGCACAACAATAATATAGCGTTTAAACCATGAACCAACCAGAACAAACACACCGATTACCAATAATGGCAATGGTTTGCGCATTGACTTGAATAACATCAGTATAATTGGTAGTATTAATCCCAATAACTGTGTTGCCCAAAATAGCATAGCGTGGCTGCCGGCAAATAAATTATAAATATGTATGCCATCTGCTCGTTTCATTTTGTAAGCCGGCACCATGTATTCGTTTATGTTAAAATATAGATAAACAAGCGAAACTAATACCAACAACTTGGCAATTTTATCAAAATGAAATTCAGTAATATAATCCTCTAATTTAAAGCTTTTACGGAATACAAACATGGCAATAATTACAGCCGCTGTACCTGATACAAATGCTCCGGTTACGAAATAAGGACCAAAAATTGTAGAATCCCAACCTGCACGCGAAGTATTAGCAAACAACCACGAAGTTACCGTATGTATGGCCAATGCTACCGGAATAATAAATATGGCAAGCGCACGAGTCGATTTTTTAATCATTTCTTTTTGTTCTGGCGAGCCTGTCCAGTTTAACGAAAGAAAAGTATATATTTTTCGTGCAAAAGGAGGAAGATGAGTCAGTCTTTCAGAACAAATTTTAAGGTCGGGAATAAGCGGAATGTATAAAAACAAAGTACTTATTAAAACGTAAATTGTTACTACTGTTACATCCCACACAATCGGTGACTGAATGCGTCCGTGAATAAAAACATTTAATAGTCGCTCAGGATGTCCCATATCCATAATAATAACCAAACCCGCCACAGCAGCAAATGCCAGTGCAATAATTTCGGCAATGCGAGCCAATGGTGCAGCCCATTTTTGGTTCAGCAACGAAAGCACCGCACTAATAAGCATTCCTATTAAACTTGTTGCAACAAAAAATACAAAGTTGGAAATATACATTCCCCACGAAATATAATCGCCGAGGCCTGTAACACCCATTCCATCTCTTAATTGTAAAAAATAGGCATACAAACATACTATCAGCGAAATACTTAGCAAGCCCATCCAAGCCATAAAACTTTTAGTAAGCTTGATATGCGAGAGTAAATCGGTTATGATTTTTTCAGAATTATTTTTATCCGACATAATATTGTGATTTTAATCTTTTATTAAATGCTTAAAATGTCTAAAGTCGAAGGTCAAATTACTACTGTCTAGATTCTTGACTCTTGGTTCTTGACTTTTAGATATGAAAATGTTCCGCCGCTTCTTCTTTATCTTTTTCCTGAAACGGATACTCTTTGCCTTTTGGAGGTAAGTAATATACGCGTGGTTTGGTTCCAAGTTCGGGCATCAAGGTGTAACCAGCATTGTCGGCAAGTAATTTACGGAAACGGAAGCTTTCTTTTGTTGTGCCATTCGTAACCACATCTTCGTTTTCGTCGCCAAAATAATATACGCCATTTGGACATGCCGAAACACACGATGGCAATTTACCTTCACGTAATTTGTCAGCACTAAATAAGCATTTCGAAATTGTTCCACGACGTTGAGGCACATTTTGTTCAACATCGTACACCAAATCCTTATCCTGTTCTGCATAAAAAGGTTCCTGCCAATGAAATAGACGAGCACTATACGGGCAAGCAGCCATACAAAAACGGCATCCAATGCAACGTTCGTTGTCGATTAACACAATTCCATCCTGACGTTTGAAAGTAGCGTCCACCGGACAAACAGCTGTACATGGCGGATTGTCGCAATGCTGACAAGGTTTTGGCATGTAATAAGGTTGAGTTTCGGGCGTATCTTGCATTTTGAGCACATTTATATGATGTTGCTCAGGTCTCAAATGATGTGCTTCCTGGCATGCGCTCATACATTTACGTGCATTGCGGCATTTCGAAAGATCAATAACCATTACAAAACGTTTCCCTTCAAGGCCATCACGACCTCGTTGTTGGAGGTATGTAAATTGTTCGGTTGGCGATTTTACAATATCTTTGATTGCATCAGCCTCTATTTCTACTAATTTATTTTGTGCAGTAAGTACTTTTACCCGTTGTTTGGCAGTTTTTTTATGGTCGTAATTAAAGCCAGCCCAAACAGCCGCGCCTCCTAAAAGTGTCCCAACGCCCGCCATTCCTATGTTTTGGAGAAAATCTCTTCTTGATTTGTCGTTGGGTTTTTCAATTTTTTCACTCATCCGTAATTGGAATTAAAGTTATTGTAAGTAGTAATAACACGCCACAAATGTAAACCAAAGATTTAATATATCAAAGTATTTAAGATATTATAT